>NZ_JAVRCA010000084.1:0-17706 GCF_034530995.1 Nostoc sp. DedQUE04 | reverse complement strand
ACACCCGACACCCCAGCTAAGACAACACCTGTAACCTCAACAGATCCAACACCCGTAACTCCAACAGATCCAACGCCCGTAATACCCGTAACTCCAACACCTGTAACCTCAACAGATCCAACACCCGTAACTCCAACAGATCCAACGCCCGTAATACCCGTAACTCCAACACCTGTAACCTCAACAGATCCAACACCCGTAACTCCAACAGATCCAACGCCCGTCACTCCAACAGATCCAACACCCGTCACTCCAACACCAGTAACACCAGTAACACCAGTAACTCCAACACCAGTAACACCTGTAACTCCAACACCTGTAACTCCAACACCTGTAACTCCAACACCCGTAATACCCGTAACACCCGTAACTCCAACACCTGTAACACCAACACCCGTAACACCCGTCACTCCAACACCTGTAACACCTGTAACTCCAACGCCCGTAACACCCGTAACTCCAACACCCGTAACACCCGTAACTCCAACACCCGAAACACCCGTAACTCCAACACCCGTAACTCCAACACCCGTAACTCCAACACCCGTAATTCCAACTGACTCTCCAAGTACATAAAAATTGCTAATGGGGGTAAAAAATGCTACGTAAAAGCCCAAGACAGTACGTTTTGTCATAATTTTGTCTAATTCCTGTGCAACTTAGCTGCTCCAATGCGGTAGCACAAACTTATACTCGATTAGGGGAAGAACTATACAACTGTTAACTACTGCCTTTGCTGCCGCCAAAGCAAAAAGTGATATTCCCTACGACCAGATAGCATCTGCTAACGCTAGATTAAATCAAGGACAGGACTTACACAGCGTTCAACGGATATTCTTATATAGTTCAATCACGTTCTGTGTGTAAGTTCCCAGGAACTCACTTGTTGCTAAAGAGAACATAAACTTATGACTTTTGATTACGACCTGTTTGTAATTGGTGCGGGTTCTGGAGGTTTGGCGGCTTCCAAACGAGCGGCTAGCTACGGCGCAAAAGTGGCGATCGCTGAATATGATTTAGTTGGTGGCACTTGTGTGATTCGCGGTTGCGTTCCCAAAAAACTCATGGTCTATGGCTCTCACTTTCCCGAACTGTTCAGTGACGCTTCAGGCTATGGCTGGAAAGTAGGTAATGCTGAGTTTGACTGGGAATATTTCATTACATCTATAGATAAGGAAGTTCGGCGACTATCGCAACTGCACATAAGCTTCTTGGAAAAAGCCGGAGTAGAACTATTTTCTGGTCGCGCCACATTGGTAGATCCTCACACCATAGAAGTTGATGGACGTAAAGTTACAGCAGACAAAATTTTAATTGCTGTTGGTGGGCGTCCCGTCAAGCCAGATTTACCAGGGATGGAACATGGCATTACCTCCGACGAAATCTTTCATCTAAAAGAACAACCAAAACACATCGTTATTATTGGCGCTGGTTATATCGGCACGGAATTTGCTTGTATTATGCGCGGTTTGGGTTCTGAGGTGACACAAATTACCAGAGGTGAAAAGATTTTAAATGGTTTTGATGAAGATGTCCGCATAGAAATTGAAGAGGGTATGACGAACCACGGAATTCGCTTGATTAAGAATAATGTGGTGAAAGCAATTGAACGTGTCCCAGAAGGGTTGAAACTGACTTTATCAGGGGATGACCAAGAATCACTAATTGCCGATGTGTTTTTAGTAGCGACCGGTCGAACCCCCAATGTAGATGGATTAGGTTTAGAAAACGCTGGGGTTGATATTGTCGCTAGTTCTATCGAAGGCCCTGGATACCCAACCACAAGTGCGATCGCAGTCAATGAATACAGTCAAACTAGTCAACCGAATATTTTTGCTGTTGGCGATGTCACCGACCGAATCAATTTAACTCCCGTGGCCATTGGTGAAGGTCGCGCCTTTGCTGATAGTGAATTTGGGGATAATCGCCGCGAATTCAGTCACGAAACTGTGCCCACAGCCATATTTTCTAACCCAGAAGCCGCAACAGTCGGCTGGACAGAAGCCGAAGCACGAGAAAAACTTGGTGATGCCGTAAAAATTTTTCGCACTCGCTTTCGCCCTATGTACCACAGTTTGACTGGTAAACAAGAGAAGACAATGATGAAGTTGGTAGTTGATGGCAACACTGACAAAGTTCTAGGCGCTCACATGGTAGGTGAAGGTGCAGCTGAAATTATCCAAGGTGTGGCGATCGCAGTCAAGATGGGCGCAACTAAAAAAGACTTTGATGCTACTGTGGGTATCCATCCCTCATCCGCAGAGGAATTTGTCACATTGCGTTAATAATAGTTATGAGTTATGAGTTGTGAGTTGAAAAAATAAACTCATAACTTAAAACTTAAAATTTCTAACTTCTCACTCCTAACTCCTAACTATTAACAGTCTTGGACTACATATATCTTCACGGATTTGCTTCTAGTCCTAAATCTGCCAAAGCGCGGGATATAGGCGATCGCTTTACCCAAATTCAGACAAAGCTGAAAATCCCCGATCTCAATGCTGGCGATTTTTCCCAATTAACAATTACTCGTCAGCTGGCTCAAGTTGCCGCAGAATTCAGCAATGATTCTACACCAGTAACGCTTATTGGCTCAAGTTTGGGTGGTTTGACTGCTGCCCACTTGGGACAACAAAATTTACAAGTGCAACGCTTAGTTTTGCTAGCACCAGCTTTTGGGTTTTTATCACATTGGTTGCCCAAGCTAGGAGATGAAGAAGTACAGCGTTGGCAGCAAGAAAAATATATCATGGTCTACCACTATCAAGAGCAGCGATCGCTTTCCTTAAGTTACGATTTCGTTACAGATGCTGCCCAATACCAAGAAAAGTTTTTACAACGCCCTATTTCCACGCTAATTTTGCACGGAAAAAAGGATGAAGTCATCCCGATCGAAGCTAGTCGGGACTTTGCGCGCTCGCGTCCTTGGGTAGAGTTAGTTGAACTCGACAGTGACCACGCCTTGGGTAATGTTATAGAAGAAATTTGGCAGGCAATTCGCCTCTTTTGCCAATTACCTTGAAGTTGTAAAATATTAGACTCACACATAAATAATGTCCTTAGTCATTTGTCCTTTCTTAGTTACCAATGACCAATGACTAATGACCAATGACTAATGACCAATGACTAATGACTAAAACTATGCTTCCCTTCATTCGGTCAGATTTAGCCCAATTCACCGCCTATAAACCTCATCCTAGCAGCGATACAGCCGATTCTGTCGCCACACAGTTCGATCGCCTAGATACAAATGAAAGCCCCTACGATTTACCTCCTGAGTTAAAAGAGAAGCTAGCGTGGACTTATCAGCAAGTAATTGAAACAAATCGTTATCCTGATGGCGGGCATGAAACACTTAAAGATGCGATCGCACAGTACGTTAATCAGTCAGCCAACCTCTCATCATCGTTATTTACTGCTGCCAATATTTCTGTTGGTAATGGTTCAGATGAACTAATCCGCTCTTTATTAATCGCCACCTGTCTAGGAGGAGAAGGGTCAATTCTTGTTGCCAATCCCACTTTCTCAATGTACGGGATTTTGGCGCAAACTTTGGGCATTCCTGTGGTGGCGGTGGGGAGAAATGAAACAAATTTTGAAATTGACATAAGCGCCGCACAGTCTGCGATCGAACAAACTCAAAATCCCCCCATTCGCGTAGTTTTCGTAGTCCATCCCAATTCGCCGACTGCTAATAGCTTAACTGAGGCTGAGTTAGCGTGGTTAAGAAGCTTGCCACAGCATATTTTAGTAGTAATTGATGAAGCTTACTTTGAATTCAGTCAAACTACCCTAGTAGGTGAATTACCACAGCATCCTAATTGGGTAATATTACGCACTTTTTCTAAAGCTTTCCGATTGGCATCTCTCCGTATTGGTTATTGCGTTGCTCATCCCGAAGCGATCGCCATTTTAGAAAAAGTTCGCTTACCCTACAATCTCCCCAGTTTTTCCATAGCAGCTGCCTTAGTTGGTTTACAAAATCGTACACTCTTGCTGGAATCAATTCCCCAGACCTTGAGTGAACGAGCTAAACTCATCGAAATTTTATCCCAGCAACCGGAACTACAAATTACCCCAAGTGCTGCCAACTTTATTTACCTGCGTCTTAAACCAAATGGCTTTAATTCACAAGAAGCTGCTTTAAAAACTTTCCACCAGAAACTTAAAACACTCGGCACACTTGTACGGCACATTAGCGGAGGATTACGAATTACTGTCGGAACGATAGAAGAAAACGCCCGCACCGTTAATCGAGTAAAAACTGCTTTGGCAAATTTATCATCTTAGCAATTTACTCAGTAATTAAACCTGCTATTTAACTCACTGCCCAAACGGCGTACTACTCCCACTGTTTGTGGCAGCACACCTACTAAAAGAGCAAAAGCAACATCCGGCAAAAGAGCCACTATTTCTGGTGGAAAGTATTGTTCAAATTGATCGAGAATCTTCTGGACTCGCTGCCCAGGCAATGGATTTTCTGTAATTTGCTTGATCAATCGAATCCACTGTCGCCTAATCAAGTAAGCCTTCTGGCGTTCTTCATTAGATTCAGGAGTTAATAAAGAAAGATTACCTATGGGCAGTGCCCTTTGGCAATCACAATCGTAATCCCCACCCACAGCAGCCCCAGGCCCAGCAAACTCTGCATGGTAGCGTTTAAAGAGTATTAATCCATTTCGCCTACGACTATTGACGATGAAAACTTCTCCACTGTGCAAACGTGTAAGGATATCCGAGCCTTGCGATTGCTCAGTTCCGTCTGACATGACAACAGAGTCAAGGAAAGTAGTTTCAGGGTAATAAGTTGATACCATAGAGGTCTGATAGCGTCGATGCTGTTCGCTATCCATGTTTTTTAAACTTTTAATGAATGTTGTTGTAGTATGCACTTCAAAACGGAACTAGCTGTTATATCAAATCAAGTTTTTGAATTCTTTTATTATCAAGACCTTTCTGGTCAATCTAACTAAAAATAACAATATATAGGCGTTGTTTCAGTAATTGAGTGATTATATTTTATGAGATATAACTAGATTTGTCTGTAAACTCTACTAATGTTTTCTTAAAGTTTTTATAAAGATGAATATATGAATTACAAAGTTATTATGAGGAAGTAAGATTTCTTTCAACGTGATTTTGCGTTATGTTCCCATTATAGTCCATTTTCATCTATATCGAATGCTTTAAAAAATTTGTTAAGCATAAATTCCAAAAGGGTATTTAACATTTTTTAATATTAAAAATATTTACCAAAAAGATAATTTGTTTATAGCGACGAGGGTATTTTTCGTAAAAAGTTAAAATCAAATATTCTTTTGATAAAAAATTATCAAAAGCTTTTTACTCGCTTCGTAAATTAACAAACACGTTTAAGTTTTGATTTATTAAGACTCCTATTTGATTGCGTGAAAAAACTTAGTATAACTCAAAGATCCTTCTTTCTCGTTAGCTCTTGCTTGCTAAATCAAGTAAATTCTGGAAATCAAAGCGGATTTATCTGGATATTTAGATAATATTGGCTAAATTTCTAATTAAACCCCGTTCATTTTAAAACCTAGAGTTATTAAAAAGAGTATATTATCTAGTCCTGGCTTGAGTTTTGAGCTTTCTCGGAGTCAAAATAATTATGGTTCTAAAGGTAGACGTGGTTTAGCTTAGTTTGTGTTTGATTACCGCTATGAGTTACAGATTTTATTGAATTAATTGGAATGGAATACAAAACTTGACAATTGCCAAAATAAAACTCAGAGAATGGAATCAGGACTCAGGCGCTTGTGCAATAACATCTGGCTTGAGCGTCTTAGAAGAAATGTATTCCAATTAGATTCGACTTTATGCACTCGATATCCCAGCTTGAAATAAAGCTGTCGTGCTTGATGGTTATTTTCTAAAACATGGAGATATAAGTCTTGAAATCCCCACTCGCGAGAGACTTTTTCACAGCTAGTAAGTAATCCTGAAGCCACACCATGTCTACGGTATTTTGGGTGAACCGCTAAATTAGATAAGTAAGGAAAACCTACACCAACCTCGCTCCATGAATCACTACTGTAGCGTACACCCATTTCCACACTTCCTACTAAGTTAGTAGCCTCACCAGTAGTAGCTTCAAGAGCAACTAAGCAAAGATGACGGGGCGCAGGTGATGCCATCCGATGCCTTAAGTCTTCGTAAATACCCAGACGTAGCAACGGAAAAGCCCATCCCCATATACCATTGTGGGAGTGAAAGCTTTCAGTAATAATTTGGGCAACACCAATCAAATCAGCAGGTGTAGCTGTACGAATTTGGAATTGGTAGCAAGCTGGATCGATTGGCTGTTGGTGGTATGGGTGAAAAAACCGATATTTCAAGGCTAGTTTAGTATTGATTTTATTCAACAAAAATTTTCTCAAATATCCTAAAACAAGATTTAAACTAAATCAGAACTTATAGAGTTGCCCAGGAGATTTAACTGAACCAATGTAGATTAAACAAATTTTACACTTTAGTTTGGAGTTTTATAACCTGCATTTTTGAAAGAGTATTAGAGGATGAATGAACAAGTATTTTTCATAACATCAAAGCTTCGGAAACCTAACCCCCCTAGCCCCCAACGCTTACGAGGGAATGGCAGGGTGGTTTCATACGAAAAAAGAAAAATACATAAGTCTTGATTTCTTGTTTTGTGTCCAGGTTTTTTCCCTCACTTCCATTCCTTTCCCCCACGAGGGCAAAGGCTTTGAAACACAGTTTTAGTTTTTCTCTGCTTGTATGAAACCACCCTGCCTTCCCTACGAGGGAATGGGTGTTTCAAAGCCTCTCCCCGAAGCAAAGAGGAATGGAAGTAGGGTTTATAGTATACTTTACGACTTTTCAAACATCCTCTTAGGAGTTACAACTTCATAAATCTATTTAAACCCAGTATATTCATTGCATACCTTCTTTTAGGTAGGCAGAATATCAAACTGATTACCACAAAAACATCTCTAAAGTGATAGAGCTTTCAGCGAGTGAGCAGAGGAATAGCATAACTTATCTGTAAGCAGCATCTCCAAAATTGTTAAGTAAGTACACTATTGGCAAACTCTGGTTTCAAACTACCCTTGGTTACAGTACTGAACTTGTTTTTTGCAGTTACCGCACACTGATACTACTTTGCTACTAAGTCCTAGAAGTAAGCTGTACAGTTACTGTGACAAGAATCTGTAAGGTTTCCTAATCCCTAATCTCTAACTCCTCAACCACTTACCACTTGTCTTAATGATAGTTCTGATTGCTAAATTAGAAAGAGGTATTTGTCTAATAGTATACTTTGGCTTTAAATCTTATTGTTTTAATTTTGCTGGCTGTACCATGACTACCATAAATAAAATTTACCTGCAAGTGTTATTACAACAACTGTGGAGGGAAAACTTAATATGCAGCTTTATCTGGATTTTTCTGCTGGCTATGAGCGCTGTATGTATTATCAGACATTGCTCACAGGAGGTGAAAAAAGATTTGGCAAGCAAGCGTCGACTCTATAACACTAAAACTGACAATGAAAGCAATTACCCTGCACCAACGCAAACGGTAATCGGCACAAGCAATTGAGACGAATTACTGTGAGTAAACGCTCATACACTCAGCAGTCATGTAGCCAAACAGCCCTATTGGTCGAAATGCTCTGCTCTTACCTGACTCAGAAAAATCCTTACCTGATCAGATTATTCTTTATCCGACTGCCGTTGCAGCAGGAAAGCGGTGCATGAAATCCCAAGCAAACAGTAAGCCTAAAATTTTGGTTGTCGATGATGAACCAGACAACCTTGACTTGCTTTACCGCACTTTTTATCGTGATTATAAGGTGCTAAGGGCAACCTCTGGCCCTGCAGCCCTCGATCTGCTGGCTCAAGAGGGAGAGATCGCGGTGATCATCTCCGATCAGCGGATGCCAATGATGAGCGGTACAGAATTTTTGAGCCTAACAGCAACTCAATATCCAGATATTATTCGGATAATTTTAACTGGCTACACCGATGTCGAAGACTTGGTGGAAGCAATCAACGCTGGTAAGGTATTTAAGTATGTCACGAAACCGTGGGAAGCGGAGGAACTCAAAGCAGTGGTACGCCAAGCTTTGGATACTCACAATGTCCTCAAAGCTAGAACCCGCGAACTTACCCGCACACTCCGTCAAGAATCGCTGCTGAATACTGTTACCAATACGATTCGCAGTGCTTTAGACTACAGACAAATTTTGCAAGCAATTGTAGATACAGTGGGTGACATGTTGGAGGTGGATGTTTGTCTGCTACGTCCCTTCCAAGATGAGCAGTTGGCGGATAAAGGGTTTATTTATCAGAAGCCTCTTTCTGAAGAAACAGAGGTGCAGGAGAGCAAAGGGGAAGTGGCAGTAAGTCTTTCCCCTCTGCCCGCTATATCCTCTGCAACTCCTCTGCCTCTTTTGGCTCAGACGGTATGGGAAACCCGCGAAGTCCAGGTGATTCACGATGCGATCGATGATGAGCGCATTCACGGTAACACTCCCGAACTGCGCGAACGGGAGCAAGCTTTTGCTGCTGCTAACATTTGTTCTAGTTTAGTTGTGCCATTGATCTGCCAACAAGAACTGATGGCAGTGCTAGCACTGCACCAGTGTTCTGTTCCTCGCTTCTGGGGTGAGGATGAGGTGCAGTTAGTGTTGATGGTAGCGGATCAGGCAGCCTTGGCTTTGTCTCAAGCTTATGCTTACGAACAAGTACGTGCCCTTGCCAAGCGAGAGAGCTTGATTAATACAATTACTAGCGCGATTCGCTCTAGCTTAGATCCTCAAGATATTTTTGCGGCTATTACCCAACAATTGGGACAAGCTTTACAAGTTGATGGGTGCGTCTTGTCTTTGTGGACAGAGGAAGATGAGTTTGTTGAGTGTGTGGGTTTGTATGACAGTTTTCAACATCTAGAAAATTTAAGAGCGCCAGCCCCAGATAATAATTCAAGTAGCAATCATCACTTATCAAACCAGAGATTACCCTATTCTCAAGCATCGATTCAGGAAAATCCCATCCTCCAACAAATGCTACAGACACATGAACCTGTGGTAATTGGTAATGTAAGCCATTCTCCCTCAGATGTGCGGGGTTTTGATTTACCTTTAAAAATGCCAGCGCGATCGCTAATGTTTGTACCATTATTAGCTGATGGTAAATGCATCGGTAGTATTACGTTGCATGAAGGTAAAAAAGTCCGCCAATGGTTGCCATCTGATATCGATTTGGCCAAAGCAGTGGCAGCGCAAGCCGCGATCGCTGTGCAGCAGTCACACTTGTATCAAAAAACTCGCCAACAAGCTGAACGCTTACTGGAATTAGACAAACAAAAAACTGAATTTTTCCAAAATATTTCCCATGAGTTTCGCACACCGATTACTTTGATTCAAGGGCCTTTAGAGTCGGCGGTGGCAGCTGGTGAGGGATTATCTTACTCTCAAAGTGCGATCGCCCTGCGTAACTCCCGCCGCCTGCTGCGACTGGTAAATCAACTCCTGGATTTACAACGCCTGAATGCGGGGAGAATGCAGCCTAGCTTCCATCCCTGTGATTTAGTCGAATTTGTAAGCCAAATAGTTGAATCTTTTCGTCCTTATTGTGAGAAAAAGAGACTGCATCTCGTTACTCAGTTAGATGAGTGTTCGACGGTGTACTTGGACATGGAAAAATTTGACAAGGTGGTTTATAACCTCTTGTCAAATGCCATGAAGTTTACTCCTGAAGGTGGCACCATCAGTGTCAGACTAAAATCTGAGCGCGATCGCTGCATATTACAAGTGCAAGATACTGGAATTGGTATTGTTAAAGAACAAATTCCCCACCTATTTGAGCGCTTTCGCCAAGCTGAAGGTTCAGCAAACCGCTCCTATGAAGGCAGTGGTTTGGGTTTAGCTTTAGTTAAAGAATTAGTAGAATTACATGGTGGTCAAGTCACTGTGGAATCAGTTTATGGTGAAGGTACTACTTTTAGTTTATGGCTGGTGACTGGAAATGCTCATTTACATGCACAGCAAGTACTAGAAACGCCTACCGAACTGAATACAAATCGCGCTAGCGTAGAATTAGCTGATTTAGAACTTGTAGAGTCAACAACAGACAATATTGAAGATATTACAATAAACCTCTCCCCCAGTGTTGATATTCAAGACTCAGCACATAAGACTCAGCACTCAATTTTAGTTGTAGATGACAACCCCGATTTGCGAACCTATGTATCTGAAATTTTCCGCCGTAATGGCTATCATGTACAGACAGCTCGTAACGGTCATGAAGGGCACAGTAGAGCGAAGGAAATTCTACCCAGCTTGATTGTGACTGACTTAATGATGCCGTTGGTGAGCGGACTTGAGATGATTCAGATGATCCGCAATGAGGAGACGTTGAAAGGAACACCAATCATTCTGCTGACAGCGAAAGTAGATGAAGAAACCCGCATCGAAGGTACAGAACATGGCGCGGACGCTTATTTAGCAAAACCATTCAACGATCGGGAACTTTTGGCGGAAGTTCGCAATCTTTTAGCGTTGAAAGAAAATGAACGGCGAATTGTGGAGTTAAATACTTATCTAACAGAATCGGTACTAAAGCGCTTTTTGCCTGCTGTATTGGTGCAAAAAGCCGCAACCGGAGACTTAACGTTAGATTTGCGCCCAGAACCACGCTTAATTACAGTTTTGTTTAGCGACATTGTGGGTTTTACACAGCTAGCAAATACTCTCAGATCCCGACGAGTTGCAGAACTGCTAAATGAATATTTAGAAGCAATGACCAAAGTTGTATTTAGCAATGGCGGCACTGTAGATAAATTTATGGGAGATGCTATCTTAGCTTTATATGGAGCGCCGGAAGAACTAACCCCTAACGAACAAGTGCGTCGTGCCATTAATACAGCAAGAGCAATGCACCACTCACTGGCTGACTTGAACCAGCGCTGGCGAGAGCAAGGTGTATTCGATAGCGACAAACTTACTAGCGTACAGTTCCGGTGTGGTATTCACCAAGGTACTGCTGTTGTGGGGATGTTTGGTAGCGCTGAACGCGCCGATTATACTGCTATTGGCCCAAGTGTCAATATTGCCGCAAGGTTGCAAGCTGCTGCTGTTCCCGGTACGATTCTAGTTTCTGCTGCCGTAGCAGATTATTTGCAGGAAGGAGAAATTACTAAAGGGAGTCCGCTAGAACTTAAAGGAGTAGATGAAACAGTTTTGACTTTTGCTGTTTCACCAGAGGTAATGGTTAATCGCTAAAATTTAGACTGGTATTTTAAAGCATTACCAATGAGTAAAAGTGCATAATCATATCCAGTTTATATAATATGACACCATCGGTTGCAGACAAAACTCCAATTCCAGCCAAGGTCTGGAGACGACACACCGATCCACCAGGTTTGTGGATTTTTGTCGTTGTTAGTTCAGTCTCTCTGCACTTGCTGGTGTTCTGGCTGATGCGCTCATCTAATGCATTTAGTCTGTGGTTTCCCCAGCAAAATCAATCTGCTGTTCCCGTTGAATTGATAGAAATTGCTCCTAAAACAACATCAACAATTAAATCAAAATCAACAGCCAAAATAGTTTCGTCAAAGCCACTATCCTCTAGTCAAAAGTCTGTACCAGCACGTTCATCACAAACAGTACGAACTACGCCTAGAAATGAAGATATTGGCGCAATAAATGCTTCTGAAAATCTCCAGAAAAAGAGCCGAATTTACGCCTCTCAACGTAATAGCGAACCTTCTAGACAGCAGATAGTCCCCACACCGAAACCTACACTTACACCTAAAGCCACACCGAAACCTACACCTACACCTAAAGCCACGCCGAAACCTACACCTACACCGAAACCTACACCTACACCTAAAGCAACGCCGACACCTATAGCTAAAGCCACGCCGACACCTATAGCTAAAGCCACGCCGACACCTATAGCTAAAGCCACGCCGACACCTACAGTTCCAATCGGTAATTTACCTTGGAAGCGTCGTCAAGAAATTAAACTAGGAAAGGGAACGCAACTACCAACAGGTATTCCATCAAATCGACCAGTTTTAGAACCTGAAAATAGAGAAACTCCAGCGCCTTCGACTAGAGAAACTCCAGCGACTTCGACTGGAGAAACTCCAGCGACTTCAACTAGAGAAACTCCAGCAACTTCGACTGGAGGAGCATCGGTAGCAATAGTAGCTCCCTTATCTAGAGATCAAGTGATTAGCTTGATACAATCAAAAGGATTCCGACAAGATGCTTTACCCGATGTTATCGCTTTATACAGGGGAAGCAACACAAAACAATTAGACCCAAGTTTTCTTGTCTCCAATTCGGAACTTGAACCAGCACAACTTTTGGCTAGCTTGATAATCGATCAGAATGGCAACTTTCAACAGGCTGTAGTTCTAGAAATAGAACCAGCAAAACTGCAAAGTGAAAAAAGTACATACGAGCAAGTCTTGAGGGAAGTTTTCAAAACAGAAAACTTTCTTGCTGCCCACAATAACGATGGCACAAAACCAGAATTGAGCAATTTGTATGTCAGGATCAAAATGCAACCCGCAAATTCCAACTAAATGCTTGAATTTTTACAAAAACTGTGTTAAACTTATAAAGTTGGAAATTTGCGGGCGTAGTTTAGTGGTAAAACTATAGCCTTCCAAGCTATTAATGCGGGTTCGATTCCCGCCGCCCGCTTAGAAAAAACTCTTAAATACACGAGTGCAAAAACCTAAGTCTAAATCTTAGTAAAATAATTAGTGAAACAGCAATTCACAATTTTTTGCAGCGTACAGAAATAGCTTGAAACTGAGAGTAGCCAAATTCTAGGATGAGGAATAAGCAACACTTTCTTCAACAACATCCGCACTCTGGCTATCTTTTTGTTGTTTTATAGTTGACAGAACTCTGGAAAACGCCCAATAAGTTTTGATTTTTTGAATTTTAGAATTGCTGCTAATTAAGATTTTCTAGGCGAATGCGTGGATCGGCTGCTTTGAGCATCAAGTCGGCGATTAAATTGCCAACAATCAGCAATACTGCGCCCATAACCAAGCTTGCCATTAATAAATATAAATCTTGAGCTTGTAAAGCCTGTAAAGCCAATCTCCCTAAACCAGGCCAGTTGAAGAAAAATTCGGCGATGAAGGCACCATTTAATAAACCAGCTAATTCAAAACCTAATAAAGTAATTAAGGGATTTATAGCGTTGCGGAGTGCATGAACATAGATGACGCGGTTTTCTGGTAAACCTTTGGCACGAGCCGTTTGGATGTAATCTTGACGCAGGACATCTAATAGTTCGCCGCGAGTGATGCGTTGCAAACCCGCAAAACTAGTAATTGAGAGTGCGATGGTGGGTAAAATCATGTGCCAGCCGATATCTAAGATTCTGCCAAACCACGACAGTTCTGAGTGATTGATGCTAGTCATGCTACCCACTGGAAAAAATGGTGAGGTGATTTGGGCTAAAACCAGCAGCGCTAAGGCAGTGATAAAACTAGGAAAGCCTTGTCCTGCGTAACTAATCACTTGTAAAATCCGGTCTGCTGGCCTATTTTGTTTGACAGCGGCAAAGATCCCTAGAGGGATGGCGATCGCCCATGTGACAATTAAAGATGCGATCGCTAATAGCAAAGTCGCTGGTACTCGTTCCCACAACAGCGATGCCACTGAACGTTGATAAATAAAACTCGTGCCAAAATCCCCTTTGGTCAAGATTCGCCATAGCCACAGCCCAAATTGCTCTGGCCAAGACTTATCTAGACCAAACTGCCGTTTGATTTCCTCAATTCTTTCAGGAGATATCTTCGGATTTTGCCGTAGCGTATCTACATAATCACCAGGAGCGAGTTGAATGATGAAAAACGACAACGCTGACGCTAACAGCAAAGTTAGCAGTGCCTGCAATAGTCGCTTTGCCACATAAACAAAAGTTTCGCTCGTGACTAGCCTGATTAGCCAATCCCGACCTGTCTCCAAGGAAATTTTCGTAGATGTCATTTATATTTTGTCCTTTGTCATTCGTCCTTTGTCATTCGTCCTTTGTCATTTGTCCTTTGCCAGTTGTTTTGCTATTGACCAATGACTAATGACTAATGACCAATGACTAATATTCAATTAAAGAGATAATCGGCACGTCCGGTAAATGTGTACGTCCTTGTAAATCCCGTAGCTCGATAATAAACCCAAATCCTACTAGTTCGCAGCCAATTTTCTGCACCAATTTAGCTGTGGCACTCGCTGTTCCACCTGTGGCAATCAAGTCGTCGACAATCAAAACTCGGCTACCTTGGTGTAAAGCGTCTTGATGCACTTCTAGGCAATCTGTACCATACTCTAGTTGATATTCAATTGAGTGAACGGCTGCTGGTAACTTCCCTTTTTTGCGGATGGGAATAAAACCAGCTCCTAATTTATAAGCTAGAGGCGAACCAAAAATGAATCCTCTCGACTCCATACCAATGACATAATCAGCTGTTATTTCAGCTTCATTGCATTTTTGTGTTAAAAAGTCAATAGTATAGCGCAGTCCCTCTGGATCGCGCAGTAACGTAGTAATATCCCGAAATAAAATTCCGGGTTTCGGGAAATCTGGAATGTTACGAACGAGAGACTTTAAATCCATAAAATGGGGAATAAAGGAGTAGGAAATGGGGAATCGGCAATGGGACATGGGGCATGGGGAATCAGGAATTAGGGAAGACAAGGGGGACAAAAAAGGATAACTAATGCCCAATGCCCAATGCCCAATACCCTATTCCCCATTCCCAATTTCAGATACCTGAAAAATCGTACACTATAATGTCATACGCTGGGGGTCAAGTGGGGATAAAGGCTGAAGCTTCGCTCTTCATTGACGATAATTAGAATCTAAACCAAGCTATAAAAGGTATTTCACTAAGAAATGAGGTGAATTTAGTTATGTTTTAAAATTTTGATTTCAATATAGGGAAAACTTTGAGTAGAAAGAGTTAAGTAATGTATATATCAGGTAGTCATGCTACTGCTACAAGTCTAAGGCTCAAGTCTTGGCTACCGATCTTAAATTTGTTTTATCTAGTCTGTTGGAACCGCACAAGGTATTTATAGAATGAATGTTTCAGCAAGTTTAACGCCGTTCAACAGTCCAACCCAAGACTCACTGCCGATGATTCTGGACACTTTACCAGATCCTGCGATCGCTTCCAAAACGTGTCCTCGGAGAACCAGGCTGCAAATTGACCTGATTTTACTGGCAATTGAAGCTTTAGAACTTGGTGGTTCGGAAGCAATCCTGGCTTTTGCTCAAGAGTTGGATCTTAAAGGAATTGTTAAAGACAGGGTGAATTTATGGCGGATGCGTAGCTCTAACCCGCTACGAAGAGCGCACATACGCCGTCCCTTAACTATTATGGAAGCAAAAGCTTTGGTGGTCATTGCTTGCTATATAGCACGGCGTTTAACTGTTGTCATCCGTCAGTTATTAATGATATGTCAACAAATGGAAGAAAAACAGATTCCATTAGAACAGAATTTGCGGCTATCTAATTATTTAGAGCGGTTTAGAGCGCATTTTAAAAGCCGGATGAATGCTCGACGTTCTGGTGTACTCGCATTAACTTCTGATGAAAAATTAGATGCGCTAGCAATAAATTTGTTAGGACAATTACTATTTTGTACTGGTACTGCTGGAATGCAGCGGTTCTGGATTAGTCTTTTTGACGGTGAAGTAGAATGAATATTCAACGTAAGTACAGTCTACCTAATTGTACTCTTCTTTTAGAAGGGTTAAGTGATGTCACTAGGGCTGCACAGTTTCAGGAAATGCGTCCAGAATTATCAATATTGGTAAATGCAGAATGCTATTTATCTGGTTACAATCAACCTTTAACGGGAGGGCGAGAATTTTTTGAAAGTTTGGTGAGGGCTGTTAGTGGTTACGCCCAAGAATTTCTGAGTACTGTACCCAATCCGCAAGCACACAACCAGGAATCGGAGCTAGTAGAGTTTCAAAAAATTGACGGCAACCGCCACAGGTTAATCATACATTCAGAGAATGCTCCAGAGGGGTTCGATCGCTCTAATAATTCTAAACGTCCGCCGATTGAAATAGATTTGAATACGGTACAGTTGTTTGATTTGGTAGAAGCAGTAGATCAGTTTTTTGCTGATACTCAGACTTTACCAGAATTATCTCTAGAACTACAACCAGTTACTAGACGCTATGGCGGTGCTAGTCAGGCTGTAATCAGGCAGGCTGTTCCTGCTGCCATAGGAGTATCAAGTTTAGCAGTAGCAGCGATCGCATTTAACTTGATTCCACCTCCCCAAATTCGTCCACCACAGCCTAAACCAGATGAACAATCTAGCTCTACAACAAACAACCTTAATCCTCCAGCATCAGCAGCTGCAACACCCATCGCAGCTGCAACACCGACGACACCACCCACAGCCGATCAAAAGCCAGTAGTTAAAGATTTAGAAGCACTTTTAAATACAGTTCCAGAAATTACCGATCCATCCCAGTTGCGTGCATTGAATCGTCAAGTGTATAACCAAGTTCATCCAGCTTGGACTAAGCGTTCAGGATTGCAACAGGATTTGATCTATCGTTTGGGTGTAGCTGCGGATGGAGCGATCGTTGGTTATAAAGCGGTGAATAAAGAGGCCAATCAAGAAGTCGGGCAAACTCCTCTGCCTAACCTACTTTATAATCCTGCTAACCGCGCTCCCATTTCTAATGAACCAATCGCCCAATTCCGAATAGTGTTTACTACAAATGGTGTGCTGCAAGTTAGCCCTTGGCGAGGATATGCTAAGACACCAGAGGTAGTCGGTGCTAAAATTACTGACTCTAATATCACTAAAGGTTTAAATCAAAAGCTTTATAATACAGTTCGTCAAACCTGGAGTGGCACCCCCACCTTTACGCGAGATTTAAAATATCGGGTAGCAGTCAACAAAGATGGTGTCATTGCTGACTACGAACCACTCAATCAAGTCGCATTTGATTATTTCCGAGAAACACCTCTTCCTAAGATGTTTAACGACATCTATGGTTCTAATGTAGCTCCTCCCAATGACAAAGAACCTCTAGCCCACTTTCAAGTGATATTCAAGCCTAATGGCAAACTTGAAGTCACTCCTTGGAAGGGATATCAGTAATTGGGTATGGGGCATTGGGCATTGGGCATGGGGCATTGGGCATGGGGCATTGGGCATTGGGTAGAGAATTAAGTTGGAATTCCCTATTCTCCATGCCCTATTCCCTATTTCCTATGGCTTTTAGGTAAGCATTGAGTTTGGGTAATAGTTCATCAAGAATTGGTTTAAATCTACTTACCTGTTCATTTGTCAATAACTGTCTGGCGTAAGCTAACCTCAACCAACTAATAGTTTCATACAAAGACCCTCTCGCAATCTTGACAAAACGTCGATTGTCTTGGTCATTGTACCTGCCTCTACCTTCTGCGATGTTCGCACAAATACTATCAGCAGACCGAACAATTTGTTTGCCCAGCGTATCTTTAGTAAAATTGTCCCATCCTTTAGCAATACGCCAAATTTCATTAGCTAACTTTTGGGCAAGTTGATAAACTTCTAAGTTCTCAAAATCAGGTCTTCTCACAAAAGTCCATCGATCATTTATCGATCAATAGTTCCCAATTATCAATAGACTTATCCTTAATATAAATAACATGGGATAATAAAAAGCTGGAGTAAAA
>NZ_JAVRCA010000083.1:31459-36728 GCF_034530995.1 Nostoc sp. DedQUE04 | reverse complement strand
GTACTCATTTGTTATTTCGGGGTACTCATTTGTTATTTCGGAGTACTCATTTGTTATTTCGGGGTACTCATTTGTTATTTCGGAGTACTCATTTGTTATTTCGGCGTGTCCATAACGCACCCTACTGGCGTGGCAAGCTTAAAATAGTGCATTAGTAAACTCTTGTGGGGCGGGCATCCTGCCCGCCCGGACGGGTGAGGACACCCATCCCACAATAAAATCTATTGCAACATTTTAGCCTTGCCACGCCACTACGAAACTACTAGAAGAGTTGAAACCTATGCTGGTCATACTTGTATGTACATCGTAGCCTCTAGAAGGGAAGAGTAATGGAAGTGAGGTTTTCGGGTATCTGTGGGTTTCAAAGCCAATTACCGATCGCAATCATTGGTGCCCAATACGCAGGATTATCATAACTGATATTTATACCTTCAGATGGCGGTAGTTTTTTAGCATTAATCATTTTAATTTGGGCTTTTTGCAACGCCTCTGCAATGCTCATGCCAGCTTTGCCATAGTTGGTGTAAAATGTTTTGACTAGCTCGGATGTCGATTGATCGCTGACACTCCACAAAGATGCGATCGCACTTTTAACTCCAACTTGCAATGCAACTCCAGCTAATCCTAGTGTGGCACGGTCGTCGCCAACTGCGGTTTCACATGCAGTCAATGTCAGTAGTTCAACCCCATCTGATTTACTGTTGAGGTTTCGCAGGGAATTTTCTAATTGGCTGATGGTAAGTTTTTGGTTTTTGCCTGTGATAATAAAGGTGTCTTCAGGAATAATGCCAAATTGAGCGTGACTTGCTATGTGGACAATAGGATATGTGGTTTTGTCAAGTGTTTTCTGAAAACTTTCGGGCGAAAAATCCCGATCCATCAGGTCGGTATGATTAGGAAATATACTTTGAACTGCGCTAACTTCATCGGGAACAGCAAAAAGCGCATCAAAAGTCTTTCCGTCGATTGTAGCTTTTTCGGTTAAACCCAAAATTAATGCCTTTTGTGTATTGCGATGATCTCCGGTCGGTCGGAGACCATCGCGTGCTTTGGGTGTGGTAAGTCGTAAACTGGGAGTTGTAGCAATAGCGTAGGTTTCGACTAAATATTTCTGTTGTTGGCTGTCGTAAAGTGCTGCCATTGGCACGCTACGCAAAAAACCATCCTGAATAAACACCAGGGTTTTGACTTTCTCCGGTTTGATATCCTCAGCAAAGGGGCGAATTATCCAATCATAAAGCTGTGCCGCAGTTGTTGTATCGTAGTTAATTTCTTCTTTTCCTTTAACTAGTCCTCTGCGAAACTCGGCAATTTTTGTTTGTAAGGTATTGCTGCTAACTATTGTGCTTGTACCTTCTTGATTGCGGTCTTCAATCCATTTAAATTTAGTTGCCTGATTGGGTAACTGCAATAATATCCCGGTTTTACCATCTAAAATGATCGAACTCAAAAACCCAGTATTCTTAAAGGCTACACTATTATCCTTGAGGAGTTCTCCCACCTGTTTGGGATTTAAGGCACTTAAAATGCAATCATTGCCAAAATAATTCTGTAATTCTGCTAGTTTCAAAGCATCGATGGTTTTAACTACTGCCGATAATTCTTTCGCACGTTGTTCATCTGCGATTGCACCAACTCCCAGCAAATCTAGCCGCGACTGTGCCAATCTCCGATACAATGGTCGTACAACATCGCGGAAGTCAAACTGTACATCCCTTTCAGAGGTTAAAATATCGCTGCGGATATCTTCTAGAGTATCAAATGCTCGTTGATAAGATGCGATCGCTTCTTCTTTTCGATTCTGTCGATCTAAAATGCGTCCGGCTTGCCACTCCCACAAATACAAGCTATCTTTGGCACTCAATTTGTTATCTGCTGCTAATATCGCAGCTTGAGTATATTTTAATGCTGCTGTTTCATTCTTTGGTTGACATTCCCAGAAATGACCCAAAGCGCCGTTAGAATAAGAAAGTAAGCGATTATCTTGTAAATTTTTACTAGCTGATAGTGATTTTTGTAGTAAATTTAATACATCTGCATTTGGTAAAATTAGGCTAGTTGGACAGTATGTAAAAGGTAAAGTTCCTTTAGCATCTGACTGCAAGTATGCTAAATTAATTGCTCCATAGACTTTTGTAGCTGAATCGGGTAAAATTTCAATAACCTTCAAAGCATCGTCAACAGTTTTGTGAAACTCCTGATTATTAATAACTTTGCTCTTATTGGTTTGGGAATCCAATTGAATTAAATTTAACAATCCTCGCATCTGAGCTAAAGTTTGTTTTTGGTCGCTGGCGAGTTTGGTACTTTTCTGAAAATATTGGTAAGCTCTGCTATAGTCTTCTCTAGACTTTTGAGTAAATTCATTTTCTTTACTAGAAATACCAGCTTTATTTGCAGAATCGGCTTGTAACTCTCGCAATTGAGCGCGACTGCTGTAAGCATTACCCAAACTATTTAACAGCAAAAAATCATCTTCTGGATAAAGTTGTTGAGCTACGTGCAAATATTTAATTGCTTGGTCGTAATCGCCAATTAAGCGATATGCTTCACCGAGAATTCCCAAAGCTGCAACTTGACCGCGTTTGTCGTTGTATTTGGTGGCGATTTGTGCTGCACTGTCTGGAGTACATTCTATTTGCTGGCTTTTATTTACCAGTTTGCCACACAAAAGTGCGATCGCTTTGCGAGGCTGTCCCAAATTGCTGTAAACTTGGGCGAGTTCTGACTTCATCCGTCCCACTTGCTGGATATTTTCTACCGTGCTATAGTCATTAATTGCTGCTGATAGGGATGCGATCGCAGCTTTATTTTCTCCTATTTGTTGGTAAGCACGCGCCAAATTTTCATTCACAACCGCCGTAAATTCTGGATTATTTTTATCATGATTTAATGCCTCTTGCCAATGCTCGATCGCATTAAAAAATTTTCCGGCATCATAATCTTTAATGCCTTGTTCAACTAGTGCGGTGATATTTGGAGTTTGTGCAGATACGAGTTGTCCAAACAAAAGACATATTAGTAATGTCGTCAAAAATAATACTTTAATAAATCTGTGATGCCGATTTGGTTTTTGGTGTTGCTGAGTAAAGAAATAGATTAGCCTCTTGCAGAGGTTCCCGATTTTCATCAACATCTGCATCCACCGACGCGCAGAGAGTAAGATTTTGAAGTATTTATTTTTGATATTCATATTTTTACATATAAAGAAAATAGTTATTTAACGCCGTGTGCGACTTTTTTTCAAACCTAACCCACAACCCTTTCCCTACAAAGGAATGGGAGCAGGAATCAAAGCTTCTCTCCGTTTTGGAGAGGGGTTTTAAGAATAAATCGCACATTGCGTTATTTAGCTTTTATTGTTTAAATTACCAGAAATCAGCATTAAAAACTGAAATTTTCAAAAGTGTGCATTTTTCTGCAATTTATCTAAGTACAGAAGAAACTCCTTTACTGATATTCTGGAATGATGCTTTCACCTCGACTCGTCATAACAGAGCAAGAATATTCAGATCAGCTATATCGGTAATTTTATTTTAGTTTCATCAAAGAAAATTACTTATGAATAAAGCACATCATATCCAAAAAGCCAGTATTAAAAGTCTTCTTTATTTATGCCTAATATCGACTGCATTAAACCAAGCAATGCCCGCCTCAGCACAAATCACGCCCGATAACAGCCTTGGTGCAGAAGCTTCTCAACTCAATCAAAATGTGTTAATTAATGGCGCGCTGGGCGACAAAGTTAACGGTGGTGCAATACGCAAAAGCAATCTTTTTCATAGTTTCAGCGAGTTTAATATCCAAGATGGGCAACGAGTGTATTTTGCCAACCCAACTGGAATAGAAAATATATTGACGCGGGTAACAGGTGGGAATGCATCGAATATTTTCGGGACTTTGGGCGTTGATGGCGCAGCAAATTTGTTTTTGATTAATCCTTCGGGGATTTTGTTTGGGGAGAATGCGCTGTTAGATGTGCAGGGGAGTTTTGTCGGGACAACAGCTAATGGAGTGCAGTTTGGCAATCAGGGTATTTTCAGTGCCACCAACCCCCAAGCACCGCCATTGTTGACGGTAAATCCTTCAGCGTTGTTTTTTAATCAGATTAATCAAAGTGCAGGGATTCAAAATAACTCAGTTGCATCAGCAGGAATAGATCCCGCAGGTTCAAATGCATTAGGTTTACGAGTAGGAGATGGTAAAAGTTTGCTGCTAGTGGGCGGTAATGTCAGCATGGATGGGGGACGATTAAATGCTTATGGTGGAAGAGTTGAGTTAGGAGGATTGGCAGCACCTGGAAATGTAGCGCTGGGTATAGATGGCGATAATCTCAGCTTGATATTTCCTGAGAATCTTGGACGAACTTCAGTATCGCTTACTAATCAAGCAGGTATATATGTAACTGGGCGTGGTGGCGGTAATATTACAGTCAACGCCAGAAATCTAGAGATTATAGGAGGAACTATCTTAACTGCTGGTATTGGACAAGGTTTAGGGACACCTGAAACTGTTGCAGGAGATATTACGCTGAATGCTACTGCGGAAATCAAAGTTGCTGGTGGGAGCATAGTTCGCAATCTGGTGCGCTTGGGGTCACAAGGCAATGGCGGTAATATTTTCATAGATTCTGGTTCATTCTCTCTAAGCGATCGCGCTCTACTTTCTACCTCAACTTATGGACAGGGAAATGCGGGGAATGTGACAGTGCGGGCACTTGATGCTGTTGACCTTGCAAACGCTGACATCTTCAGTACAGTGGAAGCCGGAGGTATAGGTAAGGGAGGCAATATTAACATCAATGCTGCAACTTTGTCACTTACTGATGGCGCTCAACTGCAAACCATTACTCGTGAAGCATCTGATACCCAGCCAGCAGGACGGGGGGATGCGGGGAATGTCAATGTTAATGTTACTGACACTGTTAATATTAGTGGGGAGAAAAACGGTTTTCAAAGTAAGATTGGCAGCAGTGTGGGAACAGGCACTGTTGGCAATGGGGGTAATATTACTATTGAATCCAGTTCATTCTCGTTAAAAGACGGCGCTGAACTTTCTGCCTCAACTTATGGACAGGGAAACGCGGGGAATGTCAATGTTAATGTTACTGACACTGTTAATATTAGTGGAGAGAAAAACGGTTTTACAAGTGCAATTGGCAGCTTTGTGGGAACAGGCACTGTTGGCAATGGGGGTAATATTACTATTGACTCTGGTTCATTCTCGTTAAGCGATCGCGCTCAACTTGTTGCCTCAACTTTAGGAGTGG
>NZ_JAVRCA010000083.1:0-31359 GCF_034530995.1 Nostoc sp. DedQUE04 | reverse complement strand
AATGGGGGTAATATTACTATTGACTCCGGTTCATTCTCGTTAAGCGATCGCGCTCAACTTGTTGCCTCAACTTTAGGAGTGGGAAATGCCGGGAATGTGACAGTGAGTGCAAAAAATGCTGTTGACCTTGCAGGTAACGCTTCCATCTTCAGTACAGTGGAAGCCGGAGGTATAGGTAAGGGAGGCAATATTAACATCAATGCTGCAACTTTGTCACTTACTGATGGCGCTCAACTGCAAACCATTACTCGTGAAGCATCTGATACCCAGCCAGCAGGACGGGGGGATGCGGGGAATGTCAATGTTAATGTTACTAACACTGTTAATATTAGTGGAGAGAAAAACGGTTTTCAAAGTAGGATTGGCAGCAGTGTGGGAACGGGGACTGTTGGCAATGGGGGTAATATTACTATTGACTCCGGTTCATTCTCGTTAAGCGATCGCGCTCTACTTTCTACCTCAACTTATGGACAGGGAAATGCGGGGAATGTGACAGTGCGGGCACTTGATGCTGTTGACCTTGCAAACGCTGGTATCCTTAGCGCGGTGCGAGCTAGAGGTGTGGGTAAGGGTGGCAATATCGACATCAATGCTGCAACCCTGTCACTTACTGATGGCGCATTGCTTGCGGCCTCAACTTTAGGAGTGGGGAATGCGGGGAATGTGACAGTAAGTGCAAAAGATGCTGTTTCCCTTACAGATGCTAGCATTTTAAGCACGGTGTCAGCCGGAGGTGTGGGTAAGGGTGGCAATATCGATATCAATGCTGCAACCCTGTCACTCACTGATGGCGCTTCACTCAGCAGCTTTACTAGTAGTGCATTTAATAGCCGACCAGCAGGAAGAGGGGATGCGGGGAATGTCAATGTGAAAGTAACAGGTGCTGTTGATATTGCTGGGAGTGGGATTCTCAGCAGTGTGCAAACAGGAGGAGTTGGCAATGGTGGTAACATTACCATTGATTCTGGTTCTTTCTCACTCCGCGATAACGCATTACTTGTTGCCTCAACTTATGGACAGGGGAATGCGGGGAATATCAATGTGAAAGTAACAGGTGCTGTTGATATTGCTGGGAGTGTAATTTTCAGCAGTGTGGACACAGGAGGAGTTGGCAATGGGGGTAACATTACCATCGATTCTAGTTCATTCTCATTACGAGATAACGCATTACTTGTTGCCTCAACTTATGGACAGGGGAATGCGGGGAATGTGGCAGTGAGTGCAAAAAATGCTGTTTCCTTTGCAAATAATGCTGGCATCGTGAGTAGAGTGGAAGCTGGAGGTATCGGTAAAGGTGGCAATGTCAACATCAATGCAGCAGTTGTTTCCCTTGCAAATAATGCTGGCATCCTCAGCACGGTGTCAGCCGGAGGTGTGGGTAAAGGTGGCAATATCGAAATCAACTCATCTAAAATTACTTTAGACAACCAAAGCGAACTCAACGCCGCAACTGCATCCGGTAACGGTGGTAATATTAACATCAACAGCGATTTACTCTTACTCCGCCGCAACAGTCAAATTTCCACCAGCGCAGGTACAGCGCAATCAGGTGGCGATGGCGGTAACATCAATATCAACTCGAAATTTATCGTTGCAGTTCCCAACGAAAACAGCGATATCAGCGCTAACGCCTTTTCGGGAACTGGTGGAAATATCCAAATCAACTCCCAAGGTATCTTCGGTATCGAATCGCAGACAAAACTAACCGAAAAAAGCGATATCACTGCAAGTTCGGAATTAGGGGTTTCCGGTTTAACAAATATCAATACACCCGATAACAGTTCTATTCAAAACAGCCTCACTGAATTACCACAAAATGCGATTGATACCAATGCACTTATCGCTAATAGCTGCATTTCACGCAGCACCAAACGACAAGAAAACTCCTTTACTATTACAGGTTCTGGTGCTTTAACTCCCAATCGTCCTGGAGTTTTGGTTTCTAACTACACAACTGGCGAGGTGAGAGGTGTCGAAATTACATCCCGTCGTCCTTGGAAAAAAGGCGACCCAATAATTGAACCACAAGGATTGTATCGATTACCCAATGGACAATTAATTTTGAGTCGAAGTTGTTCGTGAATATAAATGCACATATTGGGAAAATCTGGTGTTGCAGTTTTCTGCAAAATGGTATGCACCATTGTGCGATCGCACCATCCAAATCATGCAACTATATATGCATAAAAGGTGAATGCATTACTTAGTCATATCCCTTAATCTGAGTATTAAAGAAACGGTTAATAAATCGAAAAACAACAAAAATCATCAATTTATCAACCATTGCTGATGAAATTGTCATTATTTTTTAACTCAGATTAGAGGTTGATTATGTTTTCTGAACTAGTTCGCAACACAGTTTTAGCAACATCTTTGACATTACCGAATTTCAAACAAACTACTTCCATTGCAATTTTAGTAGCTGGAATTGGATTGTTTGGTATCAAGTCAGCAGATGCGAGAAATGCCTTACTACAAACACCAGATGTTTCTCAATCTTCATCATATGCAATCGGCTTTGCTGCGCCGAAGGTCATCGCGCAACTCTTAGATGCAAATTCTCCAATTTACGGAAGTTGGAAGCTCAGATATAGCATTGATGGAATCGTTTATCAAAGCGTGTTGGTGATGGAGGGATATTCTGGAGTGATGAGAACTAGATATTTTGACCCTAGTATAAATCAGAAGCAGGGTGTAGACCAGAACATTAGCCTCAAGTCTTCTCCTCAAGGATTAGTTTTATTGGGATATAACCCAGTCTATGCTGGGACTTCCAGAAGACACCCTAGTTATGCTGCTGATAATTTTTTGTTTTCTGTTGAGCCTGATGGTTCACTAACAGCATATACTTGCGATGAGCGAAGGCAATGTTCGGCTGTAGATATAGAAAGAATAGTGTCTCAATATTAAATAAACATAGCGTAAATTATCTGGCTTTCAAGTTCCCCGGTGAAAAGCTACACTGACAAGTCAGCGCTTGCGTTATTGCGTATTCTTTTCATACTGCATTTATTGTCTTATTTATCAATACCTAAATTTTAAATATTAGAATGACCAAATCAGAGCTTGATGATTTCATCTTTATGCAATCATCAAGCAAAATACTATGGTATTTTAATTAAGTAATAATACTTGATAAATATCTAATTAGTAATGCGATCGCTAAGTCAATTGGTGGAAATAAAAAGAAGTATGTTACGAAATGTAAGTATATCTAAAAACCTTATCAATGACAAACGATCGCCCTTTCAAATCATAAATAAACAATGAGTTCATACTTTCGTTTTCCAAAGCTTTTTTTCATATTACTTACCTGCATCAGCATCACTCCACTTGCAGTATTTGCACAATCGACACCCCCATCTGGAGTAACAATTCCCCCTGATACACCAGGGAAAGTTGAAGAAACTCTACCCCAATCATCACCTACACCAACACTTCCGGCGACACCACCGACACCAACTGTTCCCATACTCCCATCACCCCCACAGGAAAATCTACCCGATACCATCTTTCCTAGTGGTGAAAAGTTCTTTGTCAAAGAAATCCGAGTCACAGGCTATTCTGTTTTAGAACATGAAATCATCGAGTTAAAAAAGCCCTTAGAAAATAAAAACATCACATTTGAGCAGTTATTGCAACTGCGATCGCAAATCACTGAACTCTATGTTAAAAAGGGCTATATCACCAGTGGTGCATTTATTCCCAACAATCAAAATATCGCTAGCGGTGTTGTGCAAATCCAAGTTGTGGAAGGCGAACTCGAAGGAATTTCCATTTTAGGGTTAGAAAGATTGCAACCTGCATACGTGCGTTCCCGGATTGCTCGGTTGGCGCGTAAGCCTTTAAATCAAAAACGCATCGAAGAAGCGCTGCAATTATTACAACTTGACCCCGTGATTGAGCGAGTCAATGCCGAGTTAACCGCAGGTAGCACCCCAGCTAGCAATATTTTACAGGTGACAATTACTGAATCGCCACCATTCCACCTTGGGGTGAACTTTGCCAATAACCAATCACCTAGCGTTGGTTCAGAACAAGGGAGTGTTTTTATTGCTCACGATAATTTTTTAGGGTTTGGGGATAAATTCAATGCTGAATATGCTGGTAGTGAAGGTTTAGACATTTATGATATCAGTTATTCTATTCCCTTTAACGCCTTAGATGGAACTATTGGTGTCCGCTATAGCAACAGTACTAGCCGGATTATTGAAAGCGAATTTCGTGACTTAAATATCCGCAGCCAAGCCGAAACCCTTTCTTTTAACGTCCGTCAACCGCTAACCCACACACCAAACAATGAATTTGCTCTATCGTTAGCATTCGATTTACGGCGCAGTCAAACTTATATACTCAATGATATCCCCTTCTCCTTTACTGAAGGCCCCGAAGATGGGGAATCAAGAGTTACGGTAATTCGCTTTTCTCAAGATTGGTTACAACGTAATGCTAACAGTGTTTTAGCGGCGCGATCGCAATTTAGTTTTGGCATCGATGCAATTGACGCAACTATCAACGATAGTGGTACTGATGGGCGTTTTTTCTCTTGGGTAGGACAATTTCAATGGGTGCAACGGCTATCTCCCCGCATTTTGATGCTGGCCAAAGTTAACACTCAACTTACTCCTGATTCCTTACTTTCGCTGGAAAAAATCAGCATTGGCGGAGTTGATACAGTGCGCGGTTATAGTCAAAATCAACTTGTTGCTGACAATGGGGTAGTTGGAGGTGTGGAAGTTCGTATTCCCCTAACATCAAATGTGCAAACTTTACAGCTAATACCCTTTTTTGACATCGGCACAACTTGGAACAATCGCGCTAGCAATCCTGACCCACAAACCATTGCTAGCCTGGGTTTGGGCTTAAATTGGCAACCTTTTAACGGTTTGGTATTGCGTGCAGACTATGGTATACCATTTATAGGCACAAGCGATCGCGGTAATTCACTACAAGATAATGGCTTTAATTTTTCAGTGCTATATCAGCCGTTTGAATTTTGAATTTTGAATTTTGAATTTTGAACTGGCATCTAAATATATAACATTAATTAGAACATTCTCGACTCAATAGCAACTGCCCATTATTCAGCCGATATAGACCAGTCGGTTCGATAATCGGATCGCCTTTCTTCCAAGAACGGGATGTAGTTTCGACACCTCTGACCTTTCCAGTTGTGTAGGTAGAAACCGAAACACCAGGACGATTAGGGTTCAAAGCACCAGACCCTGTAATAGTAAAAGAGTTTTCTTGCCGTTTAGTACCACGTGAAATGCAACTATTAGCAATGAGTGCATTGGTATCGATGACTGGGGGTAATTCGGTAAAGCTGTTTTGGATGGAACTGGTATCGGGTGCGTTAATGTTGATTACACCTGCAACGCCTAGTTCCGAACTGGCGGTAATATCACTTTTTTCAGTTGGCTTTGTCCGCAACTCGGTACCGAAGATACCTTGCGAGTTAATTTCTACGTTTCCACCACTTCCTTGAAAGGCGTTGGCGCTAATGTCGCTATTTTCTTTGGAAGGGGCGACAATAAATTTTGAGTTGATATTGATGTTACCGCCATTACCACCAGCTTGGGCAGTGCCTGCGTTAGTGGAGATTTGACCACCACGCCGCATGAGAAGTAAATCCCTAATTACCAGCTTAATATTACCCCCATTGCCTGATGCTGATTCAGCAATGAATCTTCCCTGTTTATCTAAAGTAACTTTGGGCGAGTTAACTTCAATATCACCTGCAACACCAAAGCCTGAAGAACGAACAAAGAAACCACTATTAGCATCATCATCTTTGGGGAACCTTTTAAGAAGTTGAGCTTCTGTATTCTCAGGATTTATGTAGGTATCTGAAACAATTACTTGGTCTTTAGCATTGACTATAATCTTACCTGCATTACCACCTCCTGTAGTAGTTGTAATAAGTTGCCCCCCATTACTAGCCTCCACTATTCGTGCATTGACTGTAATATTTCCACCATCACCAAAATTATAAGTTCTTGCGTCTAATAAAGCACTATCAGATATTCGAAAAACATCAGTATTTACAGTGATATTGCCACTGTTACCTATAGTTACAGTATATGTAAAGAATCCACTGGAATTGCCAGTGATTGGATTAAAACCAGAAATATTAACACCATCAGTTGCGTTAATTTGGATATTTCCAGCTTTAATAGAATTGGTACTAAATTTAAAAAAATCTATGGAAGGATTTCCAGGAGAAGTAATTTCTACACCAGCAAAAGCTCCACGGCTAGTGGCAACAAATTGAGCGCCATTCGTTAAGGAGAGAGAGTGAGATGTAACATTAATTTCTCCCCCCTTACCCAATCCCTCTTCTTCTACAGAACTAAATATAAAACCATTTGAAAAAGACGCAGAATCCTTGGCTTGTATGAAGATATTACCTGCATTTCCTTCTCCAAAGGTACTAGTCGAAATTCTGGCATCATCCGTTACAGATAACGAGCCAGAGGATATAGTAATGTTTCCTCCTTTACCAACTGTTCTTTTTCCTAAGTTGCTTCTAATTCCACTTGCCTTTCCTTCTCTGATTCCAGCGATCGCAACTGCACCCGTGACATCGATATTAACATTGCCTGCATTTCCCTGGTTGAATGGCTGTCTAACAGAACTGTCATCATTATTTTCAACAGAGGTTACTAGTTGAGCGCCATCACTAATGGAGAGTGAAGCGGCTTTGATGTTGATATTGGCACCATTACCCTCACTTTTTGACTCCACGTTACTGAGGATGCCAGTATTATTTCCTGAAATAGAAACAGAACCAGAAGCATTAATAAACACATTTCCTGCATCCCCTCGTCCAAAAGTACTAGAAGCTAATTGAGCGCTGTTGTTCAAGAAAAGTGAGCCAGTAGTGATATTGAGATCCCCTCCCTTACCCGCACCTGTTGCTCTGACAGTGCTGAAAATGTCACCACTTCTGTCAACAGAAACTGTATCACTGGCATTAATTATCACATTACCAGCATTTCCCTTTCCGGCAGTGCTTACTTCTAAGCCAGCACCATTAGTAATGACTACTGATCCAGTATTAATCAGGATTTTACCACCGTTACCTACCGCTCCTGCTAGTACCGAACTGCGAGCCGCGCTATTTAATCCATTAATGCCTATACCATCAAAAACAACTGTATCACGAGCATCGATGCTCACATTACCTGCATCTCCTCGTCCAAGGGTGCTAGTAGTTAAAAAAGCACCATTTGTAACAGACAGTAATCCTGTGGTGATGTTAATACCACCTCCTTTGCCTACTGCTTCAGCTCCTGATATGCTGAAAGCCGCACTGGCTGATCCATCAAAATTTACTGTATCGCTAGCATTAATAGTTACATTACCAGCGTCTCCCTGACCAAAACTGCTGGCACTCAATTGTGACCCGTTGTTCACAGAGAGCTTTCTAGTGTTGATGTTTATCGTACCTGCTTTCCCCACTCCTCTAGCATTTACAAGAGCAAAGGCTTGGCTTCCCACATCAAAGAAGGCTATATCACTGGCGTTGATATTCACATTGCCTGCATCTCCTCGTCCACTAGTACTGGCAGATAATCCTGCGTTATTAGTGACAAAAAGTGACTTAGTGGTGATATTGATGCCACCAGCTTTACCTACCGCTCCCTCTCCTAATATGCTCAAAGCCCCACTGTCTGCTCCATCAAAATTTACTGTATCGCTAGCATTAATGGTTACATTACCAGCATCTCCCCGTCCAAAACTGCTAGCACTCAGTTCTGAACCATTTTTCACAGACAGCGACCTGGCATTAATGTTGACATTGCCGCTTTTTCCTACTCCTTCAGTTCTCATTTCGCTAAAAGCCTGGCTCCTTTGATCAAAAGAGACACTATCGCGTGCATTGATATTAATAATCCCTGCATTTCCTCGTCCACCAGTACTAGTATACATATATGTATTATTGCTCAAAGATACTAACCCAGCTTTAATGGAAATATTGCCAGCATTCCCGACTGCTTCATATCCAATTGCGCTAAAAACATTAGCCCCATTAAACAAAACATTTTCACGAGCATCTATAATGATATTTCCCGCATTCCCTTGTCCTAAATTTGAGGCAGTAAGTAGAGCGCTATCCTCTAAGATAAGGGAATTAGAATTTATGGTAATATTACCTCCATTGCCTTTTGCTCCCGAATTCACAAAATTGCGAATTCCGCTCCCAACTCCAGCAACTTTGATTTCTCCGGTAGCATTAAGTGTAATATCACCTGCAACAGTCTCAGGTGTACCCAAACCTTGCCCAATGCCAGCAATCAGTAGACTTTCTTCTAAAATATCTATATTACGAGCGTTGACTATGATGTCTCCACCATCACTAGCACTTACATTTATATTTGCAGCATTTTTGAGAGACACATCTGCCCGGATGACATTCTCTGGAAACGTTAGACTGAAATTATTATCATCTAGCTGAAGATTAATATTTCCAGGAGCAGACAATCCTCCTAACTCAACTCGACCACCATAGGCTCGCAATCTGCCACCATCCATATTAATGTCGCTACCTACAAGTAGTAAACTCTTCCTATCTGGCACTCGTAAACCAGATGCATTCATGCCTAAAGGAGATATTCCTGCTGGTACAATTGAGCTATTTTGAATTGCCGCATTCTTATTAATCTGATTAAAAAATAAAGCCGAAGGATTAATAGTCAATAATGGCGCGGTTTGGGGATTTGTGGCACTAAAAACACCCTGATTACCAAACTGTACTCCGTTCGCAGTCGTCCCCACAAAAGAACCCTGCACATCTAGACTGGCATCTTTTCCAAACACAATCCCATTAGGATTTATCAAAAATACATTAGGATTAGAACTACCAAGTGTGCCGAGTCTCCCCAAAATTTCTGAAGGGTTATTCCCCGTCACCCGTGCCAGAATATTTTGAATATCTGCGCTAGGACTCAAGAAATACGCCCCCCGCCCCTCGCTGATATTAAATTCTCCAAAGCTGTGAAACAGATTGATTTGGCGAGTTGCACCACCCGTAATTAGTTCTATCGGTAGTCCCTGAAAGTTGCCTATAACTTGAGAGGACTCAGCGCCAAGTGTCTTGTCGGGTACGATATTACTTTGCTGTGCCTGAGTTTTAGCAGTGAAGATACTTGCACTTAAGCAGCCCGCTAACCCTGCCAATCCAAACTGCAAACACCTGTGTAATGCGTATCTTATCGTCATAGGGTGCTATTCATCATGATTATTTGAGTATCTAATAAAACTGCACCTTGGGACGAGAAACAAGCGAATATTCATTAATTATGCAGTTTTCTGCAATCAGGCGATCGCATTTATGTATTCTTCAGGTATGAAAACTGCACATAAACAAGCAGAAAAGGTGGATGTGTTGCATGAATATGTCAGATATTGTGTAACTAATTGCCAACAGTTTTACCTAAAAGCATTTATCTTCTCCCACCCTGAGACTGCACCTCTCTTAAAGAAACTACAAATCAAGCCGTCACACAACACCTTGAAAGGGCTAATTGTAATTACCTAAAATCCCTATTATGAATTAGGGTGACAAGGCTAAAATGTTGTAATAGATTTTTGATAAAATTGAGATAAATTAATGCGTTCTGCTTTTTTCTAATACACTGTTTTAGCCTTGACGTGCAACTCAAAACTGGATTTAGGGTAATTAAATTATTTGTGTGTACTCCGTAGGCTTTTGTAGGAGGTTAGAGGTAATCTAAAAGTGCTTACAATTCCGGCGATAAACTTTTAAAACTATCTGTTAATTAGCAATGTCTCCATTGGAATGATTGAGTTTTTTAAGAGCGAGCCTACCGTTGATTTTGTTGATAGCTACTAAAACAGTTACACTTAGTATTCCCAACATTAAAGAAGACTCAGGTATAGGTGTTATAGAAAAATAACTGAGGGGATAACCTGTATAGGAACCTTGATATCCAACTTCTAAATAGTCATAAGTGTTAAAAACATTATATGACACTTTTCCTGCGGTGTAAGCAAATCCAAATTCACTCAATGCTGGAGAATCAGCTAGTAAGAGATTGTCATTGTCAAGAAATGAACCTGGAGATAATAAAGATTCTATTGGAACGCCATTTCTAATGCCAGTAATATCTATAATCTCATAACTATTTGTGGCGGAATGGTAAGGGCTAGTTGTTAATGTTCCACTGGCTATAACATTGTCATTTGGGTTCAGTACACTTGTACCAGAGTAGTAAAAATTAAACATGGCAGCCGAAACAGGAGCCATCATAGCCGTTAGAAAACAGATCGTGCCAGTAAAAGTAGCTGCAAGTTTTTTGTCAAAATTCATTCCATTTCCCCTTTTATTTCAAATCACTATTAAGATCGTCTTTGGTTAATGACTTATTCCTAAAGAACCCCATCTTTGATTCTCTTCTCAACACATACGAAGCTACGGTAGAACGTCAAAAGGTAGCATCATGTCGTTATCCTCGTGATTCAGCATGTGGCAGTGCCACACAAATCGTCCAGTGAATGAATTGCCAAAAGGTAAATTGGCTGCGGCTTTAGCACCAAAAGGAACTATCACACGAACCACCTCAAACGGATTGACTACTACAGTATCTTTCCAACCAGCCTCGTTCGCTGCTGGCGGTTTTGCTGAACCTTTTAAATAGGGGGTAGGGTCGAGTGGTGGATAACCATAGGGCACTGTATCCCCACCTGGTGCATTGTGCATGAGTACTTTACGCGGGCCAGTAGCTCTGTATGCTGCTGAGTACGCACTATCATTGATTGATTGTCGGTTGAGGATTTGAAATGGTACTAGATGCAGGTGCATTGTGTGGGCATATGGCTGAAGATTGATAAAGTTCCACTGCTCCACTGTGTCTACTTGTGGTTGCTCTCTCAATTCTGGGTGGTTGGCTGCCTCATGCCAGTAAACGGCGTTGAGTATCATGGCTAAGACTTTAAAATTAGAGTCCAAAATATCTATTAGAACCAGGTTGCGCTCTTTGACTGGTTTCGTAGCAATTTTTGTGATTAATGGATTGTTTACTCGCAGCCTTGTGGGAATAGCTTTAGGAACGGCAGCACCTTGATTCACTGTAAACTGCATAACTTCTGGCATTTTAAAGAAACCCTGAGCAATTACCGTAGCTAAACCTTTGGGATACGGTGCAGCAGCGTCGTTTTGCAATACAATCTTGTCTCCTGGCAGGCTTTGAGAAAAATCGATGAGTACGTCTGCTCGTTCACCAGGCCCTAGCAGTAGCTTAGACAAATATACTGGAGCGTTTAGGAATCCTCCGTCACTGCCAATTTGAATTAGTTGCTGATTTGACGACAGCTTTAATCTGAAGAATCGGGAGTTTGAGGCGTTGACGATGCGGAAGCGGTACAAAGTTCGGTCAACATTGAGGTTTGGCCAAGCCTTGCCGTTGACGACAGCAACATCAGCGTAAAACTCAGTTTTCCATGTCGCTGGAAAGGACATGGAACCATTGGAATCGAAGGAATGATCTTGCAGCACCAACGGTATTTCATAAGGCGCTCCAGCAGGGATACCAAGGGGGCCATTGCCACCAATGGGATCGTCATCATCCCTAATCAGATACATTCCAGCTAACCCGGCTTGGAGGTTCAAGGCGGTCATGCCAAGGGAATGGTCATGATACCAGAGTGTTCCTGCCTCTTGATTGTTGTTGTAGTTGTACACATTGCTCTGTCCAGGCAGATATGTATCTTCTGGATAACCGTCGCTGTCAGGTTCGGTATTGCTGCCGTGTAAGTGGATGATTGTTCGGGGATTAGTTATGTCGGATGCATTGACACCATGCAAGTTTGTATCTACTGACCTAGCTAATGGATGAGTGCCAAGTTTATTGAATGCCTGAATCCTAACGGGCGTTCCCCTTGCTACCTCGAAAGTGGGGCCAAGATAAGACAATCCGCCGTAACCCCAGGTGGTAGAAGACCCTAAGCTGCTGTGGAACGAGTGTGTACCTGGCGCAATATCTAAGGTACTAGGCGGTGAAATTGGGTATGAAATGGGCAGAGACTCGGTAAATTTTGAAAGTGAGGGCGAGGCTGCATAGGTTCTCTTTCCTTTAAGTAGTTCGGGGAGCAAAACTCCGGCTCCTAAACCTGCACTCATCGTTAAAAATTGCTTTCTAGTTAACATTTTTGATTTTGGTTGTAAAAATTAGCATTGAGTCTACAAAGAATTGGACTTACGCAAGAACTCTTTGAAACTCTGATTTCTTTGTGTCCAACTCTTACGAGATGCTGCGCGAATGCGCTCTACCCTTTGGATTCAATAGTTCTTCCATGAGAAAGAACCTCGGCTCGTGGTGCTATAGGTTGATTAGCGATCGCTACGCCCGCCGTTGGCGTTCGCGTTAGCGTCTCTGAAAGAGAAGCCTCTCGTAGAGAAGGCATCGTATGTTTACTAAAACATAGTTGTTTTTGTTCGACATCTTTAGCTGCTAAGAGTGTACTCAAGGAGTCAATTACATAAGTACTTTCTTCTACAGCAGAGTGCATTTCTTCTGCCAAAAAGCTATGAGTTGCTTTGAACTCCTGAATTAAACTATCTCGATTGTTTTGAATAACTAATTGCGCCAACCGATTATAAGCGATCGCTAGCTGCCCAATAGCTTCTCGACGCTCTGATGTCGCAAGCATAATATCTACTACCAGAGGTGCAGACTGACTGAACAAGCGGCCAACTATGTCCATTTCTAGACGAAAAATTGGGCTAGAAAAATCTAAGCTACGATGGATGTCAATGTTTTGTTCTGCTAGGAAAACACCAAGACTAAACGTTGTAAAATTACGGATTGCTTGAACAGCAATCATCATTTCATCGTGTTCTTCTGGTGTTGACACAATCAGTTTACCACCATCATGTTCAATTAAATCCAAAAGCCATTGAAATGCGTCGTCTCCACGACCAGAACAGACTACCACCTTTTGGCACAAGAAGGATTTTATCCCTGGGCCAAACATTGGATGTAAGCTCATTACAGGCCCACTATGCTGCTCAAGCATAGTCTGTAATATTGGAGTTTTAATACTAGCAATATCAGCTAAAGCAGTAGTTGGAGAGAGGTATTTAGCAAGTTTATGTATCACATCTATTGTATATTCAATAGGAACACAAACTAAAACTAAATCTGCTTTTTTTAGTAGTGATTCTGCTTGTTCCCAGTCCCCCTGGTCGAGAATACTGATGTAGTGGCCGGTGGCTGATAATTTCTGCTGAAAAAAGTACCCCATCATACCGCGTCCACCAACTAGAGTAACCCGTCGTGGTTTGGTATTTGCTGGAGGCGAAAATGCATTAGCAGCAGAGGTACAACCTGTAACCAGGTTTTTCCACATTGACTCTGGAACACCAGCCTCCACTAAGGAGAATGCAAAATTAGTAATTTGTTCTTCTAAAGATATAGATTGTGATTCAGCTAAAACTGCAATTCTTTTACCTAGTAAATCAATGAGTTGTTGGTCAATTTGTTTCAGCTTTTCTGGAAGCATAAGACCTCTCAAATATATAATTATTTTTTCGAGATATAGCGATGTCTGCGATGGGCTACGCCTAACTGCATCTCGCTATATCTGGGCGTAACTGTGCAGCACGACGCAAATAGATCGGGCGTAATGCATTTTGAGGCATCGGGGTATTAAAGTGAATTAGCACCCGAATACAGCATTTCAGGCTACCGTTTACCTGCATTTGCTGGACATCCAATAGAGGAACTCGATCCCAGTTAGGACGTTGACGTGCCACCGCAGCTGGAAACATTGCATCTAAATCAGGAGTTGCTGAAAAGGTGACACTAACGATTTCAGCAGGATCTAAAGGATTGTTTGCTTCTAAAGCATTCAATAACTCATCTACAGCCTCAGCGATCGCTTGTGCTGAGTTTTGGCTAACTGTAGTTGCACCCCGGAGTCCTCGCACCCGCCATTCTCCAAGTGACGCTGATATGTGATTTTGTTGGTATGTATGTGTAAGCAATGTGAACTTATCCATGTTGATTTAACCCTTAAAGACTTAATTTTTGTCTCAACACAAAGTTTTAGTTAGCTACTCTTTCAACCCAAAATAATTGGAGCTTTTTTTCGGATTTTTAGTCTGATGTTTATTGATGTTTGCTATTTCTTAATACCAGTAGCTATGTGCTGCTTTGAAGAGTGCGATCGCCTATTATAGTTTTGATGCGATATATATCAGGTATAGATGATATATTCTGAGAAAATTCTAGAGAGATTATTGAGATTAAAGAGTTAAAAAACAATAAACCTATTTGTAACCCTCTTTCATTCTTTAGATATAACGATTGTTTAACAATAGAAAGTTTAACCAAAGGTGATGAAAGAGGAGCAATCTAGATTGGGCTAAAAGTTAACTAAACCAGCGTCAGTCTTAGATATCAATTAGTTTTCCTTGGCGCTGACGACGACAGAAGATAAAGTAAGCGCCTACCCCTAACAATGCAGGCAACAATCCAGGTTCAAAAACCCTTTCAATTCGGGTTTGGACAGTTCCTGTATACAGTAGATTGCCTATTGAATTAGGAAAGTCCGCATTTGGATAGACATCAAGAATTGCAGTACTTGGAACTGTTGTTCGGATGGCGGTAGATTCCCCAAATGTACCCTTTGGATAATGAAAATAGTTCAGCAAAGCAAACTCAGACGCTGGCTGCCGTTGAGAAGCGCGTACTTCCCAAATAAAATCGTCGGTATCAGGTGATGTAAGACCATCTTCTTGACGGGGTAAAAAAACAATCGGATTGCCAACGGTTCCTTGAAAAACTCCCTTCTCCCCCAAATCAAATTTATAATCATATCCCCCTTCAAAATATAGGGTAGACTTCGGTGAATCTGGAGTTCCTATGGCAGTGTCATCGTAAGTAAAGTAACCGTTCACTCCCTCACCTTCAAAGCTGAATCGATACAAAGCTGCTTGAGCAGTGTCTATATTTAATATTATCGATACGAGGAATGCTGCTGCACTTGAAATAACAGGAAGTGAGAATTTATCAAATAGAGCCATTTCTCTTACCTTTAAAAAAGATTGATTGCCAAATTAAATTTTTTAATAGCTCGGTGAACTAATCTTATGCAGATAATAGTTGTCGGCGCTGACGACGGAAAATAAACCAAGCACTCACTCCCAGTAATGCAGACACTGATGCAGGTTCAGGAATCTGTTCGATTTTTGTTTTAACAGTTCCTTGAAATGTGTAGTCTCCCGTCGTATTAGGGAAATCCCAGTATGGGTAAACTCTGAGTCTAGCGGTGTCAGATACGCTCGTTCGGATGGCAACAGAATCTGAAAAGGTTCCCTCTGGGTAACTAAAGCGAATTGACAAACCGTATTGCCGCCCACTGGCAGCCGGAGGAACGTAAAGAATAAAGTCATCAACGCCACCATCGTAGCCTAAATTACCAGCACGGCTAAGATAAACAATATTTCTGGCCTCATCATGTATATCTTGCTGCGATCCTTTTGTTCCCTCGGCCACAACACCCCCTGCATTAATGGAATATTGTTCCACTGAGCCATCATACTCAGCAAGAGGAAAGTTCTCTCCGAGAGGTTCTAGCTTCTTAGCTGAATCATTATAGATAAAGTAACCATTTGCTCCCTCGCCCTCGAAAGTAAATTTAAACAGGGCAGCTTCAGCAGTATTTATGTTTAATGTTACTGACGCAAGTAACGCTGCTGCACTTGAAATAGCCAAAAGCGATAATTTATTCAATAAAGCCATTTTTATTACCTCTAAAAAACATTGATTGCCCAATTAGTTTCTGAAACTAACTTTAATAAAGTACTAAAAAAGACTTAAATATACTAAGTTGGTTTACTATAATTAATTCTCTTCAGTAATAATATGTCAGTGCTGACGACGGAACAAAAACCAAGCGCCTACTCCTAACAATGCAGGCAAGAATGTAGGCTCAGGAACCTTCTCAATCCGAGTTCGGACAGTTCCTGTATACAACAGGTTGCCTCTTGAAGAAGAAGGGTCTACATTTGGATAAACATCAAGAATTGCAGTATTTGGGACTGTTGTCCGTATAGCGGTAGATCCACCAAATGTATCTTCTGGGTAATGAAAATAGCTCACCAAAGCAAACTCAGACGCTGGTTGTCGTTGAAAAGCACGTACTTCCCAAATAAAATCATCAGTGTCAGGATATGGAATACCATCTTCAGCACGAGCTAAAAAAATAATCGGATTACCAACACTTCCTTCAAAAACCCCCTTCTCCCCAAAGTCAAATTTATAATCATATCCTCCATCAGGATATGCTGTAGCATTGGGTGTAAAGGGACTGCTTCCTATAGCACTGTCATCGTAAGTAAAGTAACCGTTTACTTCCTCACCCTCGAAACTAAATTTCAACAAGGCAGCTTGGGCTGGATTTGTACCAAGCGTTCCTAAAGCTAAAAATGCTACAATGCTGACAGCAGAAGCAATTGAGAATTTATTCAACAAAGCCATTTTAGTTATGTCCCAATCAATATATAGCAGTCTTAAATGATACGGGAGAATAAATAAAAGCTGTAATGCTTGTATAATTAAGTATTTTTGCCTCAGTATTTTCTCGCATATCATTTAAGATTGCTATGGTTATACTTTCAGGCTGAAAATTTTATTATTTGGCAGGCGATCGCGTTGTAAAACTTGACCTGGGAGTATATTATACTCTGCCTGAATACTTTCTAAAGGTCTGTGCCACATTTCTTCCCAGCGCACAGCCCAAAGGGGATGAGCAGCACTACCCCGTTGCCAGCCTTCAAATAGCGCCTCTAGAGCCAAGCCTAGATTCTTGGTGTTAATGGTTGCAAAGTGCAGAACCAAAGCTGTCATCAACAAGGTTTGATAGACTGTTGGGCCTTGACCATGACAAAAACCCTGGAGTGCTAATTCTCCCAAAATTTCTGTGTTATAGCCAGTTATGACGTGCCAGATATCGTGAGTCTGCATTTTGCGTATTTTGATATAGTTTAAATCATCAGGTGAATCATAAGCGCTATAGTCATAAGCAGGAATACCATTTTCAGTCATGTGATGATAGTAGACATAACCTAGAGTTCCTGGAGCGCAGTCTTGATTGAGGTCTTCTAATTTATACTGAGGCCCCAAATAGCGTTGCGAAATCATTTCTGCCATCCCAGGATAAAGCTGCAACTGTTCAACATGGTCAGAAGCTTGCATGTCATCCAGATGCCTGATTGTTTCTTCTAACTTGAAATACCATGCAAGCTCAGGATCTTGAGGAAATGCTGCTACTGATAAAAAAGCCTGGACAAAAGCTGGATCGTTCAGCACAGAGTTAGAATTGGTCAGTACTTGTGCCATTGACTCTGTAATCTCCATCAAAAAACTCCTTTCAAAAATGAATGTATTTTGCTGTTTAGATGTATGCAGTGTAGAGACGCAATTAATCACGTCTCTATAAAAGTCAAGAATCCTATTGACGAATCAAAATTCTATCCTCTTGTTGAGAAAAGCTGACTGATGGAGCAGGAGCAGGGCCTAGCGCGACATCGCCCCAGCGCATTACACAGCCACCAGCATTAGATGACGAACCCATTGTGTAGACGAGAACTAGATCGTTTTCACGAATTTTACCTGCATGGGCGGCATGGTAGAGATTCGCAACAGGAAAGGTTGGCCCAATATTGGCATATAGGGGATTAATGTTGAGTGTACGCTCTGGTTCAATACCGAGAGCGCGGGTGCAAACTCGTGAATACCAGGCACTGGGTGTATTAAAGACAAAAAAGTTGATTTGATCTAAGGTGAGTCCAGCATCAGCGATCGCACCGTGGCAACATAGACGAATAAACTTCACTGTTGTCTCGTTAAACATCTTGCTTGCACCCTTGCCACCTCGGATAAACATTTTGACGTTGCCATGTTCATCGGTGGTGAATTCATTATAGAAAGCACCGCAGGTAGCAGCAGTATTGGCAATTTTCGTACCGAGAATACCTTGGTTTGCTTTCAGTTTACCAACAACAAAGGCTCCAGCACCATCGCCTGATAAAAATGCTAAAGTATCATTTTCGTCAGTATAGCGCGAATATGTAGTTGAGACGACCACTAACACATTCTGATACTGTCCCGTTTGCACTAAAGAACAGGCCGTTTGAAGCGAAACTAATACTGAAGTGCAAGTTGATTCTATATTCCACGCCGCACCTTGTAGTCCCAATTTTCCAGCCAGAAAAGCAGCATTACCAGGTGTGATTTGCTCTGGAAATAGTGAAGTAACGAGCATGAGATCGATGTCTTCAGGAGATAGCTTTGCGGCTTCGAGGGCATCGAGAGCGGCGCGATACTCTAGTGAGAGCGAAGTCTCATCGGGAGCTAAGACCCTTCGTTCGACAGTACCACGGAAAGGGTCTGACATATATGGTGTTACCTCTTGTGACCAGATATCGTCATCACTGGTGACTGTGGCTTGGTCGGGTACAAACAATTTCGCTAGAGTTTTTTGTTCAGCCTCAGCAACCATCTTTGGGAAATTCTCTCTGTAGTAATTGTTTGTGCGGATGATGCTAGGAAAGTTAACTGAAACTGCACGAATACCTACTGGTTCTAATATTGTCATGACAAATATCCTTTTGATTTTGTTTTTGGTGTTACACGATGAAAGTGGAAAATACTGATACGATTCTCAGTTGAGTGAGGTAAAAGAACCCCACCCCCAACCCCCTCCCCGCAAGCGATGAGGGGGCTATGATATACCTTGTATGATTTGGAAACGCTATATAGTTATTAATCATTGGTACTAATGACTAATGACCGAATGGCACGCTTGTAAAGCTGAAAGCTCGTGTAGGCAGGGTGTTGGGGGTAGGGTGTAGGGTGTAGGGGAAAATTAAGAAAACAAAATATCGAGTATGAACATAAATATTTTCCTTCTTCACTACACCCACTCAGCCACACCCCACACCCAAAAGCCTTATAGGTAATGGGTTTGGCGTTAACAAGCGTGCCATTCGACTAATGACTAATGACTAATGACCAATAACCGTTTTAGCTTCTATGGCTCCTTGCTTAATCAAACTTTGAATGCGGCCTCCAATAGGTGCGGGTCGCGTTGGGTCAATTTTCACATCAACAATGAATGGAACAGTAGATAAAAGTGCTTTTTGTAGCACCACTTCCAAATCTGATTCAGTATTAACACAGATACCGTCAGCTCCCATAGCTCTAGCGATCGCAGCAAAATCAGTACTCGGTATCTCTGTATCTATGGGAACCTCGCCACTTAACCCCTGCAATGCCATTCCTTGGGCGCACATATTGTAGCGTCCATCGTTGAGGATAATCCAGACAGATGGAATCTCAAATCTCACTGCCGTGCTGACTTCGTTGTTCATCAGCATTGCTCCGTCGCCAACAATAGCAACGGCTTTACCTTTTCGCCCTAATGCTGTGCCAACTACCCCGGTGGTAGCATGACCCATAGAGCCAAAACCAGTACTAATCCGGTAACGACCTGGTTGCTTAAATCGCAACAAGTGAGTTGCCCAAGCAAAGGAGTTACCCGCTTCAGCTAAGATTGAGGCATCGCTACCCTCAATAATCAGCCCTTGAATTGCATCCATCAGAACTTCGGGGCGCACTAAGCCATTGTTGCGGGGAGCATTGGTGTAAATTTCAGGACGGGGTAGTGAGGAATTAGGAAACCAATTAAGACGTTCCGGCAGGTGTTTTAATATCGCTGTGAGGAATGCTTTGATTTCTGAGTGGACAGCAACAGTCTCTACTGATGGATAAGCTACTCCTGGAACTTGCGGATCGATATCAACATGAATGAATCCATTACTGGGAATCATCGCCGGACTCCAAAATGAGGTAGGTTCACCAAGGCGCGTTCCCAACACTAATATGCGTTGCGGTCGTTGCTCTTGCATATATGTCAGGACTGATAAATGTCCGCTAAAACCTGTGACACCGATAAATTGGGGATGATGTTCTGGAAAAATCCCTTTGGCACGAGGTGATGTCATTACCGCCGCCCCGGTTTTTTGTGCCAACTGGCGGATTTCCTCGGCGGCGTGTCGTGCCCCGAAGCCAACCCAGATGGCAAAGGATTCTTCAGATAATAGTTTTACACATTCAGCGATCGCTTCTTCACTAGCTGTTGGTACAAATTGCGAAAACCCTTGCTGAGGTAACTGGACTTTTAATGGTGTCGTCTGGATTGGGGTAGGAACGCTAATATGGGCTACAAAGCTGCCTGGTTGGGCTAAACCTTGGGCAAGTCTGCGAGAAATTTCTGGCAGTTGATCCCCAGACTCTAATATAGTTGCGTAATTGAATAGTGGCCCGGAAGTAAAAATTCCTGAGAAGGGCATTGTGTGGGCGCTAGTTTCTTGACAAGCTCCGCGACCGCGATTTGCAGTTGAGGTTGCAGCCGACAAGAAAATTACCTTTGCTCCTTCCCCTCGCGCCGCGAAAAGCCCAGTCAGAGCGTTTGTAATCCCAGGGCCTGTAGTAGTGAATACCACGACAGGGCGATCGCTGGCAAAATAAGCCTCGGTAGCGGCAAAAGCTGCACCTGATTCATGGCGAAAGTGAAGCAATTCGATGCTACTACGGTTTAATGTTGCCCATAATGGCCCGATACCGCCTCCTGAAACACCGAATCCATACTCAACTCCCAAATTTTCCAGGATCTCGATTAAAGCCTCTGCAACTGTAGGTTGAGCTAATTCTGACTCTGGAGATTTTTCATTCAGTGATGCAGGCGAGAAAATAGAAGATCCAGTTGAATCAAATGAGATTTGATTAGGTGAGAGGCTAGTTTTCGTTCCCAAAGCTTGAGAAGAATTAGTGCTTTTGTTGATAGATTTAATATTCATGATTGCCAATTTTTGTTACTTTCTGTTGAGTTTTTACGTACTTGCGTATTTTTGGAAAATTCTTTGATATAGGGTAAATCAAAAACCTGTTTCCCCTATTTTCTTTTATTTGAAGTGAGTACTTAGCTCAAACTACGATTTATTTTTTAAAAGCCTTTTAGAACCTGATTGCTGGCGCAAAACTCGTTTTAGAACTTTACCAGTTGGGTTTTTTGGCAGAGAATCTACAAAATTAATGTTACAGGGAAGTTTGTATTTTGCCATTCTTTCAGAGCAAAATTTGATGATTTGTTCTTCGCTAATAACGTGACCATCTTTCAAAATAATATTTGCGTGAACTATCTCACCTTTATAATCATCATTTACACCATATACAGCTACTTCAGCAACAGACGAGTGTTGATAAATTACATTTTCTACTTCAGTTGGATATACCTTAAATCCAGACATATTAATCATGTCTTTCAAACGGTCAACGATGTAGAAAAAACCGTCTTCATCTACCCGACCAATATCACCAGTATGGAACCAACCATCTTTAATTACTTCAGCAGTTTCAAATGGACGATTCCAATAACCAAGCATGACATTAGGCCCTTTAATTACTATTTGACCCAATTCACCAAGCTCTACCTGATTACCCTTAGTGTCTATAACCTTCATTTCTACATTCTCGATGGGAGCGCCAATGGAACCGAGTTTGTATTTCAAATCATGATTATAAGATGCACATGGTGATGTTTCAGTTAAACCATATCCTTCATTGATGACTTTTCCATACTTATCTCGCCAAGTTTGTGCAACTTCAATTGGCATCGGTGCAGCTGCTGAAAAGTAATAACGCACGCTATTGAGGTTATAACTAGATAAATCACTATTTAACAGATTAATGAATACCGTTGGTACACCAAAGAACATTGTTACTTGATGAGTTGCGATGGCATTAAGTACTTGTTCAAGGTCAAATCGTCGTTGTAGAATAATTGTAGCACAGACATTTAATGCGGCGTTTAGAATAGCATTTTGACCAAAACAATGAAATAAGGGTAAGTAAAGTAGTAATCGATCGTCTGGTTGCATTCCACAACAACGATTTTGGGAATACATATTAGAAATTATATTACCGTGGGAAAGAGTTGCTCCTTTAGGAAAACCTGTTGTTCCTGATGTGTAGACGATGCTAGCAGGAGCATAACGATCTATTTCAATAGCATAAGTATTGGGAGAAGCGCTTTCCATTACTTTCGCTAAAGAAACTCCCTTTGTGGCGCTACCTTCTGCAATCAAAATATGTTCTAGTTCGGGTAAATCTACCTCTGGTACATTTTCAACGAGTGATTCTGTGGTAATTATTGCCTTAGCAGCACAATCATTAAAAATGTAGCTAACTTCATTGCTTTTGAGCATGACGTTGACTGAGACGACAACCGCACCAATTTTGAGAATGCCAAGATAACAAATAATAAATTCTGGAATATTGGGCAAAAACAAAATGACGCGATCGCCTTTTTCAATTCCTAATCCATGTAACCCATTAGCAACACGATTAACTAGCTGATTAAGCTGTTTATAGGTAAATAATTGATCTTCAAAGATCAGAGCAATCTTTTCAGGATATAATCGATCGCCACGCTCGATATGATTGGCAATATTCATGGCTAAAACTACTCACTAAATTTTATGAACTTTGCCTAATTTGACAGTTATTTATACAATTCTCAAACAGCGACAGATTCAAGCATTTGAAAGGGTCAAAAATTACGCAAACAATAGCCGAAACCCTTATTTTATTCTTAGTACAATTACCGTATGTAGTTTTGCGTAAGTCTTAATGGTATTAATGAGCTAACAATGTCTTTTGAGTATTTAACTGACTGAGGTTATCAACTTTAGTCCGTGGCTCCAAAGTCATCATGATGCCTTTTTGAGTTTGCAGAGTTAGCAATGGCTGGCATTCAACTGGGTGTTCTGGCAGGAGATTGAGGCGGAAACGTTGACATACCATTGCTATAATTAACTGAATTTCTGTTAACGCAAACATATCACCTAAGCACTGACGTTGGCCACCGCCGAAAGGAAAGTACGCATAACGCGGGCGATCGGCAGACCGTTCTGGTGTGAATCGCTCAGGATCAAAGCCTTCAGGATTATCCCAAAACTCAGGAAGGCGGTGTGTAACAAAGGGGCTAATCAAAAGCATGGAATTAGCTGGGATATCATAGCCGCCAATGGAATCGTCAGCTAAGTTGTTGCGGGCATAAACCCAAGCACCCGGATAAAGTCGCATGGCTTCTTGGACAACCATTTTGGTATATTTAAGCTGCGGCAAATCCTCCAAAGTTGGGGTTCTTCCAGCCAATACCGTAGTCAGTTCTGCCTGTAATTGGCGTTCTACGGTGGGATATTTAGAAAGCAAATACCAAATCCAGCCAAGTGTTACAGCTGAGGTTTCAAATCCAGCCGAGAAAAGTCCAACTATCTGATCGTGTAATTGCCGATCGCTCAATCCCTTACCAGATTCATCCTGAGTACTCATGAACATTGAAAGTATGTCATGAGTAGTATGATTGCCTTGTTTGCGTTGCTGAATAATGTTGTTGGCAACTGTGCGGAGGGTGTTGATTGCTTGGGTAAACTGGCGGTTTTTTGGTGTGGGGAAGCTAATAGGCGGCTTGATGACAGCCCATAAGCGATCGCTTAGGAACTTGTAGATAATATTCCAAGCCTGAATTAGTTCAGTGGTATCGCTATCAGCTTCGATACTCAAAGTCGTCTTCAGAAGAATTTTCTGCGTCAAAGCGAGCATTTCCTCAGAGACATCAAGAGTTGTACCGGCTGCTTTTTTTTGCCAGCGTTCTAACATCTGGTTAGTAAGCTGGGTCATATCATCGACCATCGCGGCAATTTGCTGACGGTGAAAAGATGGTTGCATTAGGCGACGCTGAGAACGCCATGAATCACCCTCGCTAATTACTAAGCCTTCACCAATTACCAGTTTTATATCCTTGAAATTTTCACCTTTTGTATAGTTCTGAGGATTTTCTTGCAGCACATACTTAATACAATCTGGATCGGCAATTAAGTAAAGTTGTTGCGGGCCAATTGCCCCTAGATGGACAACGCCACCATACTCACGCGCTGCACTAGTAAGAAATTGCAATGGATTTGTTGACATTTGTGGAAAGCAGCCAATAATTGGAAAACCGCGTGGCCCAGGAGGATTTTTCCGTACACTTTGATATATATTTTGTTGAACCATTGTATTTGCTCCCCAATTTAATAGAAAAAATTATGACTATTCGTAATAGATTGATGCGAATTGCGGATTGGTATTACCTTGTTTTGTAAAAGTATTAAATATTGTTTAAAAAGTGTTTATTCGATCCTCTTTAATTTCTTAAGAAGAGGAAGACCGGATTTAAAGCCCCCCAATATCTCAGGGAAATTTAAGAGGATCTAGAACACTTTATCTACCGCTTAGAGAACTTTTTAAACATCATCTAAAGTCAACAAAAGATTGTTAACTGTTTGCACAATCTGTCCGCCATTAGCAATATCAGTTGCAATTTTGGCAATGTGTTCGTCTAAGGCTTGTTCATTATCGTCCCAAATATAAGGTCGTTCAGCAGAAGGTGGCTGTCCAACTAAATTGCGGATTGCGAGATATAAATCTCTAGTTGCAGGCGAGAGTGTAGCACGAGCATCATAATGTTCCAAATCTTTGTACGTGCGTAAATCAACCGATTGCACACCAAACATCAAAGCGATCGCTATATATTGTTGAAAGATTTCTACTGACTGACGTGCTAAATTTGCGGAAGCAAAACCTTGGCTGTTGATATTTTGGTTATATTGTTCTGCGTGAGTGGGAAAACGATCGGCTATAGAATTTCCATAGAAGGTTAACAGAGGCATAATCGAGTTGCCAGTAATTTGCAATCCCTTCAATCCCATGTTTACAACTCGATCTGTGTTACCAACTAAAGATGGAGATAGCCCATTGTTAAATTCTGGTGCAACCAAGTACGCTATTTGGACATCCAAGTGTTTAGCTAACAACCCGATGTAATAACGCAATTGATCCATGCCTACACCAATGTACTGCCCTAAGAAATTACCGCCATGATAACTTGCTTGGTTTTCTACATCGATAAGTGGGTTGTCAGTCACAGAGTTAATTTCTACCTCAATTTGTTTTTTAATTTGGTCAAAACCATCGACAATTGGCCCCATATATTGAGGCAAACAACGCAGTGAATAACGATCTTGAATCGGATGTTCGCCACGATAGTTGTGAGCGCCATTTAACTCGTCTCTAACTAACTGCGAACCTTCTAACAGGTTGAGCATTTGGCTAGCAGCCCATTTTTGTCCTGAATGTGGTTTGAGTTTATGGATAAATGGGTGAAATGATTGATTAGTCCCATTTAAACCTTGAATAGCTAAGGCGTGGGCAGCCATTGACAATCCTAAAAGATTTTTGGTGTCGTAGACGCAATTAGCGGCGATACCTGTCATGACTGAAGTACCATTCATCATTGCTAACCCTTCTTTAGGAAGTAGGTGCAATGGCTCTAAATTCAGCTTTTTGAGTGCTGTTAGGGCATTTATTTCTTCACCGTTAAAGTCAACGGTGTAACTGGAATTTAAACCAATCAATGCTCCGGTAATATATGCTAAGGGTGTTAAATCACCACTAGCACCAATGGAACCAAATTCGCAGACATGAGGTGTAACACCAGCATTCAGAAATATCAACATCCGCTTGAGGATTTCTAAACGAATCCCCGATGCACCACTAATGTGAGAATTCACACGTAGCAGCATGGCAGCCCGAACATCAACTAGAGGTATTTTTTTACCTGCACCTACTTTGTGATACCACATCAAATTATTTTGTAGTAAAGTCGCAGATTCAGGAGAAATTACCACGTTTGCCATACCACCAAAACCAGTTGTCACCCCATAAATAGGTTCACCAGATTCAACGGCATTACGAATATAATCGCAGGATGCTTGAATATTACCCAGTTTTTCTGGATCGTCAATTAAACGTACCTGTTTGCCATAACGCGCTACACTAATTACTTCTTCAACAGTGAGATTGCGATCGCCTACGACTACAGCATCATCAGAACTAGGGACAAAAGAAAAAGCTGTTTTCTGGCCAGTGTTTGTACTTAAGCTAACTGTATTCATGTTTTCTAGAGTTTGTTGTGACTAAAGTTTTCAATCTTGGCTGACAAGCTAACAATTCTTAAAGAACCCCAATCTTCCAATTTGCTAAGGATGTCTGCGATTGAGTGACTTTACTGTTTGTATATCTTGGTTCTTGCCAGCGACCAAAGAATTTGCCCAGAGGAGTGATTTCTTTCATAAATTGCTCAAAGTTAGGGAAATTGAGCGACTGAGGCCCATCTGAAAGGGCTTTTTGAGGGTTAGGGTGAACCTCAACCATTAGCGAATCACAACCAGCCGCGATCGCAGCCAGCGCCATTGATGTCACCAATTCCGATTTACCAGTAGCGTGGCTAGGATCGATCGCAATTGGAAGGTGAGTTAAATTACGCAAAACCGGAATTGCAGATATATCTAACGTGTTGCGTGTATATTCCCGATCAAAAGTTCTAATGCCTCGTTCGCACAAAATCACATTGGGATTTCCTGCTGCCAAAATATACTCTGCTGACATCAGCCAATCTTCAATAGTGGCTGACAAACCACGTTTGAGGAACACAGGTTTATTGGTTGCACCGACTTTTTTCAAAAGAGAAAAGTTTTGCATATTGCGTGCGCCAATTTGCAAAATATCTGCAACTGATGAAATTATTTCCAACTCAGCCGCATCCATTACCTCGGTAATAATACCCAAGCCAGAAACCGATTTAGCTGTTGCTAACCAGTCCAAGGCACTTTCTCCATGTCCCTGGAAAGCATAAGGTGAAGTTCTGGGTTTGTAAGCACCTCCTCTGAGAAACTTTGCACCTGCGGCTTTGACTTGCAGTGCAGTTTCTACAATCATTTCTTCGCTTTCTACAGAACAGGGGCCTGCAATTACAACTAGAGGATGGTTTTGACCAAAGGTTATGGTTTCAGAGGGTGTAAACACCTTTACTTCACTGGGTTCACCATGACGAAACTCTAAACTAGTGCGTTTGAATGGCTTCTTTATCCGTAGCACTTGCTCAATAAAAGGGCTTAAATTTTGTACTTGGCGCACGTCGATTTCTGCCGTATCACCAATTAAACCAATAGCTACTTTGTGTTTACCTACAGAGATTTCTGGGACAACATTCCAGCGTGAAAGTTCTGTGAGCAATGAGTCAATTTCTTGTCGAGGAGAACCGGATTTCATGACAATAATCATCGTTTCAACATCCTTCTAAAATATGTATGCAATTAACTTGTACAAATCTGAAATTGTGTAATTACTTAGCTTAAAAACCAGGAAATAATGGCGTTCAGTAGTTTTACTGTTGCCAATGACTTACACAATATCTGAGAACTTCATGTAGCACAGCAACCTTTTCTGCTGCTTTAGGTGCAGTTTTTCCACCTGGAACATGCACAAAAGTGCATTGACAGCTTTTCTGCAATTTTTACCCGAAAAATAAGACTTTTTGTGCTTTGTAGAGTCAACTAACCGATATGATTGGTCAGATTCACTCGTTGGAGGAAAGGGATTTCCAGCAGTTGATCTTACCTCTAGCCCAATACAAGCGCATCGAGCAAGCCCGCGCCTAAGTCTTACATACTCTGGAAAATTATTCTGCTCAAAGGGTGAGGAATCGTTCTCCTTAATGCTTGATACTTGAGTCTTGAATTGCAAAAACTATCAAAACAACTAAGTGATGAAATCCGATCGATTAGAGATGCAAGACCCCCGGCAGCAATATCCCGCTCCGCCCTTTCCTCAACAACCACAGCCCGTACCAGGACTTGCTCAAAAGATGCAGCCCCAACCGGATCACGGTGAGCAGAGCTACATTGGATGTGGAAAACTTGCAGGTCGGAAGGCATTAGTCACCGGAGCCGATTCTGGTATCGGGCGTGCTGTTGCGATCGCATTTGCGCGAGAAGGTGCTGATGTCGCGATCGGCTATCTTAAGAGCGAAGAGGCTGATGCTCAAGAAGTCATCCAATTGATTGAACAATCAGGGCGCAAAGCAGTTGCGCTTCCGGGTGACATCACCGACGAGCATTTTTGCCAAAAGCTGGTGACAGATGCAGTGCAATCTTTGAACGGTTTAGATATTCTGGTGAACAATGCTGGCGCACAGACATCTTACCCATCAATTAGCGATATCACGACTGAGCATTTCGATAAAGTGATGAAGACAAACCTCTACGCGCTATTTTGGATTACCAAAGCTGCCGTTCCACATCTTTTACCCGGAGCATCAATTATTAACACCACTTCGATTCAGGCATATCAACCTTCAGCGAGTCTGCTTGACTATGCGATGACCAAAGCCGGCATTGAGAATTTCAGCAAATCTCTCGCCAAACAGATGATCGAGAAAGGAGTGCGCGTTAATGCAGTCGCACCCGGTCCATTCTGGACTCCGCTACAGCCGAGTGGTGGTCAGACCCAGGAGAAGATCGAGAAATTTGGTTCTGAAGTTCCGCTCGGAAGACCTGGGCAACCTGTGGAAATTGCTCCTGTGTATGTGTTGCTTGCTTCCCAAGAAGGCAGCTACATCACCGGAGAAGTTTATGGTGTAACAGGCGGCATCGGAATTGCCTAGTTCAAAATGTTGAAACGACTCTAGGAGAACTTTTATAAGAGTCACCGATCTTGAAAATAGGGAAAACCTTCAAATTAATTCTGGTTGGTTAACTGCGATCGCCATCGGCTTATGGCGGGTATGCCATCGCAATCGTCATGATTAGACCTCTTGCAAAAATCCTTGAATCACCCCTCCCCAACCCTCCCCTTGTGAAGGGGAGGGGGCAAGATTTCAAGTTTACCGCCAATATATCGGGGGGATAAAGGGGGTTTATTCGACTTATGCAAGAGGTTTATTGTACTAGGCATGATTGCGTTGGCGCAGCCCGCCGCAGGCATCGCATTTCCCTTCTTTGTGTCCGTTACTTCAGCGCTAGGATTTGACTGAATTTTTGTGTTTGCCGGAATTGCTTAAATCATTTAATCATTTATGCCTTTAAGTCATTAGGTGCTGGTTTTGTGGCTTGGAAACTTGTTTTAGGGATTCTATCGAATGCTGACGCTGCATTTTGGACAGTCTTGACGCGCTACCTTAAGTTGAGCAGTGCTAGCTGGTCATCCCAAGCTCAAAAATGTTCAGAAATCTCCAGATGCGATTGATTTGCGATCGCTTGCACATGAACCACCCAAAGAAAATGTTACTGAGTGTCTCAGGTTGATGGGTATCGCTTTGGGTAATCTGGCCAGTGCAATGAACAATACCAAAGCCCTGCAAGCTGCGGTGTTAATTTTGGGGAGTGAGCCGACACCAAGTGCGATCGCTCCCTATCTGCAAGTCCTAGCCCAGTTGACGAAAATCAGAGGTAGACAGTAGAGAAGCGGATGCCATCTGTGATACGCTGGCTGATGCTGACTTCTAATCTTTGTAATGCCAACTTGAAGATTATTCGTTTTTTGCATAAAGCACGAAACTTGAGGTGAATAGTATTATATAACGGTATCTATTATGGATAAACCGGGGACAAGATTAATTGTCTCCCATATAATTTACTTCTATCAAAAACTGCTCTGGATAACTCCAGGGCAGTTTTATGTTGAGCCGATTAGCCCTAGTTTAGTAATCGCTATGATATTAGATAGAGTTTTATCATTCATCAGGTGCCAAATAATCAACACAAGCAATGCCAACTGTGTCAAAGAGAGATGGAATATTTAACTGTCCATCACTTAATTCCACGACAAAATACCAAACGCAAAAAACAAGACCCAGGCCCAACAGCAAATATCTGTTCTGCCTGCCATCGACAGATTCATGTTTTATTCGATAATAAGCTGCTGGCCCTTGAACTCAACACACTAGACAAGCTCAAAAATGAGCCGCAAATGCAAAAATTCTTGGTTTGGGTAAAAAAACAAGACCCAGGTAAGCGAGTTTCAGTCCATCGCTAAAAAGTAAGGTCGATAGTGTGTTCTGTGTTACATCACCATGCACTGAAGCTATAGAAAAGAAACAGAAACCTTAAAAATGACACTAAAGTATAAATATTGCGTATGTATGACGACAACAGCAAAAGTATTTATTAACTTTATTTACAATTTTTCGGTTAAAAACTAGAGCATTTTTTGGATATTATCGTCCAAAATCCTTTTATTTAGATTTTATAGCCCAATTACGCACCTTCTACCCCAATTTATTATTAGTTCTTGGGGTTATTGTAGTTAGGCAGCAGAACTATATTGCTATCATCTCGCCCAAAATGACCCCTGTTATGTCCTTTTTTCAAAATTCTTTCAGAAGGGGATTAGGATGAATACCGCCGCACGCGAAGTTATTTTTGATTACACGAATACCGTCCAAGCCCAAAAAACAGAAGAGATTCCCCCAACCGCGCTCTTTGAGCAGTATGATACTGCCGCCGTCATGGGCGGACTCTACGGCGATGGGATCGTTGGGTTGAAAGGCGCATTCGAGCCGACCTGGGCAGATCGCCTTGGTGAGGATATTGAAGTTCTCTTCTCTGAAGCGCTTGCGCGTCCGGGAGGAGCAGTGGGGCGCGGGCCCAACCGATACTACGTAGAGATTCACCCGGAGAGGATCGGGGGATTTCTCGATCTGGTCACACATCCTTGGGTAGTGGCAGTGTCAACCGCAGTCCTTGGAGAGGACTACAAAATCGTAGAGATTGGGTTTGACGTGCCTCTGACTGGCTCCATGAATCAGCCCTGGCACCGCGACTTTCCCGCACCCGAAGCCACTCTGACAGGACGCAGGCTCAACTCGCTTGCCTTCAACTTAACCACCGTGGATGTCGAAGAGGACATGGGGCCGTTCGAGATAGCACTCGGTACCCAGTGGGATCGGCCAATCGGCTTCAAACACGAAATGTTTCCGCCAAAATCTCTCTACGACCGATACCAGGAGCGTGCTGTCAGGAAGCTCCCAAAGCGTGGAGATATATCTGTCCGGTCAGCGCTGACCATTCATCGGGGTACTGCCAACCAATCCCAAAAATCCCGCCCGACGCTAGTGCTTGGTGTGGATGCTCCAGATGCCCAAAACGCAAAGCGGCACGATCTCCAGTTCACTCGTGCTTATTACAAAACTATACCCGCAGAACAGCGAAAGCACTTCGCCTGCCGAATCGTCGATGAACTAGAACCTATCGTACAAGCGCATACGATTGAGGGACTCATCATGGGGGAGTCTTAACATCACCCCAGTTCAGGTTAAAACACATTGTTAGCATATAGCAATCTGATTTGATTTCTGAATTAATCGTAGGGACTAGGGACTGGGGAC
>NZ_JAVRCA010000082.1:27413-37087 GCF_034530995.1 Nostoc sp. DedQUE04 | reverse complement strand
TGGATATTAAACAGGGAAAAATTTCGATTGAGCAGAATATGACGGAAATGAGAGTGGCTCAAGAACTTGTAGAGCGAGGGGTTCCAAAAGATGATATTGTTTTAGGATTTCAATCTCCTGAAATGCGGGAATATACGGGCTATGGAGTTTTTTAACGACAACATCGCACTCGTAACACAATTTGTCGAAAGTCTAAATTTTCGGGAACCCCATTTTATAGTATCGAGCGATCGCACTTCTGCCTTCTTGGAATTAACTTCCGTCAAGACGTTTCGGTGTTTCGCGCACTCTGTATCAACTTCTGCCTTCTCGGAATTAATTTCCGTCAAGACGTTTCGGTGTTTCGCGCACTCTGTACCAACTTCTGCCTTCTCGGAATTAATTTCCGCCAAGACGTTTCGGTGTTTCGCGCACTCTGTATCAACTTCTGCCTTCTCGGAATTAAATTCTGCCAAGACGTTTCGGTGTTTCGCGCACTCTGCATCAACTTCTGCCTTCTCGGAATTAAATTCTGCCAAGACGTTTCGGTGTTTCGCGCACTCTGTATCAACTTCTGCTTTCACGTTTGAGTGTTTCGCGCACTCTGTAGCAACTTCTGCCTTCCCTGAAGTAACTTTTGTCTTCAACTAAGAGAACTCTAAAAAATAAATCATCCAATTTCACCGAATCAAAAGGACTTTCTCTTCCCCTGCAAAGATATCCTTGCTCCTCTACAAGAGCTGCGATCGCAGTTTAATTCAATTTGGGATAAATCTCTCTATAGGCTGCGTTAAGCGTTCGTGTTTGGATATTTTGACAGGCGATTTAGTTGTTTACGCCGTAACGCACCGAACCGATGATTTGGTGCGTTACTTTGTTAACGCACCCTACAAGATCGGGCGATCGCTCTGGATGGGTGGGGCAAAGCGATGTCTCAGTTAACCATTACCCCTCCTCCTGTCCCGCCTCCAGGTGGTGGTTCTTTAGGGTCATTGTCCTTCTTGAAATTGAAATTTTTTTCAAATATAATTTTGAAATACTCTCTCAAACGCTTCTTCATTTCATTGGATAGTTTGAGAAGTGCAGCATCTATAGCCGACTTTGCCTTCAGTTTATACGGTTTGCCTTCTGATTCGATGACTTGAGCAACTCTGGTATCAACAGCAGTTGTAGGGAGCTGGTCGATCAGTTGATCCAAATCACGGAATAGGTTCCTAAGCTGGGCTATGAAGTGGCTGCGGTTGGACTCTCTTGTTAAGTATTCGTTTTTAGCTACGTGTTGCACGATCCCGTCCTTGAGATCGCTGTAGGCTAATGTGTTAGTATCTTCTCCTGTCACCTGGCTACTGCTGAGGGAGCATGTGTCACGGTTGGAGTAGATGATACTTAGGGCTGTCTCGATCTCCCCGTTTTTGAATTCTGGTAGCAAATTGTTTAGATCGTTGAGGAGTTTTTGCACATGGTTGACGTAGTCCTCACCCTTTCTCTTTTCTGGCTGATCGCCGTCTTTTCCGTTCTTGGGACTAGCCAGTTGATGTCCGGCATTTTCCACCAGGTTTATCAATTTTTTACCGCGTTTCTCTTCGCTGCCGATTGCACCACCACTCTGCTGCACTACATGAGTCAGTTCATGTGCCAACAACTCCTGTCCGCTCCGACTCCCAGGATTATATTCTCCCGAACGAAAGAACACATCCTGTCCCGTCGTGAAAGCACGCGCCTGAATTGACCGATTCAACTGGTCAGATTGACCATCCGTGTGAACCTTCACCCCACTGAAATCTGCGCCAAACGCCATCTCCATCGGTTTGCGGATATTGTCTGCCATCGCCACTCCACCACCCCTAGCTTGGTTAATGGACGCTTCCAGGTCTGGTGCAGCAGCCATAGAAGCCTCACCTTGAGGCTGCACCATTGGCTTCATCTGTAATTCTTCCTCATCTTCTGGCAATGCTTCTCGTTGCAGTGTGCGATTGTCCAGAGGTTTCATTTGCAATTCTTCCTCATCCTCTGGCAATGCTTCTCGTTGCAATGTGCTAATGTTCAGAGGTTTCATCTGTAATTCTTCCTCATCCTCTGGCAATGCTTCTCGTTGCAATGTGCTAATGTTCAGAGGTTTCATTTGCAATTCTTCCTCATCCTCTGGCAATGCTTCTCGTTGCATAGACTGGCGATTTACAGGTTGCGCCATTGTTTGCATTACCTGCTGTGCGACGCTATCAGCTTCCTGTTCGTATTTGTCTCCAGGCTGGCTAATTGAGAGTTTTGCTTGGGGACTACGCAGTGGTATGCGACTGATATCGTGAGTGACTGGCTTATCGAGAGGTTGTATTTCAGGAACCGCTTGGCGTGAAATTGCCGACGACTCCAAACTAAAGCCGCGTGTTGGGTGTTTCAAGGATGGAATTGAGAAGCCTGTAGTAGTTTTCTTTTGGCTGACGTGTTCTCTCATTTTCTTCTCCAGAGGCCCAAGTAATAGCTAGGTGAATATTTTACTGTTACTGACATCTAGATTACAGCGATCGCACTTGTAACACAATTCACCCAAAGTCTAAATCCAGGCAAAAACTAAGTTCGACTTTTGGCTACTTTTGATTCTGATGCACTACCTTTAGCCTGGATTTAGGGAGAGTTTTTTTATTTATGGACTCAAAACAGCAACAAAATTTTTTCACCTTCGATGGAGATGTTGGCGGTACTGCTGGATACGCTGGGGTTTCGGCGGCATCTGATGCAAGCAAGGCAGCTATTGCTGCGGGTAAATACCTCAACGACTCACTGCTGATGAACCAGCTTACAGAACACGTATATAAACTTTTGCTAGAAGATTTGCGATTGCAGCGCGAAAGGATAGGTAGTTATGATTCTCAAAGGTGGTTGTGATGGCTACAGGCGCTAATAATGGCAACATTACTCACGAATTAAATTATGTCACTACTAATCGTTTCTACGTAGAAATAGACAGTTCTATTGCTGCATCTTTTGCGGAATGTACAGGATTAAGTATTCAAATTAAGAAAAATATTTTTCAGGAAGGTGGTGTTAACGACCAACAAAGAATTTATTTAGGTCATACAGAATTTGCAGACATAACTCTCAAACGTGGAGTTACCGACCATCCAGGTTTTTGGAACTGGATGAATGCAGTTTTTGATGAAAAAAAGAAAACATCTCGACGCAATGTCAATATTCTGATTTTCAATCAAGCCGGTGAAACGATGATGAGTTGGACTTTGATTGGTGCTATTCCTATAACCTGGAAAACACCTGCACTCCAAGCAGATGGTAAGGCGGTTGCTATTGAAGAATTAACTTTAGCTTATGAAGGCTTACAAGTTGCAAGGTCTACAGGAGGAGGCACTTCTGTACAACGGAATCAAAAAAGTGGATATTTCGTTTCTAGCTAATTGGCTATTTTTAAACGATAACTATGCAAATTATTCAATCTCCACTAGGAAACAATATTCAGCCCCTTGGGATAATATCATCTTTATCAAATCCTGAGAGAATGGTATTGAGAAAACAGTCTCCTTCTCTGTATTCACGAAGTAATTTTATTAACCCAATACAAACTCAACTCCCATTAGCTAAATCGTCTAAATTTTTCTTACCTCGTGAATATGAACCCTCGATACAATCATTAATAGGTTGGGATAGTTGGGATAATGAAGAGATAAATAGTGGTTTTCCATTACTTGAATCTGATTCTTTTGAATCAATAGCTATACCAGAAAATAATCATGTTAATAATAGTGAACTAGCAAAAGATAGTATTCCAGAGATCCTGCAAAATCGGATTGATCAAAAAAGGAGTGATGATACCTCCCAACAACAAAACATTAAAGGTAAATCTAAATCAAAAAAAATAAATAAACCTCAAAAGCCACTTGAGAAAAAATCAAAATCAAAATCTAAAAAAGCAGTCAAATCATCTGTGGCTAAAAATATCGTTCAAAGCAATATTACTATTAATGGTAATGAAGATAGCTTATTAGCATCAGATGAGCCTCTGTCTGTTGAGGCTAATTTGGAAAGACCCACATTGCAACTAGATAATGCTGTCGTTGAAAATTCTCTAGCTTTGCCGTCAGCATTTACCTCACCCGCTCTTGATGATGCAACTACTTTAACCCATCCTTTGGTAAATGATGAAAATACTGTAGTAGAGCATACTGCTGTACCTAATTCTGATTCTTCAGTTGCAAAAAAAACTATTGCAATACAACAAAAAATTGATTCCGGTGTTTCAAGTGAGTCTCTAGCGAGTATACCTGTTCAGTTAACACTTACCTCAGCCGAGATTGAAGACACACCTAATTTATTCAGAAACTCTGATAATAATGAACCGTTAGTAATTTCAGAGTCACAGTCTGCTATGGTGGTTAATGTCTCGGATGCCTCAGCAAATCTGACTTCACTGCAACGTGACAGCTATCTTGAGAGTACTAATAACGAGTTTACAGAAAGTCAGCCCATTTTAGTACCACCTGAGATTGTTGAAATACCAACAATTAGCGCCATATTGCCTGAGATAGGTGAAACTGCGATCGCACCACTTCTCACCACATCACCTGAGATTGCTGAAATACCAACAATTACTCCTACATCACCTGAAATTGGTGAAACAGCGATCGCACCACTTCTCACCACATCACCTGAGATTGCTGAAATACCAACAATTACTCCTACATCACCTGAAATTGGTGAAACAGCGATCGCACCACTTCTTACCACATCACCTGAGATTGCTGAAACACCAACAATTAATCCTACATCGCCTAAGATAGGTGAAACTGCGATCGCACCACTTAGCGCCACATCGCCTGAGATTGTTGAAATACCAACAATTAATCCTACATCGCCTAAGATAGGTGAAACTGCGATCGCACCATTTTCCGCCACATCGCCTGAGATTTCTGAAACACCAATAATTAGCACCATATCACCTGAAATTGGTGAAACTGCGATCGCACCACTTATCGCCACATCATCTGAAATTGGTGAAACACCGATAATTAGCGCTATATCGCCTGAGATTAGTGAAACTGCGATCGCGCCATTTTCCGCTACATCGCCTGAGATTGGAGAAACACCGATAATTAGCGCCATATCGCCTGAAATTGGTGAAACTGCGATCGCACCATTTATCGCCACATCATCTGAAATTGGTGAAACACCGATAATTAGCGCTATATCGCCTGAGATTGGTGAAACTGCGATCGCACCACTTATCGCCACATCATCTGAGATTGGTGAAACTGCGATCGCACCACTAACCGCGACATCGCCAGAGATTGTTGAAATACCAACAATTAGTGCCATATCGCCTGAGATTGGTGAAACTGCGATCGCACCATTTTCCGCCACATCGCCTGAAATTGGAGAAACACCGATAATTAGCGCTATATCGCCTGAGATTGGTGAAATTGCGATCGCACCACTTACCGTCACATCGCCTGAGATTGGAGAAACACCAATAATTAGCGCCATATCACCTGAGATTGGTGAAACTGCGATCGCACCACTTACCGTCACATCGCCTGAGATTGTTGAAACTGCAAGTATTTTCAGGGAAATTATTGATAATGAACAAATAGTAAAATCAGAATTTACCTCTGCGGTAACAAATGAAGAAAAGCCTGAAATATTAACCTTTGTTGATACCTCAGATAATCCCATCTCCCCAGAAAATGAGGTAAACACACTACCTCAAATTGAGCAAAATGCGATCGCAGAAAATTTGCCAGCACCTAAAGGTTATGCTACTGGTGGCCACGTAACAGATTCCCGCGTTGAAAATCGCCAGCAAATAGCACCCTCAGATACAGTACCTGCAATGCTTACGCCTGGGGAGTTTGTGATTAATACTAGAGATGCACAGAAGAATCTACCCCTACTACATCACATCAACACGGGTGGAACACCCCAAGATATTATCCTTCCAAGTTTACAGACACCCAATCCTACAGAACCAGAAGAAACAATTTCTCCAGAGACTCCGACTAAAGTCGATTCTTTTCCAGACACTTCATTACAGCTAAAAAGTACTGAGACTGATTCACCTGAGATATCCAATTCTTTAATTCCTTCTTCCTTGGGGTTGAATATTAATAAACAGAAACTTTCTATTCTCAATTCTCCAGAGATTCATACCCTTCACAATGAAACAACTGATGTAGGTGAATTCTCACCTCAATACTCATCACCTCCCCTAATTTTCCGAAAAGCAAATTCTACCACTAAGACATCTTCCCAATGGTCAAATACACCTTCTCAATGGTCAAGTGTGGAAGATTTACTAAATGGAAATGATGATGAATTCACTAGCTTTAATTTTAATGATGGAGAATCTAATAGCCATTATGAATTTTCTCATGTTTCAGAATCACCACAAGTTTTTGCTAAACACCTTCCTTCAGCTAGAGGCTTTGCTGATGGTGGAGAAGTTACTCCACCCGACATATCTAGAGAAATAGCACCAGTAACTGAGACGATAGAGAGCGCATCTTCATTTTCTCAAGAAGATGAGAAAGATGATACAGCCGATCTTGAAGCTTTAGCTCGTGAAGTTTATAGCAGATTACGACAACGAATAGAAATTGAGCGAGAACGACATGGTGGTTCCTCTGGTAGATTACCTTGGTAAATTTGTATTTAAGAATTAATTTTTGGAGAAATACTCAAATGGCAAGTCCAGCAGTTATTGTTATTCAAAAACGTCAACCGCAACTTGAGAAAGCCAAACTTGTAGCTTATAACGGTGAAGCGCCAGATATTGAATTAATGTTTAATCCTACAGATATTAGTTTCTCTCGGACTGTTAAGTGGGAAAGTAAGGATGGTAATAGAGGAACGACTCTACTTCCAAAAGTAAACTTTTCTGGCGTTGAACCTTACAAATTTACGCTCAAACAGTTACTTTATGATACTTATGAAACAAAAGAATCGGTGATGAAAAAATATATAGATAAAATTAAGAAAGGTGTAGAAACTATCAGTAAAGCAACTGATAAACGACCACCTGTTTATATATTTACATGGGGAAACGAGTATTTTTATTGCGTAATCACGAGTTTAACCTACACTTTAAATATGTTTTTGAGTGATGGTACACCAGTAAGGGCACTGGTAGATATAGCCTTGCAAGAAGTAGATAAGAATAACCTTCCTGGAGGCCGTCAATCTGCTTCTACAGGAGATGCTCGTGCGGGAGATCCAAAAGGACAAACACTGAGTAAGACAAAATAAATAATACCAATTTGAAAAAAGAATGCGACAAATAAACCATTTGTAGAGACGCGATGAATCGCGTCTTTAGCCAAAGAGGTGTTACTGAACATTCCATAAGTTATAAAGTAATAATTATGCCTGCAAAAAAAAGTCTTTATTTAAGCGAACCTAAAATACAAATAGATGGAAAACAGGCTTCTCCTGAATTAATGAAGGATTTGTTGCAAATCACAATCGAAGAAAGCCTTCATTTACCAGCAATGTTTACGCTAGTAATCCATAACAGCTATATTCCCGCATCTGACCGACCAGAAAACAAAGCTTGGCGACATGAGCCTTTATTTAAAATTGGTAAAAAAGTGAAGTTGGGTTTTACTTCGAGTACGACTCTAGATAATAACTTTCAAGAAGAGGTAGGCGAATTCCTCATTGAAGGCGAAATTACAGCGATGGAAGTTAACTTCAACGAAAAATCTGAAGCTGATATCATTGTTCGCGGTTATGATATTTCTCATCGTCTGCACAGAGGTCGTTATAATCGTTCTTTTTTAAATAAAACTGATAGCGATATAGTCAAGCAAATAGTTAAAGAAGTAGGCATAAAGCTTGGCAATATAGAGGCAACTGGTGAAGTTCATAAGTATGTTTTTCAAGAAAACCAAACTAATATGGAGTTTTTGCGAGAAAGGGCTGCCCGCATTGGTTTTGAGTTATTTATTACAGAGGAAAAGCTAAATTTTTGCAAACCAAAAACTCAGGGTTCTTTATCATTAAAATGGCTAGTTGATATTAATAAATTTAGTACCCGCGTTACCAGTGCTGAACAGATAAGTTCTGTAGAAGTACGCGCCTGGGACTATACCCAGAAAAAATTGATTAGTGGAACCGCCAAGAAAGAAAAGCAAATAACCGAGACAGGTAATCGGCTAGGAAGTAGTACTAGTAATGCATTTTCTAATCTTAAGTCTCCCAAAATGATTGTTGTAGATAAACCTGTTGCCAGTAAAAAACAAGCAGACACAATGGCTCAGGCTTTGTGTGATGAACTAGGGGGAGAATTTGTTTATGCAGATGCCAAAGCAGAAGGGAATCCTGAGATTCGTCCGGGACGGGTTATTAATCTTCAGGGTATGGGCGATCGCTATAGTGGTAAGTATTATGTTACAGAAACCCGCCATTTCTTCAGTCAACGCGTTTATGAAACTTATTTCAGCGTGCGGGGACTACGTTCTGGTAGCTTATTCACAACTCTATCTCCAGAAAAACGCTTACAGCCATCTGAGACTTTATTAGTGGGAATTGTCACTGATAATAAAGACCCAGAGGCATGGGGGAGGGTGAAGGTTAAGTTTCCCACGCTCACAGAAGAACATACAAGTGACTGGGCGAGAGTTGTAGCTGTGGGAGCAGGTCAAAATAGAGGTTTTGACTGTTTACCAGAGGTAAACGATGAAGTTTTAGTAGGTTTTGAGCATGGCGATATCCACCGTCCCTACGTTATTGGCGGAGTATGGAATGGCAAGGATGCACCACCGGAAAAGGTAAGGGATTCAGTTACAAGTGGTGTAAGATTACGCACCATTAAAACTCGTGTAGGTCATACTCTACAGTTTATTGAAGAAGATAAAGGAACTAGCAAAAAAGGTATTCGTGTAGAAACTGAATACGGTCACAAAATATATCTTAATGACAGTCAAAGGTGCATAGAGATCGAAACCAAAGGCGGTCATAGAATCAAAATGGACGATATGGCTAAATCTGTTTCAGTGAAATCAACAGGTAATATGTCATTAGATGCTGCTGGCAATATTGACATTTCAGCCAACGGTACGATTACAGTCAAAGGTGCGTTGATTCGACTTAATTAATTCGTAATTCGTAATTCGTAATTCGTAATTAACACAATAGGAGGTTGTCGTGGGTAGACCAGCAGCAAGAATTACTGACAATGTAGCGCATCCCTTACCCCCAGTTTTAACAGGAGGGCCGGGTAGTCCCAATGTGTTGATTGGGTCTTTACCTGCGTGGCGGGGTGTGCTTGCTGCCGCAGTACCAGGTTTACAGTCTGCCAAAACATCTTCTGATGCAGCTATCCAAGCGGCTGAGGCTGCTACTTTAGCGGCGGCTGGTACACCAGGGGCACCTGCTGCCTTAGCTGCGGAACAAACTACAAAGGCAACATCAGCTGCTACTATGGGTAGTGCGATCGCTGCTGCTGCTGCTGGTGCTGATATTCATAATTGCGCCACACCCTTGCCCGTCCCTCCCCACGGCCCTGGAGTTGTGATTGACGGTAGTCAGACAGTGCTGATTAACAATTTGCCTGCTTCTCGCATGGGCGACACCGTTTTAGAAGCATTGGGGCCACCAAATAAAATTATCAAAGGTAATCCCACTGTTTTGATTGGCGGTTGATTGGAGAGGCAGGGGGCAGGGGAATACTACGCCTACGAGTATCAAAGACT
>NZ_JAVRCA010000082.1:0-27313 GCF_034530995.1 Nostoc sp. DedQUE04 | reverse complement strand
CGTCCGCGAGTATCAAAGACTCGTCCGCGAGTATCAAAGACTCGTCCGCGAGTATCAAAGACTCGTCCGCGAGTATTAAAGACTCGTCCGCGAGTATTAAAGACTCGTCCGCGAATATCAAAGACTCGTCTATGAATCTTAATTTATAAGCTAAACCACATCTAGTTTACATAATCTGAAATTGTACATTTCTTGTGGGGTGGGCGTCTCGCCCGCCCAATATATGCAAGTTAAATGTGGAACAGCTTACCAAATTACAATTACAAATCATTCTGCCTCCCTGCCCCCTGCCCCCTGCCCCCTGCCCCCCGCCCCTTCATCCTCGACCTTTGGCGAATAGGCTTAAACTCTCTGTGCCGATATCTTTAAAGATATCCATGTAACAGCTGTCTAAGTGCCAGATATGGTTTATGGTCGCGATCGAGCCTATTTGGGAACAGGTTGGGCTTATCCACTGCATTTAAACGTGCAAGGTGGGATACAACTTAGCCGTGAAGATCAAAAAGTTAAAGAATCTATTTGGATTATCCTCCGCACAGGTGTAGGTGAGCGGGTTTATCGGCCTACCTTTGGTTCGCGCTTATCGGAACTGGCGTTTGCACCTTTAAATAGCGATACCCTACTGCGAATCCGCCTTTATGTATTGGAAGCTTTAGAAGTTTGGGAACCACGCATTACTATCGATGAAGTTATCACCGATCCCGATCCAGTGCGTGGCAGAGTGGACATCATCATCAATTATCGGCTCAAAGACAGTCCCGATATTTATAGTTTTGTTTATCCTTATTATTTGGTGTCAGCTGGGGAGGAATCGTGAACTTTGATTTTTTACCGAAATTACCTTCTTCCAACTTAGACGATCGCGCCTTTGATGATTTGGTGCAAGAATGTATCATGCGTATTCCTCGCTACTGTCCAGAATGGACTGACCACAACCTCAGCGACCCTGGAATTACGCTCATTGAGTTATTTGCTTGGTTAACTGACCAAATGTTGCTCAGATTCAACCAAGTACCCCGAAAAAATTATGTTGCTTTTTTAGAATTACTAGGTATTCGTCTCCAGCCTCCCGCCCCAGCCCGCACAGAATTAACTTTTTATTTAAGCGCTGCATTACCTGGAGCCTACACGATTCCCGCCGGATTAGAAGCCTCTACTATCCGCACTGAAACTACAGAAGCGATTACCTTCAGCACAGATTCTCCTTTAATTATCGGCAAACCCCGCATCCAACATTTCTTAACTGCCCAAACCACCGAAGATATTCCCCAATCTCTGCGCGAAAGAGTCACAACTTCCTGGACTCGTCAATCTAACGGTTACTGGACAGGTAACGAACAACCGATATTTGAAGAGGAACCCCAGCCTGGTAATTGCTTTTATCTAGCAATTAATTCTGACGATCCTTTAGACGCTAATGTTTTAGAAATTATTTTCCAAGGGGCTGCGGCTACTCCTGCGGGAATTAACCCCAATCAACCACCCCGGAGATGGGAAGCTTGGGATGGGGAAAATTGGCAATCAGTTTTATTGCAAGAATCAGATGATAAAACTCGCGGCTTCAGTTTTTATGAAATCGCCCAAGAAGGTGAAAACCCGTCTCAAGGTGCAGAAGTACGTCTGCATTTACCTCAAATTTGGCCTGTGGCTAATTTTACCTCTTACCGAGGTCGCTGGTTGCGCTGTAGCTTTGTAAGCACAGAATCGAATGAAACTGGTTACAATCGTCCGCCACGAATTATTGGTTTAGCAGTGCGTTCAATTGGCGGTACTGTTAGGGCTAGCCATAGTACGCTGATTCAAGATGAGCGATTGGGAATTAGTGATGGTACACCCGGTCAAAGTTTCCAGTTACAAACAGCACCAATTTTAGAACGCCGAGAAGATGAGTATATTTTAGTTACTCCGGCTGGTGGTTTGCCGCAAAAGTGGACTGAGGTGAGAGATTTTGCTGATTCTGGGCCGCATAACTTTCATTACACCATCGATTCCATCACTGGTACAATCCAATTCGGGCCGCTGATTCGGGAACCTAGCCAACTTAAACAACAAACACAGGTGCGAACGCGAATTCAGCAACCATCACTGGATGACACATCTGTACAAGTTCTCGAAAATAACCAGTCGGAACACCAATATGGGGCAATTCCTCCCCGTGGTGCAGAGATTAGGATGGTTAGTTATCGTACAGGCGGTGGTAGAGAAGGCAATGTGCAAACTGGGGCAATTCAGTTTTTGAAGTCTGCATATCCATACATTGCTAGTGTGGTCAATCGCGTACCAGCAATCAATGGAGCAGATGCCGAATCGCTGGAACAAGCTGTGATGAAGGCTCCCCGCATCCTCCGCACGCGCGATCGCGCCGTCACTGCTGAAGATTTTGAAGTTTTAACTCAACAGGCGGGTGCTGGTGCGATCGCTCGCGTCCGGTGTTTGCCAGCAAATTCTCGTAGACAAGCTGGTATAGTTAGTTTACTGGTAGTGCCTTATGCAAACACAGATGCGATCACCCAAGGCAATGGGATGACACCAGAACAATTTGCTCTCAGTAATGCCCTGCAAGAGCAAATTTTGAGTTACTTAGATGAAAGACGCTTATTAGGGGTACAAGTAGAGTTACAAGAGCCAAATTACGTAGGTGTTTCTGTACAGACAGAAGTTGCTCTAGAGCCAGCATACAACAACCCTTTTGCTAGCGAAGAAATTCGTCGGAATTTGAGGCGATCGCTATATAAATATTTAAACCCCTTAACTGGAGGAATCGACGGCAAAGGTTGGCCATTTGGGCGACCAGTTTATACATCAGATATTGTCGCATTACTGCAACAAACCCCAGGCGTGCGTCATTTAGGCCCCGTCTTGCTGTTTCCCATCCGCAAGCAAGGAGAAAATTGGCGACGACAACCATCACCAGAACAATTGATCGATCCGGGATCGGAAGGTTTGATATGTTCTTGGGCTGATACAAATCTGCGTTCCAATCACGACATCCAAATAATTCGTAATTCGTAATTCGTAATTCGTAATTCGTAATTTGTCATTTGTCAGTAGTTCTTCTCCCCCAATCCCCAATCCCCAGTCCCCAATCCTATGGTTCAAAGTCGCTCTAGTCCAGCTGTAAGCATTCAATTAACGCCAATGCAAATTCCCGAAGCTTTACCTGTGGCAGGTTTAGCATTTGCAAATGCAGAAAACATCGATGTAGCTGGACGTAGTTTGCTTTTGCATCCTGGACATCCCAGCGAGATGATTGTGCAAGTACAAAACTTGGAACAACGTCCTTTGCGGGTAAGCTTAAGCGTTGAAGGAAACTTTCCATCCCAGTGGTGTCAGATTGGCACAGAAGGCAGTGAAATACCGCCTCGTGGGCAAATGGATGCTGTTCTCTACTTCTCAATTCCCGACACATTTTTTGAAGACCAAGAAGCAATTTCCCCTGGAAAAAAAGACAAACTAACACTCAATTTTCGTAGCCTAATTACTCTACACATAGACTCAGGCACAGACAACGAACAAATCGAGAGAAGCGAGTATTTCGATTTATACATCCGTCCCTACACTGCCTACATGGAATTATTGCCAATTTTGTATCGGGAGGTGGACTTTATTGGTCGCTTCATGAAAATATTTGAGCAAGCTTTTCAACCAATAGTTGATAGTTATAACGTCATGTGGGCAAACCTCGACCCTTTGACAGCACCGCAAGCATTATTACCCTTTATGGCTCATTGGGTTGCTTGGCAAGTAGATTCTGTTTGGGATCTCCAGCAACAACGGCGTTTAATTCGCCGAGCCGTAGAACTTTATCGCTGGCGGGGAACTCGTAAAGGATTGCGTCTTTATTTACATCTTTATACTGGTTTACCGCTAGACGAACATTTACCCAATGAAGCTGATAAACATATTAGTATCACAGAACCTTTTGGGCCAAGTTTCATTATAGGAGATGCACAATTAGGAAATGCAGTTTTAGCCGGTGGACAACCATATCATTTTATAGTGCGTTTGCGTTCAAATATTTCTAGTGGCATTATCAACGAAGAACTTATTCAAAGAATCATAGAACAAGAAAAACCTGCTTTTTGCACATACGAATTATCTATCGAAAATCCCTCTAATTAAATAATTCGTAATTCGTAATTCGTAGTTAAGTAAAATTAAACAGACTTTTAATCCAAAATCTAAAATCTAAAATCTAAAATTACTATGTCCCATCCTTTCCCACCTCCACCAATTAAATCCTTAGAACGCCTGCAAGCCGCAGACGGCTTACTAATCAATGCGGAACGTTGGCGCACAGCCCATGAATATCACCGTAATCGGCAAAATGCTCAATATCAAAGTTTAAATCAACCAGGAATTGTCTGCGGTTTAGGCGTGCGAGATGTAACTGCTCCAAGCCAAGTAGAAGCTAGATATCGAGATGGACGTTGGGTACAAATTCAACCTGGTATTGCAATTGATTTAGCAGGTAATCTAATTGTTGTACCAACTTCTTATGATTTTCCCATCGATTTAGAAGTAGTAAGTTCTGAACCGCTCATGATTTACTTAGTAGTTAGCTATGTAGACCCTGATGAATTGCGGCGCGGACAGCAAAGAGATATTGTTCAAGAAACTTATCGAATTGACCAAATAAACTCTACACCAGCTAGTTCAGAAATAGAAATATGTCGAATACTCCTACAACCAGGACATACTGACATTACCCAACCTGCGGATGCTTTTTTCCCTGGATATAATAATATTGATTTGCGTTATCGTCGTCAGGCACAAATGCGTCCTCAAGCACTTGTATGTATGGCGCAGGCGACTCATAGCGATCCTGAATGTGCGCGTAATTTTTTCAGCCTTTCATATTTATTACAAGCAGTAGAACCCCTGTACCCAAGTTTGCGAGGGGCTGATGAACCAGGTCAGGTTTCTTTAGCAGAAAACATCCAAGACTATGATATCCTTTATCTCACAGGTGGACAGGCTATATCTTTAAATAGTCTCGAATTTGAATCCCTGAGAAATTATTTAAATTTAGGTGGTGTACTTTTTGTTGATGCACCAACAAATGCTAATCCTCTAATTGAGAGTACTCAAGCTTTGGCACAACAGTTAGAGAGTCCTTTAAGACCTTTAGAAGAATTGCAACGGAGTCATCCTTTAAGGACAAAACCTTTCTTATTTGCTGCCTTACCAATGGTTAATCAACAACAGATAAAACTGTTAATTGGTGGAGGAATTATTTTAGCAATTGGAGATTTAGCAACTGCTTGGGGATTGGATAGAGATTTGAGTTTACCCAGATTAACCATTCGGACAGCTCAGGAATTAGGGATTAATATTCTTCACTATGCTTGGAAGCGGCGACAGTTAATTGGGTTGCAACAAGAAGATAATTCCGGGCAGTGGTGAAAGCCAAGTTAGTAAGCTAGATATTGCTGTTCAAACCCAAGACTCTAAAGCGAAAGGGCGAATCTGGTGAATACGTTGGAAATCATTGTCCGTTGAGACTACTGTGAGGTTGTAGTAAATTTCAGTAGCTGCTATCCAAAGGTCGTTATCCCCAAAGCCCAAAGTCTGTATGTTGAATTTTCGTCGCTCGGTTTTCTCTTTAGGGCCAAATGCGTTGACAAGTGTACCTTTGAGATCGCCGTAAATGTCTGAGATTGGTAGATTAATGGGGTAAAGGTCGATAGTGTTTAGAAAAGTCTTAATCCGTTCGAGGTTGGCGGCTTTTTGTTCAGATTTGGCTGCCATATAAAGTAGTTCTCCACAGACAATGACATTGGTGCCAACGCCCGTTTCGCTATGGGCTTGTAGCTGTTGGATGAGATTGGGTTCACCGAAGATGATGCGACTACAGTGATTAGTGTCAAGCAGATACATCAGAATTCAGCCTGCGAGCGGGTGTCATAAACAGACTGGAGACATTTTTCAAAGTCCTCACCTTGCCAGGTACCAGCAAATTTCAGCAAATCTTTAGCTTTGGAGCCACGCAGTATTGGTTCGCCATCTTGGATAATGGCACTTGCTGGTTTAACACCAGAGCGATTTTTTCTGGTTTTGAGATATTCGAGATAGTCGAGAGTTTCCTCTAGAATCGATTCTGGAGCGGTTTCGATCGCAGCAATGAGTTGTTCCTTAATAGTAGTCATGGGGGGACTGAAAGATTGATTATGGATATTTTAATTCTGCATTATTTCCCACCATTATTTCTGAAACCAAAGATAGCGATACCTGCGGTGGTAACAAAGTTTGCGTTGCTCTGAGATTTGTCGTACCCCTAGTGCCAAAATTTTTGAGCAATTTCCACACTACAATATCAAGTTGGAATTATTGAGTTTGGTTGTTTGCGATCGCACTATTATTTTTGTCGTGTTCCAGTTCTCTCATTAGAGAATCCAAACCACTGGTATTGTTTCCACTTTGGGCAAATAAAGACCGAATTTTATTGATTATCGCACTCATACTGTTGGAGAAAAACCGACCGAGATTATTAATAAAGTTTTTCAGTTTTTCAAAAATCGTCACATCTACAGTAGAATACTTATTAACAATTGGATATACAATTTTTCCTTTTTCTGTTTGATAGTATTCTTGTTCAGGCATCAACATTGATGTGAGTGGTTGCACCTGTTTTGCCATATCAGCTTCGGTTCGTTTATTGCTGAGGAATAAAACATCATAAATTTTTCCATTCCAGCTAGCCCAATAATGGTTTTGGAAAAACCATCGTTTTCCATCATCACAATTAGGTTTTTTCCCTTGATATGGCGTAGCTCCAGCTTCACTCAAAAAAGGTTTGGTGATACTTTCAATTGCGATTTTTTCAATGCCAAAATATTCTTCTGCAACTTTTTTAAAAGCACGGGCTAATGTCTGACAATCTCCTTCTGGAGAGCCTTTTAGTAGAGTTTCTGGACTCTTACTCACCATTGTGTATTGAAATTGGATATTTACAAAGTTTTTGAAAAGTTGTTCCAGTATTTTATCTTGTGGCAATGTGTCATCTATGCCATTAACTAGTGTTTTGGCTAGTGAATATTCTTGTAAAAATTTTTGTTTTTTATCTGCTGAGTTATTTGCTGCTAATATTTCTTCAGACTTTGCTTGTTCGTTCTTATTAGCTGGTATTGTCTGCTGTGCATCCTGGTTTTGCAGAGGAGATCGATTAATTTGGTTGACTACAGAAGTAGCGACACTATCTGCCTCTTGCTCATATCGATCACCTGATTGACCAATAGTCAGTTTTGGCTGTATTTCTCCTATTGACACGTTATCAGCACGTTTGATCGCCATTTTGCTCAAGTTATGACCAAACTGCGAAGAGTGTTCCTTGCCTTGCTGCAAAGACTCATTCATCTTTGTTTGCAATACAGTGAGTCGTTCTTGTCCCTCTGGCGTGATAGTGCCATGCTTGGCTTGTATTTGGAGTTTCGTTGCCTCAAACTGATATTGTTGAAATTTCTGATTTTCTACCTTTGCCTGTACTATAGGCTTCTTGGAGCCAAGTTGAGAGTGAGTAGTGAATAAATACGATTGCAACTGACTTTGCTCTGACGAATAAGCGGATGAGTCAGCTTTTTTGTGGATTTGTAGCCGTTCTTTCATCGCTAGTTTCAAAAGTCAATAGTGGGTAATCTATATATTATGTCACTTACTTAAAGATCCCCGGCTTATTTGAGAAGTTGGGGATCTAATTGTTTACGAATAATTTAGAATGACGATAATTTATACCGAATTAAGAACGCCGTACATTTAAGCAACACCATTCTTTGCGTTTCCACAGAGTAGCAACAACCCAGCCATTTTCTTCTAAAGCATCAGCAACAGCTTTAGATTGTTCTAGTAAAATTCCACTGAATATCGCCCAAGTTTCAGGTTTAGCGATCGCACTCATTTCTGGAAGCAATTCAATAATCACATGAGCCAAAATATTGCAGACAATACCATCCACTGGGCTTTCAATTAGTTTTTTCAAAACGTCTACACTTCCCTGTGCAGGTAGTAAACGTTCTGGGCTAATGTCATTCAGGACACCATTGCTAATAGTTGATTGCACCGCTAAAGGGTCAGTATCCACTGCATAGACTTTCTCGGCACCCATTAGCAGCGCCCCAATGGAAAGAATACCAGAACCACAGCCAATATCCGCAATTACTAGATGTTCATGTTTGCCACTATTACCCACAAACGACTGCGAAACTCCACTCAGCCGCATTTCCAGAGATTCCAAACATAGCTGAGTGGTGGCATGGTTGCCCGTACCAAATGCTACACCAGGATCGAGGCGAATTACTAACCGTTCCGTTGTTTCTGGTAATGGTAGCCAAGCGGGGTTAATTAGGAAGCGATCGCCTATTTCTTGTGGATGCCAATATTGTTTCCAGCTAGTCGCCCAATCTTCCTCATCAATTAACTGCCATTGCAGTGAAGGAGATGAAAGCCCTACACAGAGGGCATCTTGACGCAGCCATAGCGATAGCGCTGCCAAATCTAGTAGCTGTGTTTGAATTGTCGGCAGATAAGCCCTGACTAAAGATGAATTTCCTTTGTTTTCACTAGCCGTACCACGACAGCCAAAATCTTCCAGTCGCCAAAAGATCGTATCTTCTAGGTCTGGTTCGCATAAAATCTGTATTTCCCACCAGGTGTTTGCCATCTTTGAGTGCTGAGTGCTGAGTGGTGAGTGCTGAGTTATAAGTTTGAGAGTTAGGAGTTAGGAGTTAGGAGTTTTTAACTTTTAACTCCTCACTATTCACTCCTAACTTTTCTTTACTCAGCACTCAGCACTCATAGTGTTACTGTATACGCGTCCCGAATACCAGGGACTTTTATAATCTCATCCAAAATGCCCTCTGGTAAAGGGTCATCTATACTCAGAGCCATTACGGCATCACCACGGACGATTTTACGACCTACTTGCATACTGGCAATATTCACATTAAAACTGCCGAGTAGGGAACCAAGTTTGCCGATAATCCCTGGCATATCGCGGTGCAGGGTAAACAACATATATTTGCTGGGTGGGACGTTAATCGGGAAACCGTCAACGTCGGTGAGGTGGATTTCCCGCTCACCCAACAAAGCACCTGTGACAGAATGAGTACCTAAAGTACCCGTGGCTTCTAGATGCAGTGTGCCGGCATAGTCTCGAATGGAAGCATCGCGAGTTTCAATTACCCGAATTCCGCGTTCTTTGGCTTCTATGTTGGCATTTACGTAATTTACTCGTTCCCGCAAAGCTTGGTAAAGTAGTCCTTTGAGGGCAGCGACGATCAAAGGCTGACTTTTGTTGGTTGCGAGTTCCCCTTGCAGTCGAATATTGAGTACTTCCACCCGTCCGCCAGCTAGCTGTCCTACCAGATTACCTAGAGTTTCTGCTAGTTGCATATAGGGTTTGAGTTCTTCCAACACATCGGGGCCGAGTCCAGGAATGTTGACGGCTGAACGTGCTGGTAGTCCTAAAAGTACATCCCGAATTTGTTCGGCAACATCAATAGCCACATTCACTTGAGCTTCTGCCGTAGAGGCTCCCAAGTGGGGGGTGAGGATAACTTCTTTGCCTAGCGATCGCAATTCCGATTCACCCAGTGGTTCTGACTCGAACACATCCAAGGCTGCACCACCGATTTTACCCGCTTTCAGAGCTGCTGCTAAAGCTACTTCATCAATGATCCCACCACGAGCGCAGTTGATAATCCGAGCTGTGGGTTTCATTTTTGCCAGAGTTGTGGCATTGATTAAGTGGGTAGTTTCTGGGGTTTTCGGGATGTGGAGGGTGATATAGTCTGCTTGCTGGAAGAGTAAATCTAACTCAACTAACTGACAGCCAAGTTGTTCGGCTCGTTCTGTAGAAATAAAAGGGTCATAAGCTAGGAGTTTCATCCCCATTGTCTTAGCTACAGCCGCAACATGGGAGCCAATTTTTCCCAAACCGACAACGCCGAGAGTTTTTTTGTAGACTTCCGCACCGACAAAGCTATTGCGATCCCACGCACCACGTTTCACCGAAGCGTTAGCATCGGGGATGTGGCGAGACAAAGCCAAAATCATTGCTAGCGCATGTTCGGCGGCGGCAATTGTATTTCCCTCTGGAGAATTGACTACCACAATTCCCCGGCGGGTGGCAGCAGGAACATCCACATTATCCACACCCACACCAGCACGCCCGATGATTTTTAGCTGGGTGCCGGCATCAATGATTTCTTGAGTGACACGCGTACCAGAGCGAATCATCAGCGCGTCATACTCACCAATAATTGCGATCAGTTCCGCTGGTTTTAGACCTAGTTTGACATCAACAGTTGCAACTTGCGAAAGAATGTCAATTCCAGCTTGGTCAATCGAATCAGAGACAAGAACCTTAGACATGATTACTTCATTTAAAGCTACAGGTTTTGCTGCACAAGACTTTTTAGTTTAGTCTTTATCCGTCGCAATTCAGCAAAAATTATTAGTTTGAATATCAACTTAACCTTTACTTACACTACGTGCTGATAGTATCAAAGCGTGAATTGCTCCTGATGGGCACTGCCTTCTAAGTTTTGGAACATAAGTTAGCTGTTTGCACCACCCTGTCGCTAAATATAAAGCATGAATAGCACTAAGCACCGATATATTTATTAATAGTTAAGAGTTACCAAAATTTTATCGGCTGAAGCAACATCCTTGGTGGGGTATAAACGCTTGTATGCTTGACTGGGAAGCAACTTTAGCTAAAGCAATGCTATACACAACCAGGAAACGAGCTAGTAACTAATATATCTGTCGAATCTCGTCTGTTTCTCAATACCACAAGTGGTATCCCTTAGTCAAAGCAAAACATTGGATCGTCAAGATAATCGGATTATAACAGTTAGAATTTAAGCATCAAATAAATTTTATTGCTCATGATTCCGGCAGATTTAAGATTGTTTAGTAGTTAAAAACTATCAATTAGTGTAAGTCGAGTACTTAATATACAGTAGTCAACTAGTAATTTGTCAAGCTAATTTCGAGAGTTTGTAGTAAGCACTTTAGTGCTTAAAAAACTAGAGCTAAAGTTCTGACTACGAACTCGTTTATGTCTCGTGATTAATGAGACAGACTACTAACGTCCAGATATTGCTATGTCAATGGCTTAGTTTTTAGGCAGTCGGCGCGCTCCGCACGTCATTGCTTATGTCAGTTGCGTAAGTCCTGTACTAATGACATTGCAAGGGGAGAAATCGCTATAATTCTGTTGAGCCAAATATCCTTTGAGTTTTGGGAAAACCAGCCATGTTAGAGTACAGCTTGCCAAGGTACTTGCCTTCAGCCGAGGAACTACCAGACTCTGATGAAACGCCTGTGGATAATGAACTGCAAGAATTGATACCAGGCTTGTTAAAGGCGATCTTGTTGATGCTTTGGTCAGAGCGCATGGACTGGTTATTTGCGATAGATATGGGTATTTATTATCACCCTGATAAACCGCCAATTGTGCCAGATGGGTTTTTGAGCTTAGGAGTAGAGCGGTTTTATGATGAGGAACTGCGTCCTAGTTATGTGCTGTGGGATGAAAACGTTGTACCGATTTTCATCCTAGAAGTAGTTTCCCAAAATTATCGCAAGGAATACACTACTAAATTGGATGAATATGAGGCTTTGGGTGTACTTTATTACGTGATTTATTCCTCTCGCCGCCGCCGCAAACCGCATCTGGAAGTACATAAGTTAGTTAATGGTAAGTATGAATTGCAAAAGGGAAACCCCGTTTGGCTACCAGAAATTGGCTTGGGAATTGGTTGCGAAAGGGGAAATTATTGTGGTGTAACGCGGGAATGGATGTATTGGTATGATGAGCAAGGACAACGCTATCTCACGCCCGCAGAACAAGTAAAACAAGAAACACTACGCGCTCAACAAGAAGCGCAACGCGCTGATGTTGCAGAACAACGGGTTCAACAGTTGGCAAAACAATTAAGAGCGCTGGGAATAGATCCAGATAATCTGGCCTAACTGAAATATTTTGCAATATTTTCAACAAAACCTAATTTTTAGGTTTTAATAATTTCTGCTGCTTCCATTGCTGCAACTGTAGCGTATTCTGCGATCGCTAGCATCATCGAAATGAAAGGCTTGCTAGCCAAAGAAATTGAGCGACGCTGCCATAGCTGTAAACGCAACAGTAGTTGAGATGATTACAGTAATGCTCAGAATAACAAAGTAGAGGTTGTACTGAAAAAGCATGTGACAAAGGATTTAAGAGATGATCTCAACCTTATGGGATAAGTTTGAGGAAGTCATGATGTTTCAGGAATTTTTATAATTACTTGAAAGCGGTTAAGTTACAGCAGAATTTTGAATCCTGCATAATTACAGAAAAACTATTGTTTTTTAGGAATAACGTTCCTAATTCCACTTTTAGCAAAGACAGTATCACCTTTGTAGCGAGGGATGATATGAATACTGACGTGCATAATATTTTGACCAGCAGATCGATTGATATTCATTCCTACATTAAAACCATCAGGTTCAAATTCTGCTTTGATAATTTCTTGGACTTTGTTCGCCATAAACCAGCAAGCATATTGCTCTTTTAATGGAAGTTCAAAATAATTGCTAACATGACGTTTGGGAATAACTAAAACATGACCTTTACTTATTGGATAGCCATCAAAAATAGCATAAGCAGTTGCTGATTCCGTTAATAATTTTAGATTTTTGTGAGGATTACAAAATATACAATAATTAGATGAATTTCGCTGATGATTATAATGAACATATTCATATAGCTCCCGATGCTCATCTAAGCAAATTGAAGTAAAGGGAAGTTTTGCAACACACTGATAAGTAGGCTTTCTGTGAACATAATGTTCTCGAAATCCTTCCCTTGTTATATCCCTCCTTACAGCATAATAAGCTTTGCCTCCTGGTTTTAATAAATGCGATACTTCCATTAAGACATTAGTTTGTTCTTCGGTAAATAAAACATTTAAAACATAAAAGCAAATTATGGTATCAAATTTATTATCAGGATATTCTGGGAAATAATAAGGATCATAACCTGTAATATCACAACCTTTTTGGCGCAATATTTTAACATCATTACCAAAGCCACAACCAAAGTCTAGTATTTTGCCTTGGAGAAGGTTTTGATTTAATAAAAACTGTGCCGGAAATGATAGATAACTTCTCTCGATCGCAGTAAGATGGCTAAACTGATTTTTTTGCTGTTTCATAGAATTTTGGTGCTGATGTCCCAAAATTATTATTCCCAGCATTTGTTGAGGTTATGCGATGTCTACGATGGGCTATGACGCTCGCAGACTCGCTACCGCTACGCTATCGGCGTCGCATCAGGGTCAATACCTAGCTCACGTAACTTAGCAGCTAATATATCAGCACGTTGGCGTTCTTGTTCAGCACGTTGGCGTTCCTGTTCAGCACGTTGGCGTTCCTGTTGGGCTTGTTCGCTGCTCCACAACAGTAAATTTCCTTCGGTATCCCACCAGCGCAGCCAATTCATGGTTTGACATAATCTTTCACCTTGCCAAATTCCGAGAAATAACTCTAACTCAGGAATCCAGTAACGTCCATTAGCGTCTGCTTGCTGCAAGGTATATTGTCCATTTTGTAAGCATCGTAGTTCTATACTTGGTTCGTAAGGGTCGTAGGTTACGTAGGTTGGAACTTGGAGAATCTTTTCATAATAATAGAGTTTACCGTAGGGTGGAGTTGAGCGGACTGATAATTCTCCACCTTCTGTATCTGAGAGAAATTCCATCACTACAGTCACAGCAGCGCCTTCTAAATTTGGGGTATAGCTGCGACGAACTACATTTGTTCCCACAGACTGCACTTGAGGGACATAAAACCAGTCTGGGGCTTTGACAACGATTTTTTTGTTGACTGTGGCTACAAGTCCAAAATTAGAGCCAATCAGCATTTGTGGTTGGATGCGTCCTGTGCTTCCCAAGGCATCGGTAAGCGCAGCAGCGATCGCAGGTTGTTGAATATTTTCCACTGGATCGTCAGGTAAAATGAAATCGGCTGGAAGTGCTTCCCAAGTAACAATTGGTTCTTTTTGGATGGGGTTAACTTGTAGAACCATAAAATTATTCCTAATATTCATGCACAGTATATAGTTATTTTTAACAAATCTTCAGTTTGCACATCTGTGCGATCGCAGCATATAAATTCAGATAATCTTAAGTTTTGGATGAATAGACTCGCACTGCCTAAAAACCCAGAAATCTAGAAAGATTTCTCAGACTGGTGTATATACTCGTAGTCAAGCACTTAGCAGACGTGAGTATTATGCTGGAATGGTTTATTGGCTGGATAGCAAGCAATGCCTTTCTGCATCGGAAATTTTTAGAATATTTCTGTGCTTGGGAGTTTGTCTGGCAGTTTGAGAAGGAAGGCAGTATTTCAATTGAGGATCTCAAAACTGAAGTTTTTGGCAAACATTGGCAAGATGAAACTTGGCATGAGGTATTGCTGCTAATTGCAGGAATGATTGATGCGAAATTTGTTGGTGAAATTATTAATCACTTAATGGTGCAAGATGGTGAGGATAAAAAATTTATCAACTTGTTTTTAGCGGCTAAGTGTCTTGCAGAGGTGAGAAATCGGTCGGTAATTGTGTCAGTGGCTAATAAATTATTTGGCAAGGTAAAAGACTTAACAAAATATGACCTCTGGTATTATTACACCTATGACAAAGCAGAAGAAACTAAGCTAGTTCAGGAAGTTCGCATTCAAGCAGTTGTAACAATCGCCGCAATTTGGAAAGATAACCGTGATGCCTTACACTACCTTAAAGACCTCATTACTGCTGATAATAAAAACTATGTCAGATGTGCAGCCATCGAAGCATAGCCAGCAATTTCAAAGATCGCCCAGACACCCGCTCGTTTCTCAAAGACCTCACTACTGCTGATAATAAAAACTATGTCAGATGTGCAGCCATCGAAGCATTAGCCAGCAATTTCAAAGATGACCCAGACACCCGCTCATTCCTCAAAGACCTCACCACTGCTAATGATGGAAATGTGCGGCGTGCAGCGAATAAAGCATTACTCAGCAATTTCAAAGATGACCCGGACACCCACTCGATTCTCAAAGACCGCGCCACTGCTGATAATCAATGGAATGTGCGAAGTGTAGCCATCGAAGCATTAGCCAGTAATTTCCCAGATGACCCGGACACCCGCTCGATTCTCAAAGACCGCGCCACTGCTGATAATCAATGGAATATGCGAAGTGCAGCAATCCAAGCATTAGCCAAACACTTCAGATATCAGCCTGAGTTGTTTGAGATTTACTACAACTGCGCTGTCAATGACCCCTTTGAGCGTAAGCGAGACTATAAGACTAATCCTCGACGAATTGCACTAGAGATAATTATCAAGCAATTTCCTCAGCATCCCCAGACTTTACCACTGTTGCGCGACAAAGCAGAGAATGACCCAGATGAACAAGTGCGAAACTTTGCTCAAGAGAAGTTAAAGCAGTGGAGAGAGTAAATGTAAGCTGAGTATATGCCCAAGAAAATCAGAGAATTAAAAAGCTTGTTGCTAAAAGCAGGGTTTACATACCGTCCTGGAAAAGGTAGCCACACTAATTGGTATCATCCCCTGCTATCTGGGAGAGTTACTATATCAGGTAAAGACGGGAATGATGCTAAAGCTTACCAGGAGAAAGACGTTAATAATGCACTCCAAAGGTTAGAAGAAATTAAAAAGGCTCAAGAGGAAGAACAAGAATGAATTCTCACTACACAATAATTATTCAGTGGTCTGATGAAGATGAGTGTTTTGTTGTGAGTCTTCCTGAATGGGGAGAATTTTGTCATACTCACGGAGATACTTACGAAGAAGCTTTCAAAAATGCTCAAGAAGTTTTAGAAATGCTGATTGAATCATCTTTGGCTGACGGTCAACCTCTACCAGAGCCAAAAACACTAGAAAAGTCGTTAAAATAATTTGTAATTTGTCAAATTAGAAAAGCATACGGCGATGCCTTCACGATAGGCATCGCGGATTTTAGATTTAATCTAATCTAAAATCCCAAATCGAGTTACCGATTCACCGCCGCTGCTTCTCTTGCTGCTGCTGCTTGATCTGGGTGGATACCCAAGCGGGTGAGATTAATGCGACCTTTGTTATCAATTTCGCGCACTTTGATAATCACTTCATCGCCCACTGCTACTTCATCCTCAACTTTGCCAACGCGGTAGTCAGCTAGTTGAGAAATGTGAATCATGCCTTCTTTTCCTGGCAAGAATTCCACAAATGCACCTATCGGTATAATCCGAGTAATGCGTCCTGCATAGACATCCCCTTCGTGCAGCTTGCGGGTCATGCCTTGGATGATATTTCTGGCTCTCTTGGCCTTGTTCTCATCCACAGCGGAAATTGTCACGGTGCCATCATCTTCGATGTCAATTTTTGCACCCGTTTCCTCTGTGATGCCCTTAATAGTCTTGCCTCCAGGCCCGATGACCAAACCAATCATGTCTGAATCAATCTTGATTGTTAACAGACGTGGGGCATAAGGTGAGGTTTCAGTCCGTGGTGTGTCAATGCAGGCGAGCATTTTCTCCAGAATGTGCAACCGGGCTGCTTTCGCTTGGTGGACGGCTTGGGCTATAACCTCCAAAGACAAACCGGAGATTTTCATATCCATTTGCAAGGCGGTAATCCCGGTATCCGTCCCGGCAACTTTGAAGTCCATGTCGCCCAAAAAGTCTTCAATGCCTTGGATATCGGTCAGGACTCGTACTTCGTCGCCTTCCTTAATCAGACCCATTGCCGCGCCACTGACGGGTTTGATAATTGGTACACCAGCATCCATCAGGGCGAGGGTGGAACCGCAGACTGAACCCATTGAGGTGGAACCGTTAGAAGAAAGTACTTCCGACACGATGCGAATCACGTAGGGAAATTGTTCTTTTGACGGTATCACAGGTATTAGCGCTCGTTCTGCCAATGCCCCGTGACCAATTTCGCGCCTTCCTGGGGCCCGCATTGGCTTGGTTTCACCGACCGAGAAGGGAGGGAAGTTGTAATGATGCAGATAACGCTTGTGCTGATCTAGCTGCATGTCATCGTTGAGGTTTTGAGCATCCCCAGGTGTACCCAAGGTACAAGTGGATAATACCTGAGTTAGTTCTCGGTTAAATAAACCGCTGCCGTGGACTCGCTTTGGTAAGACATCAACTAAACAAGAAACCTGACGCACTTGATCGAGTTTACGACCATCAACGCGGACGTTATCTTCGATAATTTGTCGCCGCATGAAGTGTTTGGTAATATCTTTAAAAGTGTTACCAAGTGCCTTCTTATTTGCAGTTGCAGCAACTCGAATTGGGTCTTCTTCTGGCAGTTCGCTAATCGTCGCGGCAATTTCATCCTTGACGACATCTAAAGCTGCATCGCGTTGGGGTTTGGTGAAACTAAATTGAGACAGGATTTTCTTAATTTCGCCGCTGGCGCGATCGCGGATATAATTTTCTAGGGTTTGGTCTACTTCTGGTGGTGCTTCTTGCACTATTACTAGACCCAGTTCGGCGATTAAATCTTGCTGCGCTTTGATTAAGTCCCGCACTGCTTCATAACCAAAGTCAATCGCTTCGAGAATATCTCGCTCTGGCAACTGATTGGCTCCCGCTTCCACCATGATCACGCCATCTGGTGAACCTGCTACTACTAGATCCAAATCTCCAGCTTCAGTTTCTGCATAAGTGGGGTTAATAATGAAATCATCTCCCACTAAACCAACCCGCACTGCTGCCATTGGCCCATTAAAAGGAATCTGGGCAATCAGGGTAGCGATGGAAGCGCCTGTAACTGCTAACACATCGGGTGGAACTAACTCGTCCATCGATAGCGTTAAGGCAATAATTTGCAGGTCATCCCGTAACCATGAGGGGAACAAGGGACGCATGGGACGGTCTATAAGACGGCTGGTGAGAATTGTTTTTTCTGGTGGACGACCTTCGCGCCGCATGATCCCGCCGGGAATCCTACCTGCGGCATATAGCCTTTCTTCATAATCTACAGTAAGGGGAAGAAAATCAATGCCTTCTCTGGCTTGCGATCGCGTAGCCGTCACTAAAACGGATGTGTCCCCTGATTCTATCAAAACCGACCCACCAGCCTGGGGAGCTAATAGGCCTACTTTCAGTCGAATATCCCTTCCATCGAAGGATATTGACTTATCAACTTCTGCCATTCAGTTTTTTTTCCTTCTCTTTCGCTATTCTCTTTCTGTGGCAATCCTAACATTTATGCCTTATGGCTGACTTGGGTTACATACAAAGATAAACAAGTCGTTCAACACGTGTGATACAAGATTAGCGCGTCTACTACCTGCCCATTCTCTAGCTTCACCGCGCCCGGAATTCGCCCAATAATCTCAAATCCTAACGACTGCCAAAGTGTAATTGAAGGTATATTAGTCTCAAAGACCAAATTAAACATTACTGCTTCGTAGCCCAGGTTTGCTGCGATCGAAAGCATAGCCTCTCCCATGAACCGTCCTAAACCTTGACCGCGTAACTCAGGTTGTACAATAAAACCAGCGTTGCAAATATGGCTACACCGACCGGGAAAGTTTGGCTTTAAATAAAACGCCCCTAATATTTCTTTTGGCTTGTGTGTAGGATCTATAACAGATGTCCTGACAACAAAGGCATCCTTGCTTAACCAGTAAGCTGAAAATTCTGTAGGAGAGAGAGGTTGCTTTTGGGGATAAGTTTTACCTTCAATAATTACAACATTGAGTAATGCTCTTACACCCTCTTGTTCTTGAGGATGCATATAATCCAGTTCCACTAACATCCCATTTTTTAATACTTTAATTAGGGGAAAATTCATTATTAACAGTGTTTATGTGGAATAATTCCTGAAATATTTATTATATGAGAAATTTGGACAATGAATCCTTCTTGAGAAGATGCAAAAAATAGAATAATTGTGATTTTAATTCTAGAGTTTTGGGAAAATCTGAGTAGTTAGCAAATGGCGATTTTACACTGTAATTGGTTACTAAAAAATCAAAATGGTTGTTTATTTATTTGGGGGGAAACTTGGCGATCGCCACGAGTGAATTTCGAGTCTAATGGATCTGGAGATATCCCAGTACATCCATTGGCAATGACATCAGTTGAGTTGAGTGAGTGGTTGCGTTCCCAGAACATGGCAATTACCAACTTCATCCACCAACCTCAAGTTGTGATGCCTGCGGAGGGCAAAGCGATCGCAACTACTGGGCGAACGCGCAAAGCGGCCAGTGCGCCTGAGATCGTTTTACCAACACACTCTCAAATCATTGCCCTACCAACTTATATCCCAGAAGGTAGCGATCGAGGAACAACAGCGATTTTCCCTGTACATTCTGCTAGCTTAGGGGAAAATACAGACTCCCCGCAATATTTGCAACCGTGGCGAGTTGAAGGTTTTTGTCTCAACGCCAGCGAAGCAGTAAAATTTCTCGCTGCTATTCCCCTAAATGCTGCGAAAGGAGAAGATGCTTTTTTGGGTGGAGATTTACGCTTTTGGTCGCAGGTTGCCCGATGGAGTTTAGATTTAATCTCCCGGTGTAAGTTTTTACCAACAATTGACCGACAATCAGATGGTGCATTTGCTGCTAAGTGGCGAGTACTTCTAGATAGTGCTGTAGATGGAACCCGCCTAGAAAGATTTTCTGGGAATATACCGTTGGTTTGTCGCACTTATCAAGAAAAAGTGGGGACTGGGGAGGAGTTTTCCCAATCCCTACTTTATGTAGACTTTCCCACAGAACCTCAAGAATTACTTTTGGGATTTCTCAACAGTACGATAGATGCCCAAGTGAGAGAAATGGTAGGTTCTCAACCTCCAATTGAAGCTAAAACGATCGCATCTTTACCGTCTGGGGTGCGACAGTGGTTGCAAGCCTTAACTACTGCATCTCATATAGTCAATGCAGATGCAAATGAAGTAGAACGACTGGAAGCGGCATTAAAGGCTTGGACTATGCCGCTACAATACCAATTAACTCTTAAAAGTCTATTTCGTACCTGTTTTCAACTGCGTTCTCCAGAGTCTGGCGAAACAGATTGGACATTGGCGTATTTTCTACAAGCGGCTGACAATCCAGAGTTTTTAGTGGATGCGGCAACTATTTGGAACAATCCAGTTGAAAGATTGGTTTATGAAAATCGGACAATTGACCAACCACAAGAAACATTTTTGCGAGGTTTGGGGGTAGCTTCCCGTTTATATCCAGCGATCGCACCCAGTTTTGAAACCGAATATCCCCAATCTTCTCGGATCACCCCCATGCAAGCTTATGAGTTTATCAAGGCTGTAGCTTGGAGGTTAGAAGACAGTGGTTTGGGAGTAATTTTGCCTCCCAGTTTAGCAAACCGCGAAGGATGGGCGAACCGTTTAGGTTTAAAAATTACTGCTGAAACTCCAAAGACAAAGCAGGGACGTTTAGGGTTGCAGAGTCTACTAAATTTCCAATGGCAATTGGCAATTGGCGGACAGACTATTTCCAAAGCCGAGTTTGATAAACTTGTGGCTTTAAATAGTCCGCTAGTAGAAATTAACGGCGAGTGGGTGGAATTGCGCCCCCAGGACATCAAAACAGCCCAAACATTTTTTACCACTCGCAAAGACCAAATGGCGCTTTCCCTGGAAGATGCCTTGCGTTTCAGTACAGGCGATACTCAAGTAATTGAAAAATTACCAGTGGTCAGCTTTGATGCATCAGGGGCATTGCAAGAGTTGATTGGAGCGTTAACAAATAATCAAGCGATCGCACCTTTGCCCACACCAGCAGCCTTTAAAGGACAGTTGCGACCTTATCAAGAACGTGGTGCTGCTTGGCTGTCCTTCTTGGAACGTTGGGGTTTGGGGGCATGTCTCGCAGACGATATGGGATTGGGCAAATGTGTAGCAAATAATACATTAATCGATGTAAATGGACTGTTACACACAGCCGAGACAATCTGGACAACTCACGCTGGAGAAACTGAGTTTGACGGTGAGGGATTTTGGGCTAACCCCACAGAGCAATTACTAGTTAATTCCATAGATGAAAAAACTGGCAAAATTGTCCAGGCTAATGTTAGGCGGTTGTATCGGCAGCAAGTCCGCGAGAAATTACGAAAAGTCACGCTAGAAGACGGTAGCAATATCACTATCACTCATCGTCACAAGCTTCTAACAAGTAAAGGTTGGACAAATAACTTACAGGTAGGTGATTACGTTTGTGTCCCAGGTAAAACGCTCTGGAATGGAAAACCACAAGACCCTGATTTAGTCAAGTTTCTTGCTTGGCAGATTGCTGAAGGGCATGAACTACCCGATGTGGGAAGAGTCACAATATCCCAAAAAGATACCAGAGTATTAGACGATTTACTCCAGACTTGCCAACGCATTCAAAAGCGCTATAACCTCAAAATTAATAGCCCTAATATCTCTATCTTCCCTAACAGAGTTTCTGCTCTTCGAGTTAATAGCCAAGCCTATCGGCGATTCTTAGAAGCTAAAGGTTATGTTTGGGGTAAACTATCGGCAGAAAAATCTATTCCGCCATTCATTATGCAGGCAGACTTAGATAGTGTGCGGATATTTTTACAAAATTATTTTGATGCTGAATCTGCTGTTGTTTTGAGTATGGGGAGTATTGAAATTGCTACAGCTTCAGCTTTACTAATTCAGCAACTTTCGGCACTACTGCGTCGTTTCGGTATTTGGTTGCGAATATCGCCCAAACTGAAGTGTGCCACTAATGGAACTCGTACTTTACGCACTTACTATATTGGTGTAATTGGAGGGAATTCTGCCCGCAGATTTATCCAAGAAATTGGTTTTAATAACTCAGAAAAAAAGAGCAAATTAGAACGAATTTGTCAACTAGTCAGCAACACAAATATTGAAGGAATTCCTGCTTCTGATATGGTTGCCCAAACAGTCATAGCAACGGGACTTCCATTGCGGCATTTTGGGATGCACAACACTGTTTATATTAATGGTTCACAGCAATTTTCTAGAGATAGTTTACAGCGAGTAATAGCTGGGATGAGCCGTATGATTAGTGGAGAAGCCCAAGAACAATATCAGCTATTAAAACCTTCCAAGTGGACAACTCAAACTTTGTCAGCATATAGCAACCTAGATGTAGAACAGTTGAGCTTAACAAGACAGTCTTTGCAATGTCTTCTCGACCAAGAGGTATTTTATTGCAGGATAGAATCAATAGAGGACATAGATTATGATGGATGGATTTATGACTTTGAAGTTAGCGAACATCACAATTTTGTCGCTAACAATATTATTTGCCATAACACTGTCCAATTCATTGCTTTTCTGCTGCACTTGAAAGAACAGGATGTACTAGAAAATCCAACACTGCTAGTTTGTCCAACTTCCGTTTTAGGCAACTGGGAAAGAGAAGTCAATAAATTTGCACCAAGCCTGAAAATTTTGCAATATCACGGTGACAAACGTCCAAAAGGAAAAGCATTTTTAGAAGCCGTAAAAAAACATGATTTAATCGTTACCAGCTATTCACTTCTTCATCGAGATATCAAGTCGTTGCAAAGTGCATCTTGGCAGATAATTGTTTTAGATGAAGCCCAGAATGTGAAAAACCCAGAGGCGAAGCAGTCAAAAGCAGTGCGGGAATTAGAAGCGACATTTCGTATTGCGTTAACGGGGACACCAGTAGAAAATAGACTGCAAGAGCTATGGTCTATTTTAGATTTTCTCAATCCTGGGTATTTAGGCAATAAGCAATTTTTCCAGAGGCGGTTTGCCATGCCAATTGAAAAGTATGGTGATACCGCTTCTTTGACTCAGTTACGTTCATTAGTTCAACCATTTATACTGCGGCGATTGAAAAGCGATCGCGACATCATTCAAGATTTACCAGATAAGCAAGAAATGACCGTATTTTGCGGTTTAACTGGCGAACAAGCTGCACTTTATCAACAAATTGTCGAACAATCTTTAGTAGAGATTGAATCTGCTGAAGGATTGCAACGCCGGGGGATGATTTTGGCTTTACTAATCAAACTCAAACAAATCTGCAATCACCCAGCCCAATATTTGAAAGAAGCGACATTAGAGCAACATAATTCAGCCAAACTTCTGCGCCTAGAAGAAATGTTAGAAGAAGTTTTAGCAGAAAGCGATAGAGCTTTAATTTTCACACAATTTGCTGAGTGGGGTAAATTACTTAAACCCTATTTAGAAAAACAGTTAGGACGAGAAATATTCTTTTTATATGGCAGCACCAGCAAAAAACAACGGGAGGAAATGATCGACCGTTTCCAACACGATCCTCAAGGGCCACCGATTATGATTCTTTCTCTGAAAGCCGGTGGTGTAGGACTGAATTTAACACGAGCAAATCATGTATTCCACTTTGATAGATGGTGGAACCCAGCTGTAGAAAATCAAGCCACAGATAGAGTATTTCGGATTGGTCAAACCCGGAATGTGCAAGTACATAAATTTGTTTGTACAGGCACTTTAGAAGAAAAAATTCATGACATGATTGAAAGTAAAAAACAATTGGCTGAACAAGTTGTGGGTGCTGGGGAAGAATGGTTGACTGAATTGGATACAGACCAACTTCGTAACTTACTAATACTCGATCGCAGCGCAGTAATTGACGAGGATGAAGGATGAAACTTAATGCAGACGAGTTAAATTCAGCACGTCAACATTTACTTAAAAAAGTCATTGATTATTTTATAGTGAAGAAAGGTGTTGAGGCTTTATTCGTTCAAGGATCTATAGCATCAGGGACAACGGATGAATTCTCTGATATTGATTTTAGAGTTGTTGTTCAACCAGAATTATACGAGCAATTTATTGATGAGCGTTTTTCTGCTCCTAAATACTGGGGAGAATGGCTATACAACGAGTGGCCAGCAGGAATTCGATGGGTTTGCGTCTCTCACTTCCATCCATTCAATAAAATCGATGTCCTTTACTACCAGCCAGAGAATCTTCAGCCCTCCCCTTGGTACTTACAACCTGTTCAAGTTATTTACGATCCTAAAAAGTTAATACACCAAGTTATTGAAGCTTCTTCTGGCTTAGAGTTTACACTAGATGTTGATGAGGTGAATCGACTGATCGGCAAAGGGCTAGCACAAGCCGAGGAAGTATATCGTCGAGTCATGCGTGGAGAACTTTTCTATGCACAATCACTGCTGGACAATTTTCGCGGAAGCATGATGCAAATTGACGATTATTTCCTCAAAAATCCTTCTTCCATGTCTCCATCTGCTCACTTTGAACAGCGCGGCAGTCAGATGTTAATTGAGGTTCTAAAACACTCCTACCCTTCCCTAGATCAGACATCTATTCTTAATGCATTGAACGCTTTACTCAATAGATATCAATACCAAGTAATGAACCTTCACGACATGCTGCGGTTAAATCGAGATGCAAAAAATGATTTGCATTGGATTAATACACTCATTAATTTATCTGAGGGTAATTTTAAGTTTTGAATAAACACTTGTAGCGGTATAGTCTTATTTCTATTATTTGATTTATAAATTCATAATTAATGACTGAATTTCAATATTATCCAATAATTTTAAAGGTAAAATCATGACTAATTACACATTACAAGCAAGCCGAGAATGGTGGTCACAACAATGGCTAGACTTGCTAGATTCCTATCGCTTTAAAAAACGTTTAGAACGTGCGAGAAACTATGCTCGTCAAGGAAATGTTTTGAGCATCGAATTTAAAGGTGCAAAAGTATTGGCTAAGGTGCAAGGCAGTGAAGTAGAACCCTATAAAGTTTCCCTTTCCCTTGAACCATTTACCGATGAACAGTGGGGTTATGTAATTGAAACCATGTCACAAAGGGCAATTTTTGCTGCCAAGCTACTAGCAGGAGAAATGCCACAAAATATAGAAGAAGTCTTCACAGCTAATGGTCTTTCGATATTTCCATTTACCCTTGGTGACGTTCATAGTAAATGCTCTTGTCCTGATAAAGCAAATCCTTGTAAACACATTGGTGCGATATACTATCAGTTAGGCGATCGCTTCAGTGAAGACCCCTTTGTACTATTTCAATTACGCGGACGTTCCAAAGAGCAAATTATCAGCGATTTGCGTAAATTACGTAGTGCCAAGATTGAACCCAATACTACAGAAACGCCTGATGTTCAACAGTCAATTACTAATAACAAATATTCAGTAAAAATTGACTCTTTCTGGCAATACAACGAGCCACTAGAGTCATCCTTGGTAGTGATTGTACCGTCTAGCAGCGAGACGATCTTAGATGTCTTGGGAGCGATTCCCCTAGCAAAGGAAGAGGAAAACGCAGTAAATTCAACTTCGAGTGATGTGGTAATGAAATATTTAAATACCGTTTACAGAGATGTAAGCCAGAAGGCTGTTTTAGCAGCGATGAATGTAGGAGGAAGTTGATGATAATTCGTAATTCGTAATTATGAATTAAATTGACTGGAATATTCTCGCCTTAAAACTCTATCCCTTTATTGGTAGGTATTTACCAATTCTGAATTCTGACTCCTGACTCCTGATTTATTGTCCAAACTCAAGCCTAGCCTGTTCTACCAAATCAGCAGTCACAACATCTTGGCCGGCTTCACGAGCCAGCTGTTCAATTCTGGCTTTAGCTTGAGAGCGGACAAAAAAGGGGATATTTTGTAATTTTTCTTTAGCTTCAGATGTCCATCGCAAAGCATCAATAAAATTGGAATCGTTCATAGATTAGTTACCTTGGCAAGTCGCTCACTTTAATTAGTAGATTACTAATTTTCCTATAAAAAAAGCCCTTGCTTTTATGCAAGAGCCTTTAAATTAATAGTCAGTGATGAAATAAACTTTACAACCTAATCTAGGTCATCCATGAACATCACTGGTTCAGTATCACGGTTAATTCCTTTCTCAAAACCACCAGCCGCAGCCCGTGCGCGACCAGCGTGCCACAAGTGACCAACTAGGAAGAAGAATCCTAGTACGAAGTGAGAAGTCGACAACCAAGCGCGAGGAGATACGTAGTTGAAAGAGTTAATTTCGGTAGCCACACCACCCACGGAGTTCAAAGAACCCAGAGGAGCGTGTGTCATGTATTCAGCAGCGCGACGAGCTTGCCAAGGCTGAATATCATTCTTGATTTTTTCCAAGTCAAGACCGTTGGGACCACGTAGAGGCTCCAACCAAGGGCCGCGGAAATCCCAGAAACGCATGGTTTCACCACCAAAGATGATTTCACCAGTTGGAGAGCGCATCAGGTATTTACCTAGACCAGTAGGGCCTTGGGCAGAACCGACGTTAGCACCCAAGCGTTGGTCACGAATCAAGAAGGTCAAAGCCTGAGCTTGAGAAGCTTCTGGACCGGTAGGACCAAAGAACTCGCTTGGATAAACAGTGTTGTTGAACCAAACAAAGATTGAGGCAATGAAGCCCATCAGCGAAAGAGCGCCCAAGCTGTAGGAGAGGTAAGCCTCACCAGACCAGATGGATGCACGACGCGACCAAGCAAAAGGCTTGGTAAGAATGTGGAAAATACCACCAGAAATTAAGATAAAGGCAACCCAGATGTGACCACCGACCACATCTTCTAAGTTATTGACGCTGACAATCCAGCCTTCGCCGCCAAAGGGAGACTTGATTACATAGCCGAAGATAACTGCTGGGTTCAATGTCGGATTAGTAATAATCCGAACATCACCACCACCTGGTGCCCAGGTGTCATACAACCCACCAAAGAACATTGCCTTTAACACTAACAGCAATGCACCGAATCCCAAAATAATCAGATGGAATCCGATGATGTTGGTCATCTTGTTCTTGTCTTTCCAGTCGTAACCAAAGAAAGAAGAATATTCTTCTAAGGTTTCTGGACCGCGAACGGCATGATAGATACCGCCAAAGCCAAGGACGGCTGAGGAAATTAGGTGGAGTACACCGACAACAAAGTAGGGGAAAGTATCGATAACTTCACCACCAGCACCAACACCCCAGCCCTGAGTGGCGAGGTGAGGTAACAGGATCAAGCCCTGCTCGTACATGGGCTTTTCAGGAATGAAGTGAGCGACTTCAAACAAAGTCATCGCTCCAGCCCAAAATACAATCAAACCAGAATGGGCAACGTGAGCACCCAGTAGTTTGCCAGATAGATTGATTAAACGCGCGTTACCAGACCACCAGGCAAACCCAGTGGATTCTTGGTCGCGTCCAGCGCCGCCTAAGATATTTGGTCTATTAGAGAGCGTTACCACGTGGTAATACCTCCTCAGGGAATACAAATTGTTCGTGGGGTTGATCTTGAGGAGCCATCCAAGCGCGGA
>NZ_JAVRCA010000081.1:0-37944 GCF_034530995.1 Nostoc sp. DedQUE04 | reverse complement strand
ATCATCTTGAAGAAGATGAGGAAAAACTACGGGTTTCAACGTAGACGAGGTTTATAACTGTAATTATTCACCAGTATGCTTGTATTCTTTATCCACGGTGTCAACACTCAGAATTCTAGATATGCTGACGTAATCATAAAAAAAATCCACAACAAACTAGCAATTCCTGCAAACTTTTACTCAAGTTTTTGGGGGAACTTATTCAACAATAAAAAACATCAAACTATTAGATGTATTGAGAAGGATTTTTCTAGATTTTGTGAACATCATAAAGAATATAAAGGTTCGTATGATGATATTTACAGATACAGAAAACGAAGAAATGAGATAATTGAGTGAAGTACCCGTCAGCAAGGGAGCGAGGGCGATGTACGCAACCGTCACACAACCACTGACTTTTGAAGAATTTCTTGCCTGGGACGATGGTTCAGGCAGAGAGTTTGAGCTATTGGATGGGATTCCTGTGCCATTATCAGAACCAAATGCAAATCATGAGGATTTGATCGAGCGACTGTGTGCTTACTTAGAAAATCACTGCCAAGAAAATGACCTGCCTTACGTGTCGCGCCAGTCCAAGCAGGTTCGGCTCAAAACAGCACCAGGCGAAAAGGAAAAAAGCCGGAAAGCAGATATTGTCATATTTGCAAGAGTTGAATGGCAGAGGATGAAAACTAGCTCTAGTTCTGCTGCTGCATATATTCCACCACCCGGAGTAATTGAGGTCGTTAGCAACAACTGGAAGGACGACTATCTGACAAAACTTGCTGAATATGAGGACTTGGGCGTTTTTGAGTACATCATTGTGGACTATGCTGCTTTTGGTGGCATTCGGTTCATTGGCTCTCCCAAACAGCCAACCATTACAATCTACCAACTTGAAGATGGAGAGTATTTACCCCCAAAGGTGTTTCGAGGGCAGGATCGAATTGATTTTAGATTGTTTCCGAACATTCCCTTAACGGCTGAACAGATTTTTGCAATGAGTCGCTGATTAGCAACGAAGAAATTTATTTTAGTCGTCTTCTCGCCACAATCGCCCAACGGTAATCAAATGTGACGTAGCTGGCTGCATTATTCTACACAAGTTGTAAATTGAGCGATCGCTACGATCGCAGCATCAAGCTACTTAGTATAGAAAAATACTTATTATCAGATTGAAAGTAAATTTTTTTATTTTACCTAAAAATCTAAGTAAACATACTAATACACTGTGAGATAAATTTGCTTACCTTTAACAAGGGACTTGAGTAGGGGAAATTCATTAATTGCCCTTACTTGTCTGCTTGCTTAATTGAGATGGTAGCTGGATTTGCGCCGCACTCTATTAGGCTGTGATTGGTTTATTATTCTCAGCTTAATTTCGGTCTAATCATGATCAAAAACATTACTCTAGATCCTCTAGTAACTGATATTCGGTGTGAAGAAATTTGTCAGATTTTGGGAGAAACTTACAACCAGGAACACTGGAACGATTGGCGTTGGCAAATGCGGCATCGGTTGACTAAGCTGGAACACTTTCAGAAGTTATTCAGGCTTAGTGCTACCGAAGAACAGGGACTTTTAATTGCACCAGAGAAGTTTGCTGTAGCCGTAACTCCATATTTTGCATCGCTACTCGATCCAGAAGATCCCTTTTGTCCACTACGGTTACAAGTGATACCACGGCAAGAAGAACTAATAGTTAGTCCAGCAGACATGGTAGATCCATGCGGTGAGGATGGCGACACTCCAGTACCAGGACTTGTACACCGCTACCCCGATCGGGTGTTGCTGCTTGCCCTAGACAGCTGCGCTGCTTATTGTCGTTACTGCACCCGCTCTCGTTTAGTGAGCCAAGGTGAGATGTACCCAGTAACGCGGCGGTTGGATGCGATCGCCGCTTATCTGGAGGAACACACCGAGATCCGTGATGTGCTAATTTCCGGTGGCGATCCTCTATTGATGGCTGATGAACCTTTAGACAATTTGCTTAGGCGGTTGCGTGCCATTAAGCATATTGAATTTATCCGCATTGGTTCCCGCGTGCCGAGTTTTTTACCGCAGCGAATTACACCAGAACTGGTTGCCTTGCTACGTAAACATCGTGTGTGGCTATCTTTGCACTTTTGCCATGTGCAGGAACTTACCCCAGAAGTCGCACAAGCTTGCGATCGCCTCGCTGATGGCGGCATTCCTCTAGGCAGTCAAACCGTGCTGTTAAAAGGTGTGAATGATTCTGAAAAAGCCCTGAAGAATCTGTTTCACGGTCTTCTGAAGCTGCGTGTGCGACCTTATTATCTTTATCAATGCGACCCTGTTGTTGGGACTGCACATCTGCGAACGAGCGTGCAAACTGGGCTTGATTTAATTTCTAAATTACGCGGTCATACTACTGGCTACGCTGTACCAACTTATGTAATTGATGCCCCTGGTGGCGGTGGCAAAGTCCCAATTCAAGCCGAAACTCTAGTTGCTTATGAGAATGGTACAGCTACAGTGCAAAATTGGGCAGGTAAGACGTACACCTATGTAGATCCAGTAAAGTAGGTTTAACCCTACATATAGCAATCCTAAATCATTCAATCCCAATGCTTATTATGTGAAAAAATTCGCTGACCGAGAGTTGGATCTGATTGCCTACCGAGATATAGAAGCAGGAGAAGAAATTACTGCTAACTACAACGGTTCTCCTGATGATAAATCTCCTATATGGTTTGATGTTGTTGATGAGATATTTTCACTTAATTAAGGATTTAGTAATCGAAATTCTTTAATTAAGATATTTGATTTGTACGTTAAAGCTAACAGAGAAAGCTTTCTCACTGGGAATTATCGGGCTATGGGGTTATTCATTGGTCTGTGTTATGACCTGAAGGCAGATTACCTTCAGGCTGGTTTCAATGCCTCTGAGGTGATGGAGTTCGACGATGAAGAAACCATCATCGGGCTGGAAACTGCACTATTGCAGTTAGGTCATCAGGTTGAACGTGTCGGTAATGGTAGAGAACTTGCTCTGCGTTTGGCAAAAGGCGATCGCTGGGATCTGGTTTTCAATATTGCTGAGGGTTTAAAGGGTCGTTCTCGCGAAGCTCAAGTCCCGGCAATCTGCGAATTATTCGCTCAAGCTTACACCTTTTCCGATCCGCTTACCTGCGCCCTGACGTTAGACAAGGCACTAACTAAGAGAGTAGTGCGCGATCGCGGTTTGCCGACAGCTCCCTTTGAGGTCGCGAATACTACCGCAGAGGCAGCAGCTGTGTCGTTGCCAATGCCACTTTTCCTTAAGCCTATGGCGGAAGGCAGTTCTAAAGGGGTAACTGGGCGTTCTCTTGTCAAAGAACGCGAGGAGCTAGTCAATACTTATCAAGTGTTACACGAACTTTTTGGGCAACCAATACTCGTGGAAACCTTTCTTCCTGGTAGAGAAGTAACAGTAGGCATTATTGGCAACGGTAGCAACTCACGGGTAGTAGGTGTGATGGAAGTAATTTTTACAGGCCAAGTGGAAGCTTTTGCCTACACCACCCTTAATAAAGATGAGTATTTGGAACGGGTATCTTATCGTTTGCTTATAGATCCCGAACCACTGGCAGCACAGGCAAGGCAACTAGCGCTGGATGCTTACCATACTCTTGGTTGCCGTGATGCTGCCCGCGTGGATCTGCGCTGCGATCCTAGCGGTGTATTGCAGTTTATGGAGGTTAACCCATTGCCAGGGCTACATCATATCCGCTCAGACTTACCAATGATCGGACGTTTGGGTGGTATGACATATACAGAAATCATTGCTGAAATAGTCGAGTCTGCATGGCAAAGATATAAATGCTGAAGAAGAGGCAGTGGGGCAAGCTAACAGGTGCAACTAGTAATTCGCCAAGGGAACTTAGCAGGGAAAAGGGGAAGGTGGCGGGAACGGGAAAAGGTTTTAAATCCCTTACCCTTTTCCCTTTCGCCTTTCCCCAACCCTCACAAGCGCATTTTTGGGTTGGCAGACCACTAGGTGCAACAAACCTACACCTGTCAGCGACTTCCCCCTCCCCTCTGCCCTTTTTTATGCAATATGAAGTTGCTCAAACTAAACTACAGAGGGATGTTAGGTGATACGCTCATCTTATAGGGTGTTCAATAGTGTTACCTGACTGTGGAGAATATACTCATGAATTTATTATTTATGCAAACAGCAGCACCAGCTATAGATGCTGCTCCTCATTTTCCTGTTGCTTTTACCTTGGTGTATGTCGTTGGTTTTGTTGCTGCTGTCACCATTGGCTCAATAGCTTGGTACAACTCGAAACGCCCCGCAGGTTGGGAAAGCAAAGAACGTCCTGATTTTGTGCCTAAAGTTGATAAAGAAGAAACTCCGGGTGTGGGTGAACCTAAATAATAAGCAGTGATCAGTGCTGAGTTTAATAATCAAACTTACAGCAGTTTTCATTTATTTTGAACCACATTTTAGATTATTCAGAAGCCTTGTAGAGACGTAGCAGTGCTACATCTCTACATTTGCCTATTAACTCCGCAAAGAGCTTACATTCATATCGTCGTTCAATCTGCGAATCAAACGGGATAACTCACGAATGATATTCACCGCAATTTCGGGAGTTTCTTCGATCGCATCATATAGTTGCTCTTGCGTCAGTTCTAAAAATTCACAAGGTTCCAAAGTCGTGGCAGTGGCAGATCGAGGTTGAGTATCGAATACTGCCATCTCACCAAAATATTTTCCCTGTTCCACCTCTGCCAACTGTTTATTCCCAATGTGAACTTTAACTCGACCGGAGACGACAATATAGAGCGATCGCCCTTCTTCTCCCTGTCGAAAGATGGTGTAATTAGCTGGGAATGACAATTCGTTCATCACTGAAGTGAGCCGCACAATAAAATCATCCCGCAATTCCTTAAAAATCGGGACTCGCCGGACAAATAATAAACGGTCAACACTGGTTAGCATAATTACAAGTTAAAATTCAACATTACTGAACATCTCAAAACTGAAGTCAGAGGGCGATTAGTCATATTACCGATGTTAAATGCTAGCCGTCAAGGATATCCGAGCCTTTATCATCTGACAAGAGTTCTCTTCAATAAGAGCGATTGCATAGAAGTTTCTCAAACAATAGCTCAGTATTCAATACTACTCGTTTTGTGCATTTTGAACTCAGAATTTAGTTTAGGGAAAAGGTTAAAGGCTATTTTCTTTCCGTTTTTCCCTCATAAGTGTCAATGGGTACAAAGCCGAAAATATCTAGTAATTTTGTCAATCACTTTTATTTATCATTTTAAAAAACAAGAGTATTTGCTCTTATTTGGCTGCAAGCCATAATATTGACTTCATGAGCTCCCAAGGTACCTTGCTGAGAAAAAAATCACCAATTTGATTGGAGGCAATGCCTCTAAAAATTGGGTCATTGGCTGATAAATAACGAATATCGCTCGGTTGTCGTTAGAAAAACAGTCACAAAATCTCCTAACCTGCCCTCAGATCGAGAAGCAGAGAAGATTAACACAAACAGCATTAGAATTACTGTGAGCAACAATTATGGCTTGGCTAATTAGTACATTATTGATTGGAATCTCTGTCGCTTTTGCAACTACCTTTGACGACAACTTATATTTGACAGCTTTTTTCGGTAAAGTCAATCGTAACTTTCGTCCTAAGCATGTTGTTCTCGGTGAATTCCTGGGATTTACTACCTTAGTATGTGCTAGTCTCCCTGGTTTCTTCGGGGGTCTGATTATTCCTAGCAGCTGGATTGGTTTACTAGGTTTACTTCCCATCACCATTGGTATCAGTAATCTCATCAGTCGAGAAGAACAAGAAGAGACAGTGCAAGCTGTGTCAGTTGACTTAACCTCTCCGGTAAAATCTGCACGCCAGAAGAAATCACTATTAGCAACCATCCGCGATCCTCAAACTTACCGTGTTTCTGCTGTCACCATTGCCAATGGAGGAAACAACATTGGAATTTATGTACCGTTGTTTGCCAGTAGCAATCTTCCAAGTTTGGGCGTAATTCTGTGTGTTTGTTATTGCGCTGTTGGGATGTGGTGTTTACTCTCTTACAACTTGACTCGTAATCCTCTGATGACTCCCGTTTTAACTCGCTATGGTCGCAAAATCTTCCCCTTTATCTTAATTTACTTGGGACTGTCTATCTTAATTAAAAGTGAAACATATCGTCTTTTACCTAGTCTGGCAATGCTTGGGAATTAGGTATGAAGCGATCGCTCCCCCTTGAGTGGACGCTCCACGCGATCGCAATTCTTGATGATGTAAGCAAACAAATCAGCGATCGGTTCCCATCCAAAAAGATTTTTTAATCACTTGAATTTATCAATATGAATAACAATAATATTTGCTCTTATCAATCAAGTTATCTAAAGTGAGAATAAAGCACATTATCGATGGCTCTTATAAAAGCAAGCCCACCAATAGGAATCAGATTATGAAGGAACTAATGAATCAATCCAACTCTAAAAAATTAACTCAGTGGCTCGTAAAAGCAGTGTTTCTGGTAGTTGTAGCGGGATTTACTCTGCTTATCCAGCCCAGCGCTAGAGCGCAAACACTAACACCATCCATACCTACGGAATCTGAACTAGCTCCAGTTGAATCGCCAATAGAGCCTGTAACACCACCAGTAATATCTCCGCTTAAATTACCAATAGAGCCTGTAACACCACCAGTAATATCTCCAGTTGTGCCGCCAATAGTGTCAGTAGCAGATAACGTTAGACATTTATTACAAACCAATGAATGTGTCGGCTGTAACCTGGCTGGGGCAATGTTAAAGGACACAAACCTGCAAGCAGCAAATTTGGAAGGTGCTAACTTACAAAATGCAGACTTAGAAAGAGCTAACTTGCAGCAAACAAACTTACAAGGGGCTAACTTTCAAGGAGCAGATTTAGGCAAGGTAAACCTTTGGGGAGCAAACCTGGTGGGAGCAAACCTATTTGATGCAGACTTAGAGAAAGCCAATCTACTGGGAGCCAATCTGCAAACCGCTAACCTACAAAACGCAGACTTGGAAGATACAAATCTGACAAATGCAAACATCCAGGGAGCTAACCTGATGGGTGTTGATTTGGAAGATGCAATCAGACCGGAAGGATTCGCTATTCGGTAATTAAACTGAAGTTCTCCATACGAGTTGAATAAAAAATATCAAAAGCCTGATTCAGCAATGAATACAGGCTTTAATTAATTCGTAATTCGTAATAAATAGACTTCTTGGCATTTGTAGGGAAAAGGGTAAGGGGGGAATAGCACTAAGATAAATCCAAAGTCTTGTGTTGCCTCGTTCCCAGCCTGGAGGCTGGGAACCTATTTTGCGAGGCTCCGCCTCTTCTTTCTTGACCAGAGGCAGAGCCTCTTGGAACTCGTTCCCAGTCTGAAGACTGGGAACGAGGTTATACAAGAGTTTCGGCTTTTCTTAGAAGGCAGCCAAAAATCAAATTATCCAGGAATTGGGAACGAGGTTAAACAAGAGTTTCGGCTTTTCTTAGTGCCATTCGGGTAAGGGGGAAAGGGAAAAGGAATAAAAAACCTTTCCCCTTTCCCCCTTACCCCTTTTCCCACCTCTTGCAAAAGTAACTTTTGCAAGAGGTCTAATGTAGATGCAAAGGGGCTTGCTGCCGGTTAGTACAGAGACGCAGAGAACGCAGAAAGAGGAGAAATAGAGAGGATGTTTAAAAAGTTTTTTTGGTAACAACAAAGCCTTTTCTCAGAAGGAAAGAGGTTTCGAGAGGGCTTTCTAGGATATTTTGTGACTTTTCAAACATTCTCTTAATGTCAAAATATTTTCAGTCATTTAATTCCAGCAATTCTTTTGTTTTCAAATCAGCCGCTACAGGTTGAGAACATGCAATCTGAGGAGAGATAGAGCAAATCGCCTCTGTGGTTGTTTCAAAACAATTTGACAACCCAATTGTATTTAACAATCCTGTACGTTCTAGTAGTTGTTGGACTTCGGGTTGTAAACCTGTGAGAATTAAGCGGCAATTGTGCCGTTCCAAGTCATGATAAATATCCTCTAAAGCTACTAATCCAGTTGTATCCATATTTGGTACAAACCGCAACCGGAGAATTAAATATTTCACTTCCGGTTCATCGCGGAGGAAGGTAGCAAACCGTTCAGCAGCACCAAAAAATACAGGGCCATCTACCCGATAAACGGCAATTTCTTTACCTAATTCCAAAGGAGTACCGGGGGGAAATACTTCGGTTTCAGGTATTTTAGCTAGGCTCAATTCGCTCATGCGTTTGATGAACAAGGCTCCAGCTGCAATCAATCCCACTTCGACAGCGAGAACTAAGTCAAACAATATTGTCACTAGCCAGGTGAGAATCATTACAGCAAAGTCTGAGTAGGTAGCACGCATCAATAAACCAATGGCTTCCCACTCAACCATTCGCAGGCTAACCACCATCAAAATCCCAGCAAGTGCTGCTAAAGGAATCTGTGCTGCTAGGGGTGCTAAAGTTAAAACGATGATGGCTAAGGCAACACCGTGAATTACGCCAGATAGTCGGGTTTTGCCGCCAGAACGGACATTGACAGCAGTTCGAGCGATCGCACCTGTGGCAGGAATACCACCAAAAAATGGCACAATCATATTAGCCAAACCTTGACCAATTAATTCGCGATCGCTATTATGTTTCTCGCTAACAGTCATTCCATCAGCCACAACCGCCGATAGCAACGATTCAATACTTCCCAGTGCAGCTAAAGCCAAAGCCGGGTTAATTAGTTCCCGAATCAGGCTAAAATCATTCCAGTGGGGAATACCTTGAGGCATCGGTAAAGATTGAGGAATCGTGCCAATTGTTGGTACATTCAGATGGAAAGCAGAAGCGATCGCAGTTGCTAACACTAGTCCCACTAAAGAACCTGGTATTGTCGTATTGATCCTTGGCCACAAAAGATTGGTGGCAATTACCACAACTGCCAAAGCAACTGCTGCCCAGTTTAAAGCTTCTACATGAGTTAGACTTTGCCAAAGTCCGGGTAAAAAATGTTCGCTACGTGGTAATTTTAAACCAAAGAAATTATTTAACTGACCACAAAAAATAATCACGGCAATACCATTAGTAAAACCTGCCGTTACCGGATAGGGAATAAATTTGACTAACTGTCCCAGTTTGGCAACCCCCAAGGCAATTTGGATAATCCCAGCCATCACCCCAGCAATCCAAACTTTCTCAAGGCCGTACTTGGCGACAATTCCCACCAAAACTACAGCCATCGCACCTGTTGGCCCTGTAATCTGTACTGAGGAACCACCAAAAATCGCGGCGACAATTCCCGCCACAATCGCGGTGTAAAGTCCCGCCTTTGGTTCCACACCACTAGCCACGGCAAAGGCTAAAGCTAAAGGCAATGCCACCACTGCTGCTGTTAGTCCTCCCGTGAAATCGCCACGCAGCCCACTAAACAAGCTACCCAGCCGCAAAAGCTGTGGTTCTTTGAGGATATTAGATGTTGCCATATCGTCATTTTTAACTCTTATACACAATTTGCTGAAGCACACACAAATGTTATTCCATCTTTTTAGTAGATTTCATCAGGGTTATTGAGAATTCCCTGATTGCGTATGGGTTTTGGTTCAAGTTCGCCTATTTGCTGATTAATAAAAGCGCAGGCTTGCTTGACATAATCGATAGAGTGTGTGTATGGTATGCGATCGCTACCTAAAGTCTCAGTTACAGAGATAAATTTCTGCTTTAATCCAAACAGAGGCGAATTTAAAGATTGGGATGCAAAGTATACAACCACGGTCGAGATCGTTACTTGAGAAAGCTATAATTTGCTTGGAGTAAAGGTGATGTATCCTTATGCTGACACTTGAGCAAATTGAATCCGCGATTCTTCAACTGCCACCCAACGAGTACGAAAAGCTTATTCAATGGTTTGCTGATTTAGACTATCAACGGTGGGATGAACAATTAGAGAAAGACATTGCTGATGGCAAACTGGAAGCTTTTGCACAAGAAGCGATCGCTGAGTTCAAGGCGGGGAACTGTCGAGCAATTTAATGCATTCGTTTTATCCAGGAATCGCTTTTATTACAATCACTGGCTTACCTATGAACTTCACAATAGAGATTGAACAAGAAGAGGATGGACGCTTTCTGGCTGAAGTGATTGGTTTTTCTGGTGTACTGGCTTACGGTCAGACACCAGAAGAAGCAGTTACTAGAGTTCAAGCATTAGCTCTGCGTGTGTTAGCAGATAAGCTGGAACATGGAGAAGTAACTCCAGAGCTAGTCAGCGTTTCATTTGCCGCAGCATGAGTGAGTGGTCTAGCACAAAGGCAAAGCGTGTCCTAGCTGCTTTGCTGCGTATTGGTTGGGAGATTAAACGCCAATCAGGTTCGCATAAAATTATGACACGTCCTGACTGGGCTGATTTTGTGTTTGCCTTTCACGATGGTCAAGAGATTGGGCCTCGGATGTTAGCAAGAATTGCTAAAGTAACAGGTTTAACACCTGAAGATTTGTAATCAAAGTTCTAATTTTAGATAAATAAGCTAGGTTAATTTGAGTATTTCGGCTTTATGAAAAATTCATTCAGTATTTCAGTAAAAGTACAAATGTAAACATAAAAAATATTTTGTTAATTTGGTTCTAAATCTATTAACTGTAAGCGAAAAAATAATGGCTGAAAAGCGTAAAGAAGACGATATCAAAGAAGCTTCAGGATTCGCAGCAGGCGGAGCCGCAGCAGGTGCAGGAGTGGCAGCTGTGGTTGGTAACATGGGACTGGCAGGAGCATTCGGTGGTATTGCTATTGGGGCAGCCCCAGTCGTAGCTGCTGGTGCTGTAGTTGGACTAGCAGCTTATGGTTTGAAGAAGCTCTTAGACTAAAGAATACAGGAAAGAAATAAACAAATGCTAAACTCTGAAAACTCTAAGGCTATAGGCGCTATCGCAGCAGCTTCATCTGCTGCTGCTGGTCTAGGTTCAATTACAGTAGCTACAATTACTTCTACCGCTCCTGGAATTTTAGGTGTTTTGGGATTTACAACAACGACGGTTGTAGCATTGCCAGCAGCAGGAATTGTAGCTACAGCAGGACTTGCAGCTTATGGAGTAAAAAAGGTCTTTTTTGACTAAGCTGTAGATAGTAAAAATTTGTCAAATATTATAGATAGCCCTCCAGTAAGTTTACTGGAGGGTATTTGCTATTCTAAAAAAACTTTATCTCAACCGAGGAAGGATGAAAATGCATAGGCGCAACCCGCCGTAGGCATCACACTTTGCCTTGTTTTTTCTTAATTTGTTCCTCTTCAAAAACAAAAACCAGTGACACAAAACTCTAAAACAGGCGCAGCATTCATTGCAGGTGGAACCATAACAGGTGTTGGTGTTTCCGCAACTGTAGGCGGGATGGGTCTAGCAGGTGGTTTTGGCGCTGTCGGTATTGGTACAACTCCTGTAGTTGGTGCTGGCGCTGTAGCTGGTGCTGCTACTTATGGCGCTTTTAAAGCGATCGCAGAAGGAGATGCAGCTGCCTTCGCTACAATGGGAATTGGTGCAGTCGGCGGTGCTGGTGTTTATAGCATCGTCGGTGGTATGGGTTTAGTCGCACCGAAAGTAGGGCTGGCATTTGGCATTGGTGCAGTACCGATGGCGGGAATTGGTGCAGTAGTTGGACTCGCCGCCTATGGTATTGCCAAACTATTAGATGAATCGGGAATTAGCGAAACTCCAGCACAGCTTTTTGAGCGGATGGAAGAGAAAGTTTTGCAGATGGGCTACTATTCCGAAGCAGCGATGGAATTAGATGCATTTTTATCTGGCGACGATCTCAACCAAAAATTTGCTGTTTTGGAAATGGAAGACGAGTTACAAGCGCTTAAGGCTGAATTCAATAAAAAATCAGAATTTGTTACCCCTAAACCTTTTACTCCCAATATTGAACCAGAAAAAATATCTTTGACAACCCAGCTACCTGAAACTTGGAGATGTGTACGCACACTCAAGAGTCACTTAGCGGCAGTTAATGCGATCGCAATCAGTTTTGATGGTACTACCTTAATTACTGGCAGTGATGACAGACAAGTTAATTTGTGGAACTTGAAAATCGGAAAATGGCTTTATACATTCTCTGGACAAGCAGAAGCAGTTTTATCTGTTGCTATCAGCCCTGATGGACAGCAGATTGCAAGTGGTAGTGTGGATCGCAAAATCAGCAGTTGGCAGATAGACACTAAAAAATTTCTCCATACATTCTTTTATTTAAATTCTCCCTACAGTCATAATGGCTTTGTTAACTCGGTAGTATATAGTCCTGATGGGGCAATTATTGTTAGTGGTAGCGCTGATAAAACGATTAGAATTTGGGGACGCTACACAGGAGCAGTAAAACGCACATTGAATGGACACTCAGACGCAGTTTTATCTGTCACCATCAGTCCCGATGGTAAAATCCTTGCCAGTGGTAGCGCCGATAAAACTATTAGGCTTTGGGATGTCAAAACTTGGGAACAACGCTATATTCTCACTAAACATTTGGGTGCTGTGAATACAGTTGCTATCAGTCATAACAGTCAAACTCTTATTAGTGGTAGCACAGACACCACAATTAAACTGTGGAATCTCCAAACTGGAGAATTAATCTCTACTCTGACTGGACACTCAACTGCGGTTTTGTCTGTTGCCATTAGCCCTGATGGAAAAACCCTCGCCAGTGCCAGCCGAGACGGTACAATCAAACTTTGGAACCTCCACACTGGGGAATTACTACAAAATCTTTCTGGGTGTAATCCCGTTGCTTTTAGCCCTGATGGCAAGACACTGGTAAGCGGCGGTAATGGCGGAAGCATCAAGATTTGGAGTCAATTTACTCTCAATGGATTATCTGGGGAATGGTGGGAAGTCTTGGGCGTAAATCAGAGCGATCGCCCCAATGTTGTTAAAATTGCCTACCGTCGATTAGCAAGATTGTATCATCCTGATGTTAATAGTTCTGCGATCGCAAAAGCCTCGATGCAAGCAATTAATCGAGCTTATACAGAATTCCAGCGACAGGTAATATGAAGTTAGCAGTTTATCGATGCTAGTCAAAATATGAATAATATTTGAGGAAATAGTGTTATGTTTCAACATTTAGTAGAGTCGATAAATTTTGAAGAATTTGTCGAATGGAAACCGGAAAACGGCAGATATGAATTACATAAAGGAGTAATAGTTGAAATGCAGCCGACAGGGGAACATGAGTTAGTCAGAGCATTTCTGATTAGAGAACTCAATTTTGAGATTCGCCGGTTTAACCTAGCTTATTCAATTCCGGCTCAAGCATTAATCAAATCTGTCGATAAAAAATCTGGTTATATTCCAGATGTGCTGGGATTGAATATCCCAAACTTAATTAATGAACCACTTTGGAAAAAATCATCAACAGTTACTCAAGCAGCATCAATTCCATTGGTAGTAGAAGTTGTGAGTACAAATTGGCGAGATGATTACTTTCTCAAATTCGCTGAATATGAGGAAATTGGAATTCCAGAATATTGGATTGTTGACTATGCTGCTCTTGGTGGAAAACGGTTTATCGGCAATCCTAAACAACCGACAATATCAGTTTATATATTAGTGGATGGCGAATACCAAGTAACTCAGTTTTGTGGTAATGAGCAAATTCAATCGCCAAGCTTAACAGAGCTGAATCTAACTGCCGAACAAGTGTTTAAGGCTGCTTTGGGAGAACAGTATTAAGAGGATGTCTGAAAAGTTTTTTTTGTATACATCTAACCCTTGGAGATCCCCCTAAATCCCCCTTAATAAGGGGGACTTTAAGACTCTTATTCCCCCCTTTTTTAAGGGGGGTTAGGGGGGATCAAGAAATATTTGATACTTCTCAGACATCCTCTAACAATTCAAAATTCAAAATTCAAAATTCAACTCTTTTACTTACGATAAACATTGTACTAATACTTGTTACTTATATAATTGGATACATACTGCGTTCCTTGTGAACAGTCTTTGACTCAGCACTCTTCGTTATCTTTGGATAGACTCCTATAAACGCCCCATGTCATCTGTCAGCAGGGTAAGATATTTAACCCTTGAGAAGTATTGACATATTAAAATTTTATAGCCTTCATCTTGCATATTCAGAAAAAACGTTATAAATTATTAGAGAATAGGGCAATAATCTGGCTTCTTAATGTCAAAAACTAATCCTGCTCAAGTAAATATACTGCAACCAGTTTAACTTCACACAACTCCTAAACAGCGCTGAAGATATGTTTTTGTTTGGTAAAGCAAAGATTCTGGACAAACAACGGAACAATAAATAATCTAAAAGTATATCTTATGTGACTGTTTTTAGGAATTATCTTACTAGTTGCGGTGGAAAATAACAACTATAATTCACCAAAATAGTAATAGATGGGAAGCAATTAACTAACAATAAATTTGTATAAATATCAGCAATTTTATTTCTTGTTAGTTGATTATTTTTTGCTCAACTATTTTTGCTATTAAAAGAATCGTTTTTGTTATGCTGAGAATAGCAAAAATAATAAATGAAGACCCATCTCCCACAAATTCACAATCCTTATGGAGTTATTCTGGCAATGCACCTAAATGAATTGGAAACTACTGAGAATTTAAAAGAAGTGGAAGAAGCATGGCTAGCACTAGAAAAATCAATTCTCTATTATCAAGGTCGCCCTGTTGGGACAGTAGCCGCTTATGATGCCTCTGTAGAAGCGCTCAATTACGATCAGTGCTTTGTCCGAGATTTTGTTTCTTCTGCTCTAATTTTTCTGCTCAAAGGTAGAACCGATATTGTTCGTAATTTCTTAGAAGAAACTTTAAAGTTACAGCCTAAAGAAAAAGCATTAGATGCTTATAAGCCTGGACGAGGATTAATCCCAGCTAGCTTTAAAGTAGTATCAGAAAACGGGCAAGAATATTTAGAAGCCGACTTTGGCGAACATGCGATCGCTAGAGTTACGCCTGTAGATTCTTGCCTATGGTGGATTATTTTGTTGCGCGCTTATATAGTCGCCACAAAAGATTTTTCTCTCGCCTATCAACCTGAATTTCAAAATGGAATCAGGTTAATCATGGAAATCTGCTTGGCGAATCGTTTTGATATGTACCCAACGCTGTTGGTTCCAGATGGCGCTTGTATGATTGACCGTCGTATGGGCATTTATGGGCATCCTCTAGAATTACAAGTCCTCTTTTACACGGCATTGCGTGCATCTCGCGAACTGTTAATTTGTCAAGGTAATTCTGATATTGTTGAAGCCATTGATAACCGTTTGCCTCTATTATGCGCTCATATTCGCCAGCATTATTGGATAGATATTAATCGTCTGAATGCAATTTATCGCTTCAAAAGTGAAGAATATGGCAAGGCTGCTGTTAATCTGTTCAACATATATGTAGATTCTGTTCCCTATTATGAATTGGACAAGTGGCTACCAAGAAAAGGTGGTTATCTAGCAGGTAATGTTGGCCCGTCGCAGCTAGATACTCGCTTCTTTTCACTCGGAAACTTAATGGCAATCATTTCCGACTTAGCCACCGAAGAACAGTCACAAGCGATTATGACTCTTATTGAGGAACGATGGGATGATTTGGTGGGAGATATGCCAATGAAAATTTGTTTCCCAGCTTTGGAACATGAAGAATACAGAATTGTGACTGGATGTGACCCCAAAAATATACCTTGGTCGTATCATAATGCTGGTAGTTGGCCTGTTTTAATGTGGATGTTGGCGGCGGCGGCTGTAAAAACTAATAGAACAAATCTCGCACAAAAGGCGATTCAAACTGCCCAAGGACGCCTTAGTACAGATGAATGGCCAGAGTATTATGATGGAAAAAAAGGGCGACTGATTGGCAAACAAGCTAGGAAATATCAAACTTGGACAATCACTGGGTTCTTATTAGCAAAAGAACTGATGGCAGACCCCAGTTCTTTACCATTAATCAGCTTTGGAAAATTACCAGCAGAACAGGTTTCTAGAGCGTGTGAGTTAGAAATTGCCACTGTAGACCCATATATGCAATAATTCGTAATTTATAATTCGTAATTCGTAATTAAAAGACAGTTCTAGACAGAAATTTAGACCCGAATAAAAGTAAGACCACCTATAAACAAGGGGGAATTCAACTCGACAATTACGAATTACGAATTACGAATTAGTAAAGAGTTGGGAGTTAGAATACAAAAGCCTCCTGACTCCCGAATCGTGTTTTCATGACAAACGCCCGTCAATTAGCTTTTATCGCCCTACGAGATGTTCATAAGGGGGCTTATGCTGATGTTGCCCTAGATAGAGTGCTGCAAAAAGTTAATTTGCCTGATTGCGATCGCCGCTTAGTGACAGAATTGGTTTATGGGAGCGTCAGAAGGCAACGCACCCTCGATACTCTCATCGATCAATTCGCCAAAAAGAAATCTCATCAACAACCACAAGACCTCCGCACTATCTTACATCTGGGCTTCTACCAGCTGCGTTATCAAGAGCGTATTCCCGCCTCAGCTGCTGTTAATACCACCGTCCAACTCGCTAAAGAAAACGGTTTTGCTGGACTGGCGGGTTTTGTTAACGGTTTATTACGACAATACATCCGCCTTGCAGAGAAGATAAAGGGCGATCCGTTACAACTTCCAGAATCACCAAATCTGGAAAACCTCTCTCCAAACCTCTCCCCTACAAAGGGAGAGGCTTTGAATTCTCCCCCAACCCTACAAGGGTTGGGGGCTGGGGGGTTAGGTTTCGCGCTAACTTTTCCAAATGATGTGAAAAATCAGGTGGAACGCTTGGGCATTTTACACAGCTTTCCTGACTGGATTGTTCAAGTTTGGTTAGAACAACTGGGTTTGGCTGAGACAGAACAATTGTGTGAATGGATGAACCAATCACCAACCATTGACTTACGCATCAACCCACTTCGCACCTCCATTGAGGAAGTTGAGACGGCTTTGCAATCTGCTGGTGTTTTGGTGAGACGGATTCCTCATTTACCCCAAGCTTTACGATTTATTGGTAATACTGGGTCAATTCAAAAACTACCGGGTTTTAAAGAAGGTTGGTGGACTGTACAAGATGCTAGCGCTCAATTGGTAGGTCATTTGCTCGACCCCCAACCAGGTGAGGTGGTAATTGATGCCTGTGCTGCACCGGGGGGGAAAACAACCCACATTGCGGAATTAATGGCAGATGACGGTAAAATTTGGGCTTGCGATCGCACTGCTTCTCGTCTTCGCAAACTCCAAGAAAATTCTCAACGGCTAAATTTACAATCTATTCAAATTTACACTGGCGACAGTCGCCACTTCAAGCAATTTCACAACACCGCAGACCGCGTATTACTCGATGCTCCATGTTCTGGTTTGGGAACTATGCACCGTCATGCTGATGCGCGTTGGCGACAGACACCAGAATCCGTCCGAGAACTTTCGGTACTGCAACGAGAATTATTGACACATACCTCAACTTTTGTCAAACCTGGTGGTGTACTAGTTTATGCTACGTGTACATTGCATCCAGCAGAAAATGAACAAGTAATTTCGGCATTTTTAGCTGATTCACCTCAGTGGCAAATTGAGTCTCCTATTGGCGTTGAGTTACCTGATTCTACCGATAGTGCGCCTCAAGGTTGGTTTAAACTTTGGCCCCATCGACAGGATATGGATGGTTTTTTTATGGTGCGCTTAAGAAAAACCAATAATTCCGAGTGAATACTGTTTGGGATTGTACGATTTGGTGGAGGCCTGAATCTACCAGAGGAGGCAGCAATGGTTTCCCCTTCCAATGTAAAAAACTTAGTTAAAATCCTGATTGGAGCAGCCTGGATCGATGGCAGAATCCAGCCAGAAGAACGGCAATATCTCCGCGAAATAGCTCAAGCAAAAGGTTTAGCTAACGACCCAGAAATTAAGCCTTGGCTGTACGAATTAGTTCCTGTGCAGCCAAAAGAATGCTACGACTGGGTGCGGGAGTATCTAGGCGATCGCCCCAGTCTTGAAGATTGCGAAAATCTGATTGAAGCCATCAGTGGTTTAATTTATAGCGATGGTGAAGTTGCTGTCGAAGAAGCCAGACTCCTGACGCAATTGCAGGATATGACGAAGCCGAATGAGTCAAATCAACCAGCTCACACTGCGCTTCTCAAACAAATTCAAAAGCTTTACCGCCGTTGGGTTGAAGTCCAAAACTAACATGGAACTATGAGTTGATCCAAGAGGAGGCGGTGAATTATCTCATATCATGTCCGCTTGATTGCTTATTAAACCCGAAGAACCCCACCCCCGCCAAAGTTATGCTTTGTCTCCCCTCCCCGCTTTTCGGGAGGGGTTGGGGGTGGGGTGTAATGACTGTGGTTAGCATAACTAATTATGCGGACATGATATCACTGCCTTTTTGTGTCTCTTTGTCCCCATACCCCGCGATAAATCAAGACGCGATAAATCGCGTCTCTAGATGAGGGTTTTGGGTTATCTGAACTGTATTGGCTTAAATCCACGTTTTTGAAGATGCTACTTTTAGACATTCTTTAAGAAACTGCTGGGGAATTTCTCTACTTTCTCCCCAATGCTGATGAATATAAGAAGCATGAATATTTGCAGGTAAACCCCATCCTTCGCATCCCATATTTTCGTCACAATCGTAGCGAGAGGTTTCAAATAGGGGTTGAGTCGGAGTTAAGGTTAAATGGGAACGATGAAACTCATGTCCGTAAACAGTTGTATTTGCCTTAACTAACAAATTATCTTGCAAAGCGACAGCACGACGATAGCCCAAAGTTAAACGTCCACCCATCACAGCAGATGTTGGTAGCACTCCCGCCATCGACCAAGATTTACCTTCAAAATCGATAATTTGCTCGCACAGATACATCAATCCTCCGCATTCGGCGACTGTAGGCATTCCTTTAAGTATTGCCGTTTTCACTGCATCACGAACGCTGATATTTTCTGCGAGTTGTTGGGCAAAAACTTCTGGGAAACCACCGCCAAAATACATTCCCTGAATATCTTTTGGTATACCAGCATCTTCTAAGGGACTCCAGAAAACCAATTCTGCACCAAGCTGTTGCAGCAAATCGAGATTGTCCTGGTAGTAAAAATTAAAGGCGCGATCGCGGGCTACTGCAATCCTAACTGGGAATGAGGGAGATAAGGAAGATGAAGCAGAAAAAGAAAGGGGTTCTGATTTTAACAAAGGTAATAAACGTTGCCAATCGAAGCAACTATCTCCTAAATCGGCGAGGCGATCGATTAAAGCATTGAGTTCGGGAAGTTCGGCTGTGGGTACTAAACCCAAGTGGCGATCGGGAATTGTAATGTTATCTTGACGCCGCATGACGCCGAGAATGGGTAATTGTAAGGGTTCTAGGGAATCTTTCAAGAGAGAGAGATGGCGATCGCTCCCGACGCGATTTAATATTACCCCAGCTATTTTAATTCGGGGATCAAAAGATCGATAGCCGTGAGCGATCGCAGCTACAGAACCAGATAAACGGCTGCAATCAATCACCAATATCACAGGCAAATCTAAAAGCCGTGCAATGTGTGCCGTACTTGCAAAATCAGTGGGGGATTGGGCATGGGGCATTGAGCATTGGGCATGATTATTCTCCTTGTCCCCTTGTCCCCTTGTCCCCTTGTCTCCCTTGTCCCCATGCCCCATGCCCCATTCCCCATGCCCAATTCCATCAAACAACCCCATCACCCCTTCCACGAGGGTATATTCACTCAGTTGACTATGACGGGCAAAACATTGCTGAACGTAGGCTTCGGAAGTCAATACTGGGTCTAAATTGCGACAAGCACGACCAGTTACGTGTTGATGAAACATCGGATCGATGTAGTCTGGCCCTACCTTAAAAGATTGCACCAAGCGATCGCGACGGCGTAAAGATGCTAAAAGGGTGAGCGTGACTGTTGTCTTACCCACCCCACTACGTTCCCCGGCAATGACTAAAGCCATAAATGAAACAAATTAGGTTTTTATGCAGCAACTATTTTGATTATTGGCTGTGCGTCCATCGTCGCTTTATGCAAAAGCAGATGTACCAGTTTATCAAACCAATTAACTCAAACTTATACCAATTAGAAACCAGAAAACTACCCAATTAGGGGAGTTAGGTTGAAAACGTCTGTTTAATAATACAGTTGGAGATTAGCCGAGATCGGATAATAATCAGCTACCAAAAGAGGAAAGTTTATGATCGTAGTGCATCATCTTAACAACTCGCGATCGCAGCGGGTGCTGTGGCTGCTTGAAGAATTAGGTATCGAATACGAGATCGAGTTCTATGAACGCGATGCTAAAACGATGATGGCACCGGAATCGCTGCGCCAAGTTCATCCTCTCGGAAAGTCACCAGTAATCACAGATGCAGACTTGGCGATCGCTGAGTCGGGTGCAATTATCGAATACCTAGTCGATCGCTATGGTAATGGTCGGTTAGTCCCAGCATCCGGTACGCCGGAGCATCTGCGCTACAAGTATTGGCTGCATTACGCCGAAGGTTCGGCAATGCCACTGTTGGTAATGCGGCTGGTATTGAACAATTTCGGGGCAGGCGACAGCAGCGTGGTTAGCGGATTCGTCGCGCCCCAGATCAAACTTCACTTTGACTACATAGAAGACGAACTCCGTAAAAATACGTGGTTTGTAGGCAATGAATTTACCGCCGCCGATATCCAAATGAGCTTTCCCCTAGAAGTAATCGCTGCACTCCCCGAAGAAGTTGAGAACCGGCCAAAGCTGAAAGAATTTGTCGAGCGCATTCATGAACGACCTGCTTACAAACGCGCCCTGGAGCGTGGAGGTAAATACGAGGTATCTTTTCAATAGACTTCTTGCATAAATCCCTCTCCCAAGCAAGGCTACGGTGTACACAAAAGTCTTCTAAAGTTTTCCCACGTCTTGATCTGTTATGTTAATGCATCGACCTGTTATGTTAATGCATCGACTTGTTATGCCAATACATCGACCTGTTATGCCAATGCATTGACTTGTTATGCCAATGCATTGACTTGTTATGTTAATACATCGACTTGTTATGTTAATGCATCGACCTGCTATGCCAATGCATCGACCTGCTATGCCAATGCATTGACTTGTTATGTTAATACATCGACTTGCAAAGATTAGCCCACCCTAAGTTACACCTGACTTTTCACATTATGTGGAAAAGCTAACGATTGACCTAACCCCCTAACCCCCTTCCCTGCGAGGGAAGGGGGAAAATTCCAAGTCTCTCTCCTTTTAGGAGAGATTTAGAGAGAGGTTTTCCAGATACCGTGAAAAGTCAGAAATTACACAGCAACTCTAAAAGACTAATGTGTACAGCGTAGCCCAAGCTTAGGAGAAGGTTGGGACAATACGGTTCGATTAAGATTTTTTGATGAAAATTATTGCTCGCCAAAGACGCGATACGCCGTCAAGACAAAAGATTGATTATTGTAGAGACATGATGAATCCCGTCTCTTGCTTTAACCGAACAGTATTGATTTAACACCAAGGAAAATATGGCGGTTCTCGCGTGGATGCAATATACTCTGACCTCACTTCCATTCCTCTCCTAAAAGGAGAGAGGCTTTGAATCTTACTCCCCTTCCCTTGTAGGGAAGGGGCTGGGGGTTAGGTCTGTATTGGACTCAACCGAGAAGCGCTATAGAAAAACCCTCCAGATTATTGAAATATCCAAAAATCTGAAGAGTTTGTGTTTGATTTTCGCAATTTTGGTAAATTTTATTGTTTCCAAGCGCAACTAACTATTTGTTTCCAATTTGAAAATATTCGCAGTCACTCCCAGACTTTCTTCAAAAAGTGACTCGCGACCCCAACGTTGTACCTGCTGACTCAGCAATGCTTCCGCCTTTTGTTCAGAAAGTGAAGTCACCTGTTGAAACAGACCAGCAGATTGAGCGCCGCCGTGGGTTTCCATCCGCATACAACCACCAGTTTCCGAGCAAATTACTGTACCACAGTCTGCCTGCGGATTGGTCGAACTGAGGCGCAAAGCAATCAAGTCGCCAGCAATTTCACCCACATCAGCAAGGGGAACACCCGCTAATTCGGTTTCTACTTGGCGTTGGTCTTGGGCAATAAAGTTAATCCGAGTGATTTCATAATCTCCGGTTTCCTTTTGATAGGAAACTGGCTGCCATGCGAGACGACTTGCCAACCAACCCAAAAACAGCAGTGCTTGTGCGGGGTTGCCTTTTTCATAATCAATAGTTACTCGGTCAACTTCCCGAAGGGCAGCCCGACGATGAGGCGAGTCGTAAGCTTCAGCTGCCAATTCTTGCCAAGCTGAGAGGCGACGCCAGTTAAGGTCAGCTAGGGGAACACCACTTTCTACCAATTCTTGGAGACGAAGTAAGTCACTTTCTGGCTCGTTAAAGCGGCAAGAATCCACAATCACATTATTGCAGACGGCTGCCAGCCGCTTGAATAGAGTGTTGTTGGGGTGTGGTGTTGCTTTCCACCAGAGAAACTTCGGTAAGCCGCCAATCAACAATGCTGGAATCATCCCCCCTACCCGTTCCAAAGCAGCAGCAGTACCACTGATAGTGATGTATTCGCAGCAAATTAGTGTGCTTGACGATTGCTTCTGGATGGGGCAATAGGCAGAAACTTGAGCTTTGACCCCTTCATCTTCGCCAGTAATCGGAAATAGCGCGATGATGCGACAGGGGTTGCGGAGGGCGATTTCATCAGCAATTCTGGGGCTTGGGGCATTTAAGCTGGGAAGATCGATAGAACCATTATCTCCGGCAGCACCGTTTCCTTGACGTTTAATGAATTCTTCTCTCAAGATAGCCAAGGTTTCAGGGGTTGCTGTTCCCGTATCTGGCAGTCGATATTTTGTCTGTACTTGGCGCAAGGCAGCTACCATCTGAGGCCCTAGAATCCCATCAAGCGGGCCGTTGTAAAATCCCAAAGTAGCCAAAAGATACTGGGTTTCTTCGGGTTCGTAAACCACTAAGGTAAATGTCGTGGCGCGGGTGGCAGCAGGAAGCCCACCGTCCTCGCCAGTAATGCCATAACTTTGCCAAATTTGATGAAGTTCCGCTTCTATTTCGTTAAGCGAAATATCTTTTGGCGTCTGAAGTGAAAAAATTGTAGAAGCTTGGGGAGCCATAGTAGTTTTGAGTTGTCAGCTTTGTTTGGTGAATTAGTTAGGAGTTAGAAGTTAGGAGTTAAAAGTTGGGAGTTAGGAGTTAGGAGTTAGAATAACTGAAATTATTAACTCAAAAACTCATAATTTATTACTCCTAACTATTAACTCATCACTCCTAACTTTTTACAGTCTGCGCCAGCGACGGCCATCTTGGTTGATTAAGAATTCTGCTTCTGTTGGTTCCCAGGTTCCAGCTTCATACTGGGGAATAGTATTTGCGTCGGCGGGTGCATCCCAAACGGAAAGGGCTGGCGTTACGACCTGCCAAGCGGCTTCTACTTCATCCGCGCGGGTGAATAATGTTTGATCGCCCATCATACAATCAAGGAATAAGCGATCGTAGGCATCAGATGTGGCTTGGATGCCAAAGGAACCATAACTAAAGTCCATATCAACGGAACGGGTACGGAATTCTGCCCCTGGCATTTTCACATCAAAACGCAGGGAAATACCTTCATTCGGCTGAATCCGCATCGTCAAAATATTGGTGTTTGTCTGTTGGGCAGCTGATTGGAACATCCGAGACGGAACTTCGCGGAAGTGAATGGCAATCTCACTGACTTTTTTCGGCATCCGCTTCCCGGTACGCAAGTAGAAAGGAACACCTTTCCAACGCCAGTTATCTACCACAAACTTCATGGCGACGTAGGTCGGTGTGGTGGAGTTGGGATTAACGCCTGGTTCTGTCCGATACCCTGGCACTGCTTGACCCTTCATCCAGCCAGCACTATATTGACCGCGGACTGCTGACCGCGACAGATTCTGAACATCAGCTAAACGAGTAGCTTGGAGTACTTTCACTTTTTCTGTGCGGATGCTGTCGGCATCCATTGCGTTGGGCGCTTCCATCGCTGTTAGGCAGTAAAGTTGCATGAGGTGATTTTGCAACATATCCCGCAATGCGCCGGCGCTTTCATAATAACCAGCCCGATCTTCCACTCCCACGGTTTCTGCTACGGTAATTTGTACGTGGTCAACAAATTGACGATTCCACAACGGCTCAAAAATCGCATTGGCAAAGCGAAACACCAGCAAATTTTGAACTGTTTCTTTACCCAAGTAGTGGTCAATCCGGTATACTTGGTTTTCTTTGCAATATTTCTGTACCACTTGGTTAAGACTTTGGGCAGAAGCCAAATCCCGACCGAAGGGTTTTTCAATTACTAGACGATGTTTGTAGGGATCTTCTAGCATCCCGGCGGTTCCTAGCTGCTTAATCGCTTCGGGAAAGAATGAGGGGGCAACTGAGAGGTAGAACATTCGATTACCTCGTGTGCCCCGTTTTTCGTCTAATTCACTCAATAAGTTTTTCAGTTTTTGGTAGCCTTCGGGGTTGTCTATATCCCCAGGGCTGTAGAACAGACCTTGAGAGAAATCTTGCCAGAGTTCCCCTAAATCGACATCGGCATGTGCTTCTTCCATGCCTTTTTGCATTTGTTCGCGGAAGTACTCATGGCTCCATTCTCTACGTGCTACACCGACAATGGTAGTTTCTGGTGGAATACGCCGTTCTCGCCGCAATTTGTAAAGTGCTGGCACTAGTTTGCGCCAAGTGAGATCGCCAGAAGCGCCAAAAATGACTATAATCTGGGGTTCGGACATCCGTTGTTGTTGCAGACCAACGCGCAAGGGATTTTCTAGCAGACTAACCATAACAATTTTGGATTTTGGGTTTTGGATTTTGAGATTGGGCATTGGGTATGGGGCATGGGGCATTGGGCATGGGGCATGGGGCATTGGGCATGGGTTATTCTCCTTGTCCCCTTGTCCTCCTTGTCCCCTTGTCCCTCTTGTCCCCTTGCCCCCAATACCCAGTCCCTACACTGGTGACAATACCTTGATCTTGTCTTCTAAAGAGTTCATCAAGGACTGGAAGGGCTGGATAAACTTGTCAATACCATCGACTAACAGTTCATCCATGACGTTATCGAGATCGATGTTGATGTCGGGATCTTTGAGGTTTTCGATCAGCGTGTAAGCTTTATCTACATCTGTTTCTAAGCGATCGCCTACGTTACAATGATCGGCACAAGCTTTAATGGTCGCTGGCGGTACGGTGTTGACGGTATCATGGCCGATCAACTCTTCGATATACATCACGTCTCTGTAGTTGGGGTCTTTGGTGCTGGTGCTAGCCCAAAGTAGGCGTTGTTGTGTAGCCCCTTTTGCTGCCAAATCTTGCCAACGCTCGCTTCTAATGATTTTCTTGTATTCTTGATACGCAATCTTAGCGTTAGCGATCGCTACTTTTCCTTTAACAGCTCTTAGCTTTGCTTCCACGGAAATATCATCAACGCCTTTTTTCAACTTAGCATCAATCTTGCCGTCAATGTTGCTATCGATCCGGCTGAGGAAGAAGCTAGCAACTGAAGCAATTTTACTGATGTCCTTCCCTTCAGCCACCCGTTTTTCTAAGCCCCGAATATAAGCCATTGCTGTGTTTACATAGCTTTCTACAGAAAACAGCAGCGTAATATTAACATTCATCCCTTCGGATATTACCTGTTCTACTGCTGGCAAACCAGGTTCTGTACCAGGAATTTTAATCATCAGATTTTCCCGACCAATTTCTTGGAAATAGCGTCGGGCTTCGGTTATGGTTGCTTCAGTATCATGGGCAATGGTTGGCGGTACTTCAATACTCACATAACCATCTAGTCCATTCGAGGCTTCATAAACAGGGCGTAAAATATCACAGGCATTACGGATATCTGCAAAAACTAGGGATTCGTAAATTTTGTCTATGGGTAAGTTAGCCCGAACTCCGGCTTCGATATCGGCATCATAAATAACGTTACCAGCGATCGCTTTTTCAAAGATAGCTGGGTTAGAAGTAATCCCAGATATACCTTGATTTTCAACCATGTCTTTGAGTTCACCTGATTGAATAATGTCACGGGTCAAATTATCCATCCAGATACTTTGACCGTATTGGTTAATTTCTAGTAGATGATTGGTAGTCATAGCTAGTTTATTTCACTCCTGTATAGTGATGTTTCTAAGTGAAGTTGGCAAAACGCATCGATACTTACTTTTGAATTGTGGCGTTGCTAATCACTTATCGCATCGGCCAGCTGAGATAATCTTTAATTGATCTTCAAAAAGCGCTACATTGCATCCCTGATCCTAAATCACCATGATTAACTTTTAATTAATGCCAGATGAGAGTACAGCACAGAGGAAATAAGTTACTCTTATAAAACGTCTAAAATCCTTACGTAACAGTAATTACGAATTACGAATTACGAATTATCTTCTAGTGTCCGTTTTGAATAAAAGACTCCACCTTTGCTACATCCTCTTTGCTACCAATAATTAAAGGTGTGCGCTGATGCAGTTTTTTTGGCACCACATCCAAGATATTTACTAGTCCTGTAGTAGCACGACCGCCTGCTTGCTCAATCAAAAAGGCGAGAGGAGCCGTTTCATAAAGCAAGCGTAATTTTCCTTCTGGATTTTGAATTGTGCCTGGGTAGAGAAACACGCCGCCTTGAACCAAAATTCTATGGATGTCGCTCACCATTGCGCCGCTATAACGAGCGCTGTAGCCTTCTGTGCGATGAACGTAGCGAATGTATTCCCGAATTGATTCTTCCCACTGCCAAAAGTTACCCTCGTTCACGCTGTAAACAGACCCGTGGTTAGGAATGCGAATATTTTCTTCTGTGAGAATAAACTCTCCTAAGCTGGGATCGAGAACAAAGGAATGAACCCCCTTACCTATAGTATAAACCAGCATCGTGCAAGGCCCATATAGGATGTATCCGGCAGCGAGTTGCTTGCGTCCGTTGGCGAGTAGGTCAGTTGCCTTACCATCGCTATCAGTTCCTTCTTGTTGGCGAATGGCGAAAATGGAACCTAAGCTGAGATTATTATCAGTGTTGGATGAGCCATCAATTGGGTCATACAGCAGGGTATAGCGGCCAATGGGACAATTTTCCGGGATGTAGTAAGGATTTTCCATTTCCTCAGAAGCGAGGCGACAGACTAAGCCACTTTGCTTAAACACTGAGATAAATACATCATTGGCATAAACATCCATCTTTTTGACGGATTCGCCTTGGACATTAACTTCCCCAGTAAATCCAAGAACGCCTTCCATTAAACCGGCGCGACTCATACGACGAGCCACCAGTTTTCCGGCCAGGGCGATGCGATTCATCAGCGCACTCAAATCCTGTGCATCTGGCGAAAAACTCTGAAGTTGTTGGAGGACGTGACGGGATAAGGTTGTACAGTCACGGTCTAAAGCTCTGTCTGTAGCATCGTAAGCAGATAAGTCTAAAGATTCTGGCGCTTTAGCCATTTTTATGTTCTCCGCAGCAACTAGCTGTTAATTGGGTTTTAGTCATCTATAGCAACTTATAGTTGCTGCTTCTATCTTAGAAAGGTAATTTGATAACTTAGATGCGACTTTAGATAAACTAAAGAAATGAATCTTCAGTGATTCCTGTACCTAGATCCTAGCTACTTCGACTTAACATGAATTTCTCAAGCGGGCGGGTATGCCTATGCTTACTATCAACAAATTCAGGAGGCAGAAGGCAGGAGGCAGGAGGCAGAAGGCAGGAGGCAGGAGGCAGGAGGTAGAAGGCAGAAGGGAACCCACGTTTTTAAACGTGGAATTGAAGTAAGGATGCCTTGTGTCGAGATGCGTGGCAGGAGACACAATTTTTTTATACTAGTGGGCAATAATCCATAACTAAAGTTTTCGTTAGTACTTCTTTCCTTCTGCCTTCTGCCTTTCTTTGTAAAATCCACACATTTGCGGCAGGGACTATAGGCTGACTCTGAAACATTAATACGAAACTAGTATCAGATTTGCACAAGGCAAGCAATCTGCCTGGTTAACTAAGTACAGCTTTGCGTAAAAGTGTAGCGTTTTTAATGCAAGTCAACGCATTAACATCGCAAGCCAACGCATTAACAATGCAAGCCAACGTATTAACAACACAAGCCAACGTATTAACAACGCAAGCCAACGCATTAACAATGCAAGCCAACGCATTAACAACGCAAGCCCATGCATTAACAACGCAAGCCAACGTATTAACAACGCAAGCCAACGCATTAACATTGTCGTGTATTGCCAATTTAATTCGGTACGAATTAATGAAATGCTGTACTAAGATACTTTTGGTTGCTGCCATAGGATGAGTTTCAATTCAGAGCAGTAGTAAGCCTCATCACTGATTTGGTGTTCGTGGTCAGCTATCCAATCATAAATTTGTGTTGCTTTTGCTAATGCCACTTTTTCTGAACGATAAAGCTGAGGAGTAGGACAGTAAGCTTGGCCATTGATGTGTATAGCTGCAATCTGCCAATAATCGCTTTCTGGTACAACTTCTAAAAACCCGTTACTGTAAGACTGGATTATTCCTATATTCATCTACAACCATCAAACTTTCTAACATTGGCCACAACAAAGCCGATACCAGCCAATTCAAGCGAATCAAAGCTGGAATCATCAGGGAATGCAGTCGCAACCCCTGCTAATGATTTTGGGTTCGTAGTCAATGGAAATCTGAATTATTGGTCACTTTTTTGGCTTGATTCCGTTATTGGCAGGAATAATCGCACAAGAGACTGGTCAGCGCAGCTACATTGGGATTGCCCAAACTCAGAGTGCGGCTGGATAGATGATAATCTGTAGAGCGAACCAGCAATTCGCAGTAGTCACTCAAAATAACCGCACAAAAGGACTAAATTTATCATGTCCCGTCTACTAACAGCATTCCGGCAGCGATTCTTACGGAGTATTGCAAAAGCAATACTTTTAACTTTGATTAGTAGTTTAATACTTCCTGGGGCTACTTGGGCTGTTTCTAACTTGGGAGTTGATAATGGTCATCTTAGTTCTTGTCCGGCTTCAAACAACTGTGTTGTTAGTCAAAACGCAGATGAAACACACGCCATCGACCCGATTCCTTATCATGTAGACCGCAATGCAGCTAGAGAAATCTTACTAAAAGTTATCGGTGTTGTTCCGCGTACAGAAATTGTAGAACAAACAGATAATTACATCCACGCTCTTTCTAAAAGCCGTATCTTCAAATTTGTTGATGATGTAGAATTTTATTTACCTCCTAATGAGTCAGTAATTCATCTGCGATCGGCATCTCGTGTGGGAGAGTCCGATCTTGGTGTCAACCGCAGACGAGCCGAACAAATTCGTCTGGCTCTACGCGATTTAAACATTTGATTTTGTCGCTACTTATTCTCATTTAACTGAGAAAAGTGCGATCGCAATACCATAAAAAAATTTATACTTAATGGAGAAATGTCAGACTATCTGCAATGATTGTGCTTTCCACACCTTAGTAGAAGAAGCGATAACGTGCATTCATCCTGACGAATTTAGGGTTAATTGTTCTACCGTTATTTTCTGCAATTCATTTGAGCCAGCACTCATCATTGACAGTCCTTGCGTGACATACGGGAACGATGAAGAATAACGTCAATTGCGTAGGCATAGCAAGTCAAAGTAATTCGTAATTAATAATGACGCTCCTGCGTCGCTAACGCTGCGCTAACGTAATTCGTAATTACACCCCATACCGCATGTTAGGGCTTGAATAATGAATAACTTTTTTTATTTTCCATTAATAAATTAAGCGGCTTGTATCCTCAATTTATTAATTACGAATTACGAATTACGAATTACGAATTATTTGGTCAGCCCTGAGCATTTCAACTTACGTCGTTATTTAATAAGTTATAGTAATATAAAAGGTCTTGGGCGATTAGCACAGGGGTAGCGCACATCCTTCACACGGATGGGGTCACTGGTTCAAATCCAGTATCGCCCACTTATATAGAGCGACAAACGCAAAAATCTGAAAATTTCTATTATCTAATCATCTTCTCTAAAGCGATTTGCAAATCTTTTGTCAAATCGCTCACAGCTTGTCTAGACGCTTGGCGATCGCCCTGACAATTTTTGAAGCGTTCTGTAACTGAAATTGGCTCTCCCACAGTGATTTGTGCCTGTCGCAAACCTAACCGAGGTCGCCCCGGAAGTGTCGTATCCTGAATTCGAGAAAGCATATCGAATACAAGCAAAGCTGTTTCTGCAAACCGTTCCGCCGTCGGTTGTTCCTGAATATAAGTAGCTGTGACTGCAACAAAACTTTCCACTATCCGCATATGCCGCATTCGCAAGTCAGCTTCTTCTGCAATCCAGTCTGCCAAACCGCGTTTGAAGGGTGCTAAAGCATTGATATCTGGCAAATCGTCTCGGTAAATGTAACTCCAGCCAGCCTCTTCTAAGCGGCGACAACGGTCAATAAAATTACCCTGCGCTTGAACTCCAAAATATTGCTCGGCAACTTGTAATGCCTTATCTAGTAGGCGATGGAGTCGGGCAATTAATACCTGATTAACACTCTTCGATTCATCAGTTGAGATGGTTTTGGGGATATCTTGATGATAGAAGCGACGATAAAACTCTTCCATCTCGGTAATTAGATATTCAGCCAACCTACAGAGGCGTTGATGGTAAATCTCTTCGCGATTACCCGAATCAATTTCCAAAACTTTCAAGCCACTATCAGCTTCTAACTTACTCAACAACCAATCGAGTTTAGACCAAGGTGGCTCAACGTAACTATATTGGATAGCGATCGGCACAACAATTACAGTCTCAGAACGGTTAGCTTTTTCTAAGTCTTCTACACACCAGAACGCCATTTGAGCAACACCAGGTTCTAAGGGGCTAACAATGCCACTATGACCATTAGTACCGCCTTCCGGTGCCACTGCGATTGGTAGTGCGCCATTAGCAAACAATTCTCGTGCATTTTGGATAGCTTGCCGATCTAGTCGCCTACCACGACGAACCGGCACACCCCCCAGCAGAGAGAACAGCCAACCTAGCCACTTTCCAGCCCAAACTGTCATACCTCGGTCATAAAGAAAATAGCTGTGAACCAGCGATTTTAATGTAATACCTTTTTGACGAGCAACTTGTGGCACAATCCGAGAAAGCAAATACAGCATACAAAGCGGATCTTCCACCTCTGGGTGGCGAAATGCCAACAAAAAGCGAATTTTTCCAGCCTGAAATTGTTGATAGAGTTCAGCTAATACTTCAACATTCGTGGCTTCAATTTTGACAATCCCAGCTGGTAGCCAAGGACGAGTGCGAAACCGTAGTGCGATCGGCAGTAACCACCGAACAATCTGGAGTACCAGCGGATTCAACCGTTGGGGAATAAATTTCAATGGTGGTTGAGTAGACTGAATCGATCTAGGCAAGTCGCTCTCCAGATTATATTTCTAGCGATTGTACAACGTGGGGGTCTTGGTTTTGCGTAAACCCTGAGCTTTGACGGTTAAGCTTTTTGATCGCTACCTTTCGCTGTTTTGCTTACTCAGCACTCCTAAACTTTTCAACGATAGACCCTAAGTATCGAATCAAAAATTAGTTTGGATGTTTCGGAAAATTTCGCAATAAATAGCCAAACACAGCTAAATTTAACACAAAAACTAATGTTTTAATCGGAGATATTCCTCGAATCAATTCATAAATCTCTGGTGGAATACTGATACCGACAAGTCCCAATACTAAGACATGTGCCCAACGCTTTTCGTACCATAAACCAACGGCTTCAATAGTGGTAACAATAGCATATACTCCGGTTCCGATGCTGCTAAATGCTAGAGTTCTAGGATTTAAGTTAACAACTTTCTTTAAAAGCCAATCAATAACGATCGATTTACCTTCTAAAACATAATTTTCTGAAAACGCCTCTAGAGTTTGATAATTTTTTAATGTCAATAATAAAGCGATCGAAGTAACCATAAGCAGCAAGGCGGTAAATGTTTTGTAGAGAACAATTGCCACTAACCCCAATGGACGCTTTTTCAAAGAACCCCCTAAGCATAGATAAGTCAAATTTTGAACGTCAAAATTACCTGAGTGCTGTCAAGTCAGAGTTCACCTCCTTATCCAGAGATTCTTCTAACTAAGTACGGCTTTGAATCGGTGCAATGAATGCAATACTATAATTTCCTCTCCCCGAACCCCCTGCTTAACAAGGAAAAATAATCCCATTTTTTGAAAATGAATCGGGTTTTAATTGATTTTAATGTGCGTAGACTAGCAAAAATAGCAGGCATCACACATTTCAATCAAAAATTTTCAATGGAGGTTAGCGGACTCGAACCGCTGACATCCTGCTTGCAAAGCAGGCGCTCTACCAACTGAGCTAAACCCCCATACTAAAATAGTAGATAACTTTGATTACCGTTGTTATTGTAACTTATATCGTTCTATTACCAAAGGAATGAAGCCAGAAAATATCCAAGTTGTCGCCACACTGTATAAATTTGTTAAGCTGCCAGATTTTGCCGAGAAACGAGATTCTCTGCTGTCTTACTGCCAAACGCAAGGTGTCAAGGGCACTATTTTGCTGGCACTTGAAGGGATTAACGGGACAATTGCTGGTTCGCGTCAGGCGATTGACTTAGTTCTCTGGTTTTTGCGTTCTGACCCCCGTCTAGCAGACTTAGAATCCAAAGAGTCCTATACCGAAACCCCACCTTTTGAGCGGATGAAGGTGCGCTTGAAGCAAGAAATTGTTACTTTGGGGTTGCCAGAAATTGACCCAACTGAGCAAGTTGGCATCTATGTCAATCCCCAAGAATGGAATGATTTAATTTCCAATCCAGAAGTAACGGTAATTGACACCCGCAATGATTATGAGGTGAATATCGGTACTTTCCAAGGGGCAGAAAATCCCCAAACTGAATCATTCCGCGAATTTCCCGATTATGTGCGCCACCATCTCGACCCAACTAAACACAAAAAGGTTGCTCTCTTTTGCACAGGCGGCATTCGCTGTGAAAAAGCTTCATCTTTCATGCTTGCACAAGGCTTTGCAGAAGTCTATCATCTCAAGGGCGGCATTCTGAAGTATTTGCAAGAAGTTCCAGCACAAAAAAGTTTATGGGAAGGAGAATGTTTTGTTTTTGATGAGCGGGTAGCCGTTAGTCATGGATTGGAGAAAGGAAGTTATGAGTTGTGCCTCTGTTGTGGGCGTCCGATTTCAGAAGAAGATAAAGTGTCTCCCAAATATGAGCAAGGTATCTCCTGTCCCTATTGTTTTGATAGCCTCACCGAGGAGAAAAGAGCGCGTCAGCAGGAAAAATGGCGCCACTACCGAACCCAAGTTGGCAACAAAAATCAGGATGTGAGTTGAAGAATAATTTATAACTCATGATTCAGAATTTAAGGGCAAAATTACTGTAAATTTAGTACCAACTCCAACTTCACTTGTGACACTGATTTGACCCTGATGAGCATCAACGCATCTTTTAACAATTACTAACCCCAATCCAGTACCCTGAATTGATTTAACATTTGAGGCTCGGTAGAATGATTCAAACAGTCGAGCTTGGTCTGCTTCTGGAATACCCATACCCCGATCTTGAATATAAAAAGTTGCTACTTTCTCAATTGCGTCACATATTAAATCAAACTGAATCTTGCCACCTTGGGGAGAATATTTAACCGCATTTGAGAGAAGATTTGCAAATAGGTAATGTAAGAGTCCTTCATCCATGACAGCGGACGTATTCTCACTATGACAGGTAAAACCAATTTCACAGGCGCTGCTTTTAACCATCAAAAAATCTTCGATTAACTCTTGACAAAATTGCTCTAGGTTAAGGGGAGCAGGGTTGAATATGAGTTTTTCTGCTTCTGCTCGACCCATAAACAGCACTTCTTCCATGAGTTTTTCCATAGATTGGACAGCGCCTTGAATTCGCTTTAAATAGATGCCTCTTTTTGTATCTGTTAAATTTGCTCCTTGCATTTCCATGAGTTCTACTGCGGTTTGAACAACAGTTAGAGGATTACGGAACTCATGAGATACAGTAGAAATAAATAGGGATTTGAGACGGTTAAGTTCTTGCTCCTTCTCTAATGCTTGCTCTAGCAATTTTGTTTGGTGTCGTTCGCTAAGATCCCAAAAAACAACTACTACACCATTTATCTGGTCAGTTCCTCGCTTCAGTGGTGAAGCACTATCGCCAATGGGAATTCTTTTGCCATTTTTTGTAATCAGAGATGTGAATTCCCCTAAATAAACAGCCTGTTGCTCGCGCAGCACTTTTGTCACAGGGTTTTCTAATGTTGTCTCTGTCACTTCATCGACAATATGAAAAATTTTTGCTGCTTCATTTCCTAAAGCATCTTTTTGCTCCCACCCAGTCAGTGCTTCAGCTGCGGGATTCATGAATGTCATCTTTCCCTGCTCATTAGTAGCGATTACAGCATCACTCATTGAGTTTAAAAGAGTTGCTAACTGATCTCGATTTTCCCGCAGTTCGCGTTCTAATCGGTGTTTTAACAAACCAATCTCGATCGCAATTTTTAAATCTTTTGTAGTAAATGGTTTAACTATGTATCCAAAAGGCTGCGTAATTTTGGCTCTTTCTAAGGTATGGTCGTCGCCATAAGCGGTTAAATAAATTACAGGTACATCTAACTGCTCGCGAATCTGAGTGGCAGTAGCAATACCGTCCATATCACCTTTAAGAATAATATCCATTAATACTAGTTCTGGTTGAGTTTCCGATGCCTTGGCAATGGCAACTTTTCCAGATGAAGCTGTACCCGTAACAATGTATCCTAGCTGATTAAGTTGACTAGCAATAGTTCTAGCCACAATCACTTCATCTTCAACGACTAAAATCCTAGCTCGATCCATTTGATATTGATGAATGCAAAGTTAACTGCGTAAATTTTATGTTGAATACTGTTCCGCGATCGCGTTCTAGAGTAATATCGCCTTCTAGTTGTTCTGTAACCAAGTCATGTACTAACGACAGACCCAAAGAATCAGTATTTCTCCAATCTAAATTATCTGGTAAACCAATCCCATTATCTCGGATAGTCATCTCGATACTGTTGTCAATATTGTGTAAAGCGATACTGATTGTGCCTACTTGTTGATTGGGAAAAGCGTGTTTGAGGGCATTGGAGATTAATTCGTTAATCACCAATCCACACGCGATCGCTTGATCGACATTCAAGCTTACTGAATCTATATCAGTTTCTAGAGAAATTTTACCAGGGCATATTTGATAGGAAATTAGTAAGCTAGCTGCTAAATTATTGATATAGTCAGCAACATCAATTTGTCCGATATTAGCGGAAGTATATAAATTTTTGTGAATTAGAGATATTGACTCAATTCGATTTTGACTCTCTCGAAGAACTTTGATTATTTCCGGGTCTTTGAGTGTTTGAGACTGAAGTTGTAATAAACTGGAGACAATTTGCAAATTGTTTTTAACTCGATGATGAACTTCTTTTAAAAGAACTTCTTTTTCAGCTAAGGCTGTTTTTAACTTTATTTGAGCTTTTTGTCTTTGAACAAGTTCCGTTTGAGCTTGCGCTAAGATGCTGGATTGTTGAATTGCGATCGCTAATTGCACTGTTACTCGATCGAGCAAATCTAATTGATTTTCTTCCCACTCCCGAAAACCAGAGCATTGGTGAGCAATCAGTAAACCCCAAATGTGAGAGCCAGGGTTTTGAGAGCTTACTTCTAGTAAAATCGGCACAACTAAATTTGCTTTCACCTCAAACTGTTCTAACAGGCGAATATGGCAATCAGTTAGTCCAGCTTCATAAATATTAGCGATCGCTCGTTTGCGTCCCTGATAATATTCCACTCCTGAGCCTGTTTGAAAACACGTATCAGGAATCTCCACACCTAAAGAAACCGTCCATCCAGGTTCCACTGATTCTGCCATAATTGTGCCGATCATCTCTGAGTTAAATTGATAAACTACTACTCGATCAACCCCAAGTAAATCTCGCACTTCTTGAACTGTTGCATTCAAAATATCTTGAAGATTTAAAGATTGACGAATCCGTTGAGCAACAGTTCGCATCAATTGCTCCCGCTCGGCTTGGGCTTTTAGAGCTAGTTCAGTTTGCTTACGTTCTGTGATATCTTGCCCAATACCAATAATTTGACCATTTGAAAGGTAAACATTAGTCCAAGAGGTATCCAGTAAACGACCATCGCGCACCTGAGTTTTAAAGTCACCCCAAATGCGTTGTGCAGACTGAATAAAATTAATTACATCCTGTCGATATTCAGAATTAGGATATAGCACTTTCAAGAGATCGCAAGTTTGGAAATCTTGAAATTTCCAACCAAGAATATTTTCCCATTCTTGGTTCACCCACTGGAGTTCACCATTGGTATCGATCAGGGCAATCATCAATGGTATGTTCTCAAAAATTATCCGCAAAAACTCATTTTGTTCTTGAAGTTTTGTTTCGGCGTTTTTGCGGTCATTAATATCATTAAATACTGTTAAAATGGCTGATTCATTGTTAAAAACTAAATATTGTAAAGAAGCGATCGCCCAAAAACGAGTTCCATCTGCTTTTTTTAATTGCAATTCATAATTATGAATAAACCCTTGTTGATTAAGAACTGTTAACAGCGCTTCTAAATCTGTCAAATTATGATATAAACTTACAATTTTTTTGCGATTAACTAAATACTCTGGAGAAAACTGAAATGTTTGAAGCAACTCTGTATTAGCGTATAAAACTAACCCATCAGACACACGCGAAATAATGAATGGAACAGGAATAGCTTCAGAAATAACTCGAAATCTAGCTTCACTTTGTTGAAGAGTTCTTTCTATTTGTTTGTGTTCTGTGATATCTCGTATATGAACTAAACGAGCCTTATAATTGCCATAGTCTATTGTCTGTGTGAAAATTTCAACATCAATAATCTGTCCGTCTTTTCGCTGATGTCGCCATCGTCCAGTAAAGTCCAAGCTAGAATGCTTTTGTCGTAAATATTCAAGTAAGAGAGGCACATCTTCTGAAGGGCGAACGTCACTTATTCGCATTTGCAAGAACTCTTCTCGTGAGTAGCCGTAGTGAACAACAGCAGCTTCATTTACATCTAAGAATTGCAGATTATTCTGGTTATATACCCACATAGGATTGGGATTTTTAGAGAAAAGGAAATTAAAACTCCTTTGGCTTTCATTTTCAGAAAATAGCATTAGTGGTTTTGTGATAAAAGTTTTTATTATGTACTAAAATTTAATTATTTTAAATCTAAAATAATTATTAATTTCTTTGCAAAATTTGTTTTTTACGATCCAATCTTCTACTGATTCAGAATTTCATGTATAAGCTCTTTGATATTTAGGGATAAAAAATTGGTCTGTACTCAAAGAGACTTCTTACAGAGATACATGTCGGTTCAATATTTATGCAAATCTCCAGTGTAAAATATGTCTGATAGTTTACACTAAGAAAATATCACTTGCACAGCTAGGGGGAAGATAAAATAGCCTGAAATGCCTACATATTAAATAATGTGGCAATTTATGATAAAACAACAAAAAGACTTAATTATCAATAAGCCTTCTTTAATGATAAATTTGTCTGAATTCTACGAAAGACACCTGAAACAGGACTTGGACTTGTTTAATACTAAAAATCCTAATTTATTACAATCGATAAAAACTATCAACATAGAAGCATTTGCTACGGCTTTACCATAGCAATACTTTATGAAAGTAGATGAAAGAAAATTCAACGGTTTTGATCTTTAAATTATATAAATGTTGAAGAGATATGGTTTCCTATAGTAAAAAATTGGCTGGCTAGAAATATATTTTTCCTTAACTCAAGTCATTTACGTAGTAATTGACCGAACTAATAATTGATGTCTATTCCCATATACAGCACTTTGCGCGACTAACTGGTACAGTAGCAGCAGTGAGAAAAATAGTTTT
>NZ_JAVRCA010000080.1:0-38011 GCF_034530995.1 Nostoc sp. DedQUE04 | reverse complement strand
CGGTTAATGGTTAAGAGGCTTGCTGCACCTTCTTAGATGTCAAATGGGTTCTATATAAATAAGCTGGTATTTATATCGGTTGAACTTAAAGAAAAATTCAAAATTCAGAAACAATAATTTGTCTCTAACTCTTTTCCATGCTCCCCTGCTGCCTATTTGTATCAACCTTAAAATAAAATGGTATTAGAGGGGAGTAGTACTGATACCACGCACAAAAATATCTACACAGGTTTCGATATAGTCCTCACAGCTATAGTTGCCTTGATTGAATTTTGCACTGCGGCATAGCATTCCAGCCAATAGCATTCCTGTAAACATATCGACAGCCGGAAATGGATCGAGGTCTGCTCTGACAGTGCCTCGTTTCTGACTCGATTGCAGGTAAGCTACCAGTTTTTCCCCTAAGGGCTTGGCAGCTTCTTGAATAACTTGTTTAGCTGCTTCTGGATGACGTTTGGCTTCTCCAATGAAGGTACGAATTAAGTCCTCCTGTGTCTCTAGCATAGTATTGTAGAGATGGGCATACTGTTTTAAATCAATTTTTAGATCCTGTGTCCACGCTTCGGGGTATGCAAGGGCTTCTGTCTGGAGTGCCAAGGCATTCTTCATTACTGCTCCCAGAAGTTGTTCTTTGCTAGCAAAGTGGCGAAATAAAGTCACCTCATTTACACCAGCAACACGAGCTATTTCACGGGTAGTTGCTCCTTGAACACCTAAACTGGCAAATACCTGCAAGGCGGCTTCTATCAAACGTGTACGGGTGAGAGTTGATGAACGGATGGTTTTGTGCATTTATGCTGGCAAGTACTTACTTTCATCATAGATTATGTAGAAAAAGTGGTCGTAATTTAGGGAAAATAGTATTGATGCCAACATTTTTAAAGTTATTAAAAATATTTACTTTCTCAAATTGATTTCGGTGCAGTAGCTAATGTTTTACTCATTTTAGTAACTGGAACAAATATCCCACTTCTTAAATAATGAGGTGCTTTTTGGATGACTGTAAATCCCAGTCGTAAATAAAACCCTTCAGCATAAAGGCTAGCGGTTGTAATTACCTTATCTATACCTTGCTCAGTTGCTTCGTCGCAAAAATGTTGAACTAAAGCACGGCCAACCCCTTTACCTTGATATTTAGGATGGACATACAGCCCGATGAGTTCATCAACAATGAAACTAGCAAAACCGATAACACCATCTCCCTCGATCGCAACCCAGAAAGATTCTGCTTTCATACTCTTCAAGATATTTGAACCATCAGGTTTATCGCGGTAATTGCGCCAAGCTAAAAGTTCTTTTTGGGTGTAGAAAGTTGGAGGTAGAGCTTTGATAGCAGCAATATGAATTGCACTCAACACCCACGCATCTGTTTCTTGGGCAGGTCGAAGAGATATTTCCTTAGCGCTCATAGTTCAGTGCTGGCATTCAGATTACAAGAGAAGGCAGGGGCAGATCGCTTTTAGCGTCTCCCCTTGGGAGAAGGCAGGAGGAAAAAAGTATGAATAAAAACTTTAGTTCTGGGTACATTGCCCAGTTTAAAAAGAAGAATTGTTCTGTAAGCTATGTTACAGCTTCCGTAACACACCGAAAATCGGAAATGGTGCGTTATGTGTTTCACGCTAATACAATCTACCCTATCTTCTAATTATTTGCACCTAGCTATTTATTAGCAGTTTGCAATTGAGTCACAACTCGCTGGACAATTTGCCGTCTGATTTCCTGAACATTGTGACTTGCATCTATAACGCGAGCAAGTACAGCCGCAGGGGCAGTTTGGGGAGAACCACTGTTAAAGGGTGGTTGGGGATTGTATTCAATCCCTAGTTGAATTGCTTGGGCGAGCGCTTCCCCAAATAACTCAGCAGCTAGAGCCAGCCCAAAATCAATGCCAGCTGTCACACCACCGCTTGTAATTCGATTGCGATCGATGACAATTCTTTGGGCAACTGTCTTCACTCCTAACATCTCAAGTAAATCCAACGATAGCCAGTGAGTAGTGGCGCAATAGCCCTGAAGTAAACCCGCCGCCGCCAGCAGCAGCGAACCAGTGCAGACAGCCGTAACATAGCGGGCTTGTTTCCCTTGGGTTTTGAGAAAGCCGAGGAACTTTTCATCTTCCATTTTGGCATTGATACCTGGGCCTCCTGGCACAAATAACACATCTAAGGCTGGGGCTTGAGCAAAGGTTGTGTCAGGTAGAAAAGTGAGGCCGCAATCGCTTTGAATTGGTTCGAGTGTTTCCGCCAGCAGATATAATTGCGCCTTTGGCAATTTGGCAAAGACTTCGTAGGGGCCCGTAAAATCTAACTGCGTCACATCTGGGAACAATACTATTCCAATGGATAGAGAAGAAATTTGTTCTGTAACAGTCATTATTGATACCCTTGTTCGCAAAAATTCCGATCGATTGCTCCTGCAACTTGCCCAATAGTATAACTCTAGAACTATAAACTACGGTAATTGCATCAACAAAAAGTATAAAAAACTCTAATTATCACTAATTCTATCGACAAACCGTATATTATGGATAAAGCAAAAAAATAACCAACTTCAAAAGACAAATTTTGAATTAATCAAGCAATATCTTGTGATATTTGGCTAATTTTATTGTGTTTATTTTGAATGTCTTCTCAAAGCTTGCTCTCTTAGAGTATTTACCAAGCTAGCAGACATTAGAAAATCAAAAGGAGTGAATGTGATCAACGCCATACAAATTAACGAAAACTTGACAACGACAGGACAAGTTATACCAAAACAGCTTGAGCAAGCTATTCAAGAAGGTTTTAAGTCCGTTCTCAATTTGCGATCGCCTGATGAACTAGGATTTTCCAAAGATGAGCAAAAAGTAGCGGAAGCATTGGGGCTGTATTATCAAAATGTTCCACTCAAGGTGGATCTGAAAAATTTGAATGAAGAGGTGATTACCAAAATCCTCACGACACTCGAACAAATCCCGAAACCAGCAGTTGTGCATTGTGCCGCCGGGATGCGATCGACTGGAATTGCGCTGTTGAGTATCGCTATCCAAGAAGGATTAACGCCAGAGGAAACCTTAGCAAAAGCAAGAAATCTCGGCTTTGGATTCTTTGAACACGCTGGCGTTAGTCCCCGATTGAAGCAATTATTTGTGGACTACGTTAGCAAACACGCGAAGGTAGCTTTACCTGCTAGCTGCTCTTAAATGGATGTTAGTTATTTCTATTGTTATGTCCTAATAGACTAGAAGGCTGCTATACAAATCATTGAAGAAGAATTCAGAATTAAGATGCTCTAGTTCCACAGAATTCAATTCTGTTAGCCGATAGCTAAAGTTTAGCCCATTCTGGCTCCTGACTTCAGAATTATTTCTTCTTAAAAATTCAAAACTGCTCTTGCTGAAAGTAGACAAGAGCAGTTTTGAATAGCAAAGCCCAAAATAAGAATTTAGGCATCTTCAAGTTCAAATTGAGCCACCGTAACAGCATTAAAAGCGAAAGCTAAAACTAATGGCATCGGCGACTGAAACCAAAAGGTAAAAAGAACAGCTAGGATTGTGCCAATTACTGCCGACAGCGACCACAATCGTTCTTCCAAAGTCAGTCCTTTTTCGGCTTTAATCAATCTGAGAACATGAACTGGAATTGGCTCTGGCATTACCCCACCCGGAGGAAAAGCCCAGAAGTTGTTACGTCGCTCAACAAATAAATCTGTCCAGCCATTTTCTTGGCACCATGCCTCAATCCATTGAACAGAGTAATGATTCATCATCGGGTTTCGCAGTTCGGTTTGTGGAAGTTGTGTACTTGGTGAATGTAAACTCTGGGAGATTCCTGAAGAACTAACTAATCGCTATAAAATTAACGCTAATTATCGAGCTTTAAGCTTTGTTAAGCAATTGAGACGCATCTAATTACGCTCAAACCTTGCTTTCATTAATTAAAAGACTAACAGTTGATCGGGGCTATTGAATTTAAAAGACAACAAACTTTACTTGCAAAATAGAAAGTCAAGAATTGTAAATAACTCCGTGAGTATTACTGCTTAAAAAAGTTTTTATCTGTTGAAAATTTAAATCCACAGATGAAGAATTGTAAATTAAGTCAACAAGCATAGGTCATAGTAGACATTGCTTTATTCAGCTAAATTATTCCTTGAGAGTTAGGAATTTCAAGTTTTATTTTCATCAAGAGCGACAGATTATCCTGCCCGTCTCTATTTTGCTAAAGCTTGCTTGATGTAAGAAACAATTTATACTCAGTCATTGCGATCGCTATTTAGTAATTATTGTTTTGATATCTAATTTTAGTGCGATCGCAGATTGCCTCTCTCTACCTCAAGTAGCAGGGAGAATTTTGCTAAAGTAAGAAGTTTATGCTCTTTTTGCGTTACAAAATATTAAGCAACGGAAATACACGTTTTCCAAGTCCAGTAGCAAGGCTGCAAGTCTCAATTAGTACAATCCAGTCTTGCTAATATTCAAATGCGGTAATTAAATGCGGGAATTATACACTAAATTGGCTCTCAATATCTTTTGGCGGCAAACACTAGCATTCCTTCTCGGAATTATTATCTGGTGTATGGCCGATCCAGCAGTGGCAGTAGACTGGACTCATCCACTGTCATTTAGCAATGCAGAGCTATCAAGACGTGATTTTTCTGGACAGAGTTTGCAAGCTGCGGAGTTTTCTAACGCCAATATGGAATTGGCTAACTTTACAAACGCTGACTTACGGGGAGCAGTCATGAGCGCTTCGGTGATGACAAAAGCAAATCTCCACGGAGCAGATTTAACGAATGCAATGGTCGATCAGGTAAACTTGACTAAGGCAGATTTGAGCGATGCAGTTTTCAAAGAAGCTCTTTTGCTCCGCGCCATATTTAATGATGTAAATATAGACGGTGCAGATTTTACAGATGCAATTTTGGATAGAGCGCAAATTAAAGAACTGTGCGAAAAAGCCAGTGGTGTGAATTCCAAAACAGGCGTGCAAACTCGTGATTCTCTAGGATGTCAATGAAGCGTGTTGGTGTAATTGGTGGCGGACAACTAGCCTGGATGATGGCGGATGCAGCACAGAAGCTAGGAGTAGAATTAATAGTACAAACTCCAAGCGTTCACGACCCGGCCGTGTCAATCGCTCAGGAAACTGTTTTTGCGCCAGTTGATGATGCAAATGCTACGGAAATATTAGCTCAAAAATGCGATGTTATCACTTTTGAAAACGAATTTGTTAACCTGCAAGCTTTATCCGGTTTAGCACAGCAAGGCGTTTGTTTTCGTCCCAGATTAGAAGCTTTAGCTCCTCTTTTAGATAAATATCATCAGCGTTGCTATTTACGCGACTTGGGCTTACCAGTTCCTCAATTTTTCGCCCTTGACGATGTAGAAAATCTCAAATCAAAAATAGAATATCTAGGTTTTCCAGTAGTTTTGAAATCCCGCCGTCATGGTTATGACGGTCAAGGTACTTTCATAATTCAGGATTTTGCTGCTTTAGAACAAAAGCTAAGTCATGAAACCACAACAAAGACTTTAAATCAATCGCTATTCTTGTTAGAAGAATTTGTTCCTTTTGAAAGAGAACTAGCAATAATTGCAGCTCGTTCTGTGGAGGGAGAAATTGTCACTTACCCAGTAGTGGAAACCCAACAAGAACAACAAGTGTGTCGGCGGGTGATTGCGCCAGCAGAGATTACGTCCAATCAAGTAGCAGAAATCCAAGCGATCGCACATACTCTATTAAATAGCTTAGAAGTAGTGGGAATTTTTGGAATTGAGCTATTTCTCAGGGCTGATGGCAAAGTACTGGTAAATGAAATTGCACCCCGTACCCACAATTCTGGGCATTTTTCCCTTGATGCTTGTGAAACTTCTCAGTTTGAGCAACACCTGAGAGCAGTTTGTGGTTTACCTTTGGGAAATCCGGCTTTACAGTGCGCGGGTGCTGTAATGGTTAACCTACTGGGGTATGAAAATTCTCACAGCGACTACCAAAGCCAGCGTCAACAAATAGCAGAAATTCCCCAGGCGCACGTTCACTGGTATGGCAAGACAGAATCACGTCCTGGGCGGAAGTTGGGACATGTCACTGTTTTGCTGGATAATCAAAATCGAGAGTCGGTAAGTGCATACGCCAATAATATCGCCCACAGCATAGAATCTATCTGGTATCCCAGGTAAATAGATCGGAAAGTTTCGATATTGAACACACAACATCTTTTGAAAAGCTATAATGAGTGAGTTGCACTACGACGTTGGTGACTGCCATCAAGTTTTTTGATCTATGCCTTTAATGACAAGGGAGTCAACTGTTCTCGTGGCAGTATACCGGGCATGTACCTGGAAACTTTAAACGAGGAATTTAGGTTCCCACCTGGATAAACCCAGGTCATAAACTTAGGTAAAACGGCGTCGCGGTGAACTTAAAATTATTAGCTCCCAAAGTCAGTTAGAATTTGGGAGCTTTAATTATTTCAATCAATTTAAAATAAGCGAACTGACAGTAAAGATTGCCATATTTTTGGGAAACCTAGATACTGAGGTTTCAAGAATTAAGCCCTATGGTCAGCATTCCCGGATATCAAGTTAGCAAAGAACTCTACAACGGTTCTCGAACCTTGGTTTATCGCGCTAATCGAGAAACTGACCAAAAATCTGTGGTGATTAAGCTGATGAAAACTGCTTATCCCAGCTTCAGTGAATTGGTACAGTTTCGCAACCAGTTCACCATTGCCAAAAATTTGAATCTACCTGGAATCATCCAAACCTATAGTCTGGAACCCTATCAGAATGGCTATGTGTTAGTGATGGAAGACTTTAGGGGAATTTCTCTAAAGCAGTGGCAAGGTAGAGGAGAGAATAGGAGAATAGGGGAAACACCACAAGCTCTGATTGAGTTTTTACAAGTAGCGATCGCACTGTGCAATACATTAGATATTCTAATTCGTCATCGGGTCATTCACAAAGATATTAAACCCGCCAATATTTTAATTAATCCAGAAACTAAAGAAGTTAAGTTAATTGACTTTAGTATTGCATCTTTATTACCACGAGAAACTCAAAGCCTCATGAGTCCTAATGTATTAGAAGGGACACTTGGCTATTTGTCTCCAGAGCAAACTGGAAGGATGAATCGGGGGATTGATTACCGTACTGATTTTTATTCTCTGGGTGTAACTTTTTACGAATTACTAACAGGGCAATTACCATTTCAATCGCACGAACCAATGGAATTGGTACATTGTCATATTGCCAAACTTCCGCCTTTAGTACATGAAATTAATCCGCAAATTGCGCCTGTACTCTCATCGATTGTTAGCAAACTGATGGCGAAAAATGCCGAAGACCGTTATCAGAGCGCATTTGGGCTGAAATATGATTTAGAAAATTGTTTAGCTCAACTCAAGGAAACGGGTAATATTGTAAGTTTCCCAGTTGCTCAACGGGATGTGTGCGATCGCTTTATTATCCCAGAAAAACTCTATGGGCGCGAGCATGAAGTTGAAACTCTGCTCAAAGCCTTTGAACGCGTTAGCAACAACCAAACAGAACTAATGCTGGTGGCTGGTTTTTCTGGTATTGGTAAAACTGCTTTAGTTAACGAGGTTCACAAACCTATTGTCCGGCAACGGGGCTACTTCATCAAAGGCAAATTTGACCAATTTAATCGGAATATTCCCTTTTCCGCTTTTGTGCAGGCATTTCGAGACTTAATGGGGCAATTACTGAGTGAAAGTGATGTCCAATTGTCAACTTGGAAAAATAAAATTTTACAAGTGCTGAGGGATGAGGGGCAAGTCATTCTTGAGGTAGTTCCTGAACTAGAACAAATTATTGGTCAACAACCACCTGCAACGGAACTTTCACAGAGTGCAGCCCAGAATCGCTTCAATTTACTCTTTCAAAAGTTCATTCAGGTATTCACCACAAAAGAACATCCATTAGTAATTTTTCTTGATGATTTGCAGTGGGCTGATTCTGCATCGCTAAAATTGATGCAGTTGTTGATAAGCGAGTTAGGAAGTGGAGCTTTACTTTTAATTGGCGCTTATCGAGACAATGAAGTATCTACCGCACATCAGTTGATGTTGACTTTAGCGGAGATTCGCAAAGTCAATGCGACAATTCACAGCATTACTTTAGCCCCGTTAAGTAAAACGAGTTTAAATCAATTGGTAGTTGATACCTTGAGTTGTTCGAGTAAAACTGCCCAACCACTAACGCAACTCGTCTATCAAAAAACTCAAGGAAATCCATTTTTTGCAACGCACTTTCTCAAAGTATTATATGAAGATGGGTTGATTACTTTTAATTTTGCTCAAGGTTACTGGCAATGTGATATTGCTGCTGTGAAAGCACTTGCTCTTACCGATGATGTTGTAGAATTCGTAGCGCTACAGTTACAAAAGTTGCCAGATGCAACGCAAAATGTGTTGAAATTAGCCGCGTGTATTGGCAACTCTTTTGATTTGCTAACCTTAGCAATTGTTTCTGAACAATCAGAAACCGAAACGGCAGCATCTTTATGGAAAGCTTTGCAAGAAGGGTTAGTTTTACCTACTAGTGAAGTTTATAAATTTTTTCAAGATAATGAGCATAATTCTGACTCAAACCCCTTAAACTCTAATTTACAAATCCCCATCTATAAATTTTTACACGATCGCGTGCAGCAAGCGGCTTACTCTCTAATTCCAGATGAAGAGAAACAATTTACCCATCTTAAAATTGGTCAATTACTCTTGCAAAATACCTCTGAATCACAGCAAGAGGAGCGCATTTTTGAGATTGTCAGTCAGTTGAATCGAGGAATATTGTTAATTACCCAACCGACTGAACGTCAACAATTAGCTCAATTAAATCTGAATGCTGGTCGAAAAGCAAAAGAAGCTACCGCTTATGGTGCAGCAATTCATTACTTGTATTCGGGAATGCAGCTGCTACCGATTAATAGTTGGGAAATCGCCTACGAATTGACTCGAAGTTTATACGAAGAAGCTGCCGAAGCTGCCTTTCTCAACAATGAATTTGAGCAGATGGAATCTCTGATCCAGGTTGTCATCGAACAAACAACCACCTTACTAGATAGAGTGAAAGTTTATGAAGTGCAACTCCAAGCTTATCAGGTTCAGGGTCAACCATTGCAAGCGATCGCAACTGGATGCGAACTTCTCGCTCAACTTGGGGTAACATTACCTGAATCAGTAACACCTCTAGACATTCAGCAATATGTAGTAAACACGCTCTCCACCTTGGCAACCAGAAGTATTCAGGGCTTAGTTGATTTGCCATTGATGGACGATCCCAAAGCTTTGGTTGCTTTGCGGATTATGGCTAGTATTGCTCCCGCCATCCACCAGACTTCTTCCTATCTGTTACCAATTATTGCTTGCGAAGAGGTGAATTTATCTCTTAAATACGGCAATGCACCACTTTCTGCACCAGGATATGCAGATTTTGGAATTGTACTTAATATTTGTAACCAACTCGAGTCAGGCTACGAATTTGGTCAGCTAGCTTTAATACTTGTGGATAGATTTCAAGCAAAATCTGTTCAAAGTATGACTCTATTTAAGGTGGGTGCATTGAGTCAATTTAATAAACAACACGTTCGCACCTCAATTAGTTTATTACAGGAATCCCATAGTCTTGGATTAGAAACAGGCGATTTGTTTCATGTACTGGCATCGATGATTTTCAAGTTATTCTATGTCTATTTAAGTGGCACAGAAGTTTTAGAAATTCTCTTAGCCGATATCAAAGCCTACGAGTCTAATTTTGCCCAAAATCAGCGCTTATTAAATTGGTCGAATATAATTTGTCAAAGCATTAATAATTTAACCGAATCTAGCGATCGCACAGAGCGCTTCATTGGTGAAGATGATCGAGATGAACAACTATTATCTGCGCTCATTAAAGAAAATGACGAATTAACACTCCATGTATTTTTCTTAAGTAAGTTAACACTAAGTTATTTGTTTGAGAATTTTCCGGCGGCAGTTGAAAATGGAAATCAGGGAGAGCAATACCTCAACGGTGGCGCAGGAATGCTATCTGTGCCTGTTTTCTACTATTACGATTCTCTGTCTCGTCTGGCTGTCTATCCAACGGCTGAACCATCTCAACAAGAACAATTACTCTTAAAGGTTGGTGAAAATCAGGAAAAATTGCTGTTTCGAGCCAACTTCGCACCGATGAATTTTCAGCACAAATTTGATTTGGTGGAAGCAGAACGCCATCGGGTTTTAGGCGAAAAAATAGCAGCAATAGAATTGTACGATCGCGCCATAACTCTAGCGAAAGAAAACCAATATATCCAAGAAGAAGCCTTGAGCAATGAGTTAGCTGCCAAGTTCTACCTCGACTGGGGCAAAGAAAAAATTGCCCAAGCTTATATGCAAGAAGCTTATTACTGCTATGCTCGTTGGGGCGCTAAAGCCAAAACTGAGGATTTAGAAAAACGCTATCCTCAACTTCTGGCTCCCATCTTACAAGGGCAGTATCATCGCTTTCAACACAGTTCAACCGTCGATGCATCATCATTTCCTCATCAAACCATCCACACAAACCTTTCTAGCAGCAGTATTTCGGAAGCACTCGATTTTGCCACCATCTTTAAAGCTGCACAAGTTCTTTCCAGTGAAATTCAATTAGAGCAATTACTCACTACTCTTTTGCAAGTAGTAATGGAAAATGCTGGGGCACAAAAAGCTGCATTACTTGTACTTGAACAGGGCGACTTAGTGGTTGAAGCTGTAGCTACTATCAATGAAGGAGTCAGTCTGGTATCTGCACCATTGTCAACCAGCAAAGGCATTCCCATTAAACTAGTGAACTATGTCAAACGCAGCTTAAAAACTGTTGTGCTGGATGATGCGACAGCACAAACTGATTTTATCGCCGACTCATATTTCATGCAGCAACAACCTAAGAGTGTGTTGTGTACGCCGATGTTAAATCAAGGTAAACTCATCGGGCTGCTATATTTAGAAAATCCGCTGACAATTGGGGCATTTACAAGCGATCGCACCGAAGTTATCCAACTGTTATGCGCTCAAGCTGCCATCTCTCTAGAAAATGCCCGTCTTTATCAAGAATCTCAAAATTATGCCCAAGAGTTAGAGCGATCGCTACAAGAACTTGAGCATACCCAACTACAAATGGTGCAAAATGAAAAAATGGCAACCTTGGGTAATTTGGTTGCTGGGGTGGCACATGAAATTAATAATCCGATTGGATTTCTTAAAGGCAGTGTTAACAATGCCGAAGAGTATATTCAAGACTTACTCGCTCATATCCAATGCTACCAACAACATCATCCCAATCCGGCGATCGCAGTCATTGAGCATGGCGAAGAAATTGACCTAGAATTCCTGACTGAGGACTTACCAAAGTTAGTAGACTCGATGAAGGTGGCTTCAGAAAGGATCAAAGATATTAGCATCAGTCTCCGCACCTTTTCCAGAGCCGATACAACTGAAAAAGTTGCTTGTAACCTCCATGAAGGGATTGAGAGTACCCTGTTGATTTTGAAGTATCGCCTCAAAGCTAACGAAAAACGTCCAGCAATTGAAGTCATTACTGAATACGGAAAATTACCACCAGTTAAGTGCTTTTTAGGACAATTAAATCAAGTATTTATGAACATCCTTGCTAACGCCATTGATGCCTTAGATACTTACTGCGAGGGGCTTTCTTTTGCTCAAGCCCAAGCAAATCATCACCAAATACTGATTCACACCGAAGTATCCAGTGAAGAAAATATGGTGGTAATTCGCATCAAAGATAACGGTCAGGGGATGCCAGAGGAGATTAGATCGCGGATATTTGACCACCTATTTACAACCAAAGAGGTTGGGAAAGGAACAGGATTGGGACTCGCGATCGCTCGTCAAATTGTCGAAGAAACCCATGATGGGCGGTTGAGTTGCAATTCTGTGCTTGGCGAAGGAACAGAATTTGTCATTGAGATTCCAGTATTTTAAAGAATTTGCGATTTTCTTCGCAATGCATAACGCTTCTAATTTTTCGGTAATGTGGAGAACAGGAATAGCATAATTCTACTAAATCTGTATACCTTGATTCTAAATGAGGTAGCGTTCAGAGTTAAAATTACACAATTGCGTTAAATTGTGGTTAAAACTACAAAAAATTGTTAAAACAACTAACTAATACCGTATTTCCAGCCTCAATCTTCCGACTAGAGAGTGGTTTAACTTTTATTCATCAAGAAATTCCCACTACTCCTGTAGTTGTGGCGGATGTTTGGGTGCGTGCTGGAGCCAGCTTAGAGCCAAAACCGTGGTTTGGCATGGCGCACTTTTTAGAACACATGATTTTTAAAGGTACGGCGACGCTACCCCCTGGAATGTTCGATTCCAAAGTGGAAAATCGGGGTGGCGTCAGTAATGCAGCGACAAGCTATGATTATGCTCATTATTCACTCACCACAGCTGCTCCTTATTTAAAAGATACTCTGCCCTACTTGGGAGAACTACTACTCAATGCGGCAATTCCAGAAGATGAATTTAGCCGCGAACGAGACGTGGTACTAGAAGAAATTCGCTCTTGTCAAGACGATTCCGACTGGATAGGATTTCAAGCGCTGATTCAAAGCATCTATCCGCATCACCCTTACGGACGTTCGGTGTTGGGTACAGAACAAGAACTGATGCAGCAATCGCCAGAAGCAATGCGCTGTTTTCACCGCACTCACTATCAGCCGGAAAACATGACGGTGGTAATTGCCGGGGGTATAGCCCAGCAACCAGCTTGGGAAATGGTAAATCATTCCTTTGCTGATTTTGCCGAACCCTCAAATTGTCCGCAGTTGGAGAAAGTGACAAAGCCAGCGATCGCCGGAATTCATCGTCAAGAATTGTGTTTACCACGCATAGAACAAGCGCGATTGTTGATGGCGTGGCTGGTACCTGGAGTGGAAGATATCCGTACTGGCTATGGTTTAGATTTCTTGTCAGTGTTATTGGCAGAAGGGCGGACTTCGCGTTTAGTGCATGATTTGCGAGAAGATTTGCAATTGGTACAGGGAATTTGCAGTAGTTTTTCTCTACAACGAGAATCAAGTTTATTTACAATTACTGCTTGGTTAGAACCAGAAAATCTGGAGGAAGTTGAGTCTTTAATTTGCGCTCATTTGGATGATTTGCAGACTAAAGGAATTAGCGAACAAGAAGTTACCCGTATACGCAGACTTCTATGTAACGAGTATGCCTTTTCTACCGAAACGCCAAATCAACTGACAGGGCTTTATGGATATTACAATACCATCGCCCAAGCTGAATTAGCTGTGACATATCCCCAACAGATTCAGTCTTTTGATGCCCAAGAATTGCAAAAATTAGCTAAACAGTATCTCTCGCCGCAAAATTACGCGGTTACTATACTTAAACCGTGTTAGTTATTGGGCATTGGGCATTGGGCATTGGGCATTGGGCATTGGGCATGGGGCATGGGGCATTGGGCATTGGGCATTGGGCATTGGGCATTGGGCATGGGGCATTGGGCATGGGGCATGGGGCATGGGGCATTAGTTTTTGACAAAGGACAAATGACAAAGGACAAATGACAAATGACAAATGACAAAGGACAAATGACAACCTTGCTGCAAAAATCGCCCATCCATCGCACTGTATTGAACAATGGGATTGTCGTGCTGGTGGCAGAAAATCCGGCTGCGGACATTATTGCAGCGCGAATCTTTGTGCGTGCCGGTAGTTGTAACGAAAATCGGGAAAAAGCAGGGTTAGCACATTTGTTATCAGCAGTGATGACAAAAGGATGTGATGGACTTTCTAGCTTGGAAATTGCAGAAAAAGTCGAGTCTGTAGGGGCGAGTTTGAGTGCGGATGCTGGCACTGATTATTTTTTGCTATCTTTCAAGACGGTAACATCTGATTTTGGGGAAATTTTGACATTGGCAGGGCGGATTTTGCGATCGCCGACTTTTCCTGAAACTCAAGTGGAACTAGAACGGCGTTTAGCACTCCAGGATATTCGTTCTCAAAAAGAGCAACCATTCAATGTCGCCTTTGAACAAATGCGGCAGGTAATGTACCAAAATCATCCCTACTCCATGTCAGTGCTGGGAGATGAAACCACCATGAGCCGCTTAACTCGTGCGGATTTAGTGGAGTATCACCAGACTTATTTTCGTCCAGATAATGTAGTAATTAGTATTGCTGGTAGAGTCACACCCACAGATGCAGTAGCATTAGTGGAAGAAGTTTTTGCTGATTGGCAAGTGCCAGCTCAGGCAGTACCAATACTGAATTTACCTGAGATTAAGGTAGAGCCGCAGGTAAGGTTAAAGCCAGTACAGACACAACAATCAATCGTGATGCTTGGGTATTTGGGAACATCGGTGAGTTCTGTTGACTACGCCGCCCTGAAGTTGCTGTGTACCTACTTAGGAAATGGGCTTTCTAGTCGGTTGTTTGTCGAATTGCGGGAAAAACGCGGTTTAGCTTACGAAGTATCTGCTTTTTACTCCACAAGGCTATTTCCAGCCTCCTTTGTAGTTTACATGGGTACAGCACCAGAAAATACCAGCATTGCTCTAGAAGGATTGCGTACAGAAGTAGATTTGTTGTGTACCACTGAAGTATCCGAAAGCGCACTCCAAGCTGCTAAAAATAAGATTCTGGGGCAATACGCCTTGGGTAAACAAACCAACGGGCAAATTGCTCAGATATACGGCTGGTATGAAATTTTGGGCTTAGGAATTGATTTTGACACCAAGTTCCAAGAATTGGTTGCGGCGGTGAGTGCCAAGGATGCGATCGCTTCAGCTTGTAAGTATTTAAAAGAGCCTTACTTGTCTTTAGTTGGTCAAGAAGAAGCAATTAATCGAGCGATCGCGAACTGAGAATGTACCGCAGCTTTGCCCATCAGAGATATTGTAAAATCTAGCAGCTGTTTTTTCGACCAAGCGGCTGTACCATTAGCATGAGAATATTCTGGGAGTGAATTCCATGCAAAGCAGCCTGACAGCAAGTATTTTGAGTTACTTAAAATTACTAGACCCAACTGTAAATCGCTGTAGAATGGAAAAACGGCAAAAAGATTGGTGGCCAAAGAGGTCTAAATCTTTATCAGCTATTAAAATACTCTTGTTCTCCGCTACGCCTCTGCTTATTACCTCAACGACTCTAGTATCAATAGCAGCCCCACAAAAAATTGCCCAAGTAAATCCTGGAAATAGCATCAACCGCCCTAGCCTGAAAGTTGGTAGCCAAGGTGAACGTGTGGCTGAACTTCAGGCAGCTCTGAAACTTTTGGGTTTTTATTCTGGTGCAGTAGATGGTATTTATAGTGAAAATACAGCTACTGCTGTTTCCCGATTTAAACAAGCAGCTGGCTTGAATCCAGATGGCATTGTTGATGCCAGCACTTGGCAACGACTTTTTCCTAATCAACCTGTAGCAGCATCAACTGCCCCTTCATCCCAGCCAAGATTTAACTCAGCGACAAATTTTCCTGTTCCAACCCAGGCTAGTAACCTCACCAACGTTGGAAATCCCAACCCCAACCCTCCCAGACAAGCTGTAACACAAGTTCCCACTAGACCAGAACCAAAACCTACTACCCCAAAAAAAGCTGTAACCCCAGTTACGAACAACCCTGAGCCAAGACCTGCTACTCCCAGAAAAACTACAACTTCTAGCACAAAGAAACCGCCAAAGCGTACTACATCAACTACTAGAACTCAGTCAAACACAACTACAAAACGAACTCCTGGTATTCAATACACCTCAGAAGGATTGCCAATTTTGCGTATAGGATTACGTGGTTCTGAAGTTGTTAAGCTGCAACAACAACTGAAAAAGCTTGGTTTCTTGAAAGGTGATGCCGATGGCGACTTTGGCGAGACAACCGAAGCAGCAGTGAAAGCTGCACAAAAACGCTATGGTTTAGAACCTGACGGCGTAGTTGGTGGCTCTACCTGGGAGGTTCTTTTGCGGCGTTAGGCATAGTATGAGCATAGCCAGCATCTCCTTTGCGTGTAAGCAAAAACGCTGACAAAATGCTTTGAAGTTCTGAGAACCTATTTCTTTTTTGGAAATTCCCAACTTACAGAGGTTTTTCAACTTCAATAAACCTCTGTAGGGGTTTTGCGCTTCACAACATTTTTGATGAATTTAACTAAATCACTGTAAGTTCCCCACTTAAATTGTACTCAGGTCGGTGTGGGTAGTTCACTACGGTACATCCTGCAATACGATAAAGATATACCGATTATAAATATCTCTCTTGCCAGTACTGAAAAATTACATTGATTTTAGGCTGATAAAAGATGATGGCAACTTTAGGAGTCAAGCACAACAACACTCGATAGTGTTACAAATCACAACTGGCAATAGTGAAATTAATTAAACTTACTGCTAATTCCTCTAAAAAAACTTATGCAACACTTTTTATTAACTTGGCTCGGTACTGCGGTGGCGTTATTCATTACAGCTAATATCGTTCCGGGATTCTTTATCAAGAATTTTGTGACTGCCTTAATTGCTGCCTTTGTAATTGGTTTGGTTAATGCATTTATTAGACCAATTTTGCAGATTTTGACGTTTCCAATTACCTTGCTCACCTTTGGTTTATTTACATTAGTGATTAATGCCTTAGCCCTTTGGCTGGCAAGTGTCCTAACTCCTGGTTCTGGTTTTGAGATTCAGGGCTTTTTACCTGCTTTGTTAGGTTCAATTGTACTAGCAATTGTTTCTAGCATCATTAACTATTTTTTGAGAGTTGTTGACTAGAAAATTAAGGAACTTTTGTAATACTAATAATATTTAAAGCTTGGGCAACAGCAAGAGTTACCGCTCCTGGTTGTCCTTGTATTTGGAAAATTTGTTTAGGAACTAAAAACTTCACTCGCAATTCCTCGATGTTTGTAAAGGGGAAAACAGTCGAAGATGTGAGTTGAGAAGCTGCAAGAATAGCAGCTGCCTCTGCTACGCTAGGTGTACCTACTCGATCGTCGATAATTGTGGCAGGGTTGGGGACACAGACAGAGCGAAGTATTTCCGCAGAAAAGGTTTTTAGGGGCAAATTGCGGAGGCGACAAAGTTTGACTAAGCCAACTTCCGAGGCTTTAGTATCAATGGTAGCAATACCTGCGATCGCACTTGGAAAAAGTTGATTTTCTCGAAACACTTGCTCAATTGCCCAATCGATCAACTCCCATGATGTTCCCCGTTTACAACCGATTCCTACCCATAAAACCTGTTGTATTTGCTGTATTTCCTTACTCAGGCTGTTAGGGTTTGACATGATTGGGTTTACTCCAACAGCCAACCAAATAAATCTCCTACTGTCAGCCTCAACTCACTTGCAAAATCTGGCACAGGGAGTAAAGCTTCTTGTTCATCCAACATGACTGGCTGTTGATTGCGGATGTACACAAATACCGTTTGTTCTTCTGGATCGATCAGCCAACCCATTTGTGTTTCATAATTCAAGCAATGTAAAATATTTTTTGTAACTTTCGTTTGTCTTTGGTCAGGCGATAGAATCTCAATAGTCCAATCAGGAGCGGCTGAAAATAAATTTGCTACCCTGCCATTTTCTTTGCGAGGTATTCTCTCCCAGGTAAATACTGCTACATCCGGGACAATTGATCTGCCACCAAAAGTACACCGCAGTTCTAGATATGCTCGTGCAACTTTTTGGGGTTTCAATACAGCATTAATAAAAATAATCAATTCACCTTGAATAGTGCTATTTTCTCCCTGTGCCATTGGTTTTTGAATAATTTGGCCATCGATGTATTCATTAGCGGGCTTTGTTTCTGGTAACATAAGAAACTCTGCCAAAGTTATGTTTTTTGATGGTGTCCGTACCATTTGCGATCGCCTCCAGTCCAGCAATTCTAATTAAAAAACCGCAAAGTACACAAAGAAGCTTTAACTTAACTTTTACTCTGCGTACCTTTGCGCTACCTCAGCGTAACTTTGCGTTAAAAAAAATATTACATCCTCTCCAATACCTGAATTCCCAACAAAGATAATCCCAGCTTCAGAGTTCTAGCAGTCAAATCACATAAAACTAAACGGGATGTGCGCTGCGGTTCCTGTGCCTCTAACACCTGAACTCCCTGATTGCGATCGTAAAACTGATTAAACTTTTTACTCAGTTCGTACAAATACTCACATAAACGATTGGGAAGCAAGTCTTGCTCTACACTACTAATAATTTCATCCAGTTGAAGTAAATATTTTGCCAGCGCTAATTCTGTTTCATGCTCTAACAAAACAGCATTATTTTCCAACTCTTTAAAGTTAATATCACCCTTGCGGCTAATCCCTTGAATCCGCGCATAAGCGTACAACATATAGGGCGCAGTGTTACCTTTAAAATCCAGCATTTTGTCGTAGCTAAAGATGTAGTTACTGGTGCGATTTTGGCTTAAGTCTGCATACTTAACTGCGCTGATTCCAACTACTCTAGCAACTTCATTAATGAAATCTTCACTTTCTTGGCGTTCTTCTTCTTGTAATCTAGTGTTTAAGTCAGCATGGGCACGAGAAACAGCTTCATCTAATAAATCCCGCAAACGCACACTGTCCCCAAAACGAGTTTGGATTCTTTTACCATCTTCTCCTAACACCAACCCAAACGGAACATGCACTAATTCCACATCATCAGGAATCCATCCGGCTTTGCGTGCTACCTGAAAAAATTGGGCAAAGTGGTTTCCTTGTCCAGCATCTGTTACATAAATTATCCGCTTTGCTCGATCCTGCTGAATCCGGTAACGGAGAGATGCTAAATCTGTTGTGGCGTAGTTATAACCACCATCTGATTTCTGCACAATTAAGGGCAAAGGTTCACCTTCTCTATTTGTAAACCCTTCCAAGAAAACACATTTTGCCCCTTGATTTTCTACAAGTAACCCAGATTTTTCTAAATCTTCCACAACTCCTGGTAGCAAGGGATTGTAGAAAGATTCGCCTCGTTCAGTTAACTTGATATCCAATAACTCATAAATTACTTGAAACTCCCGCCGTGATTGTTCGCACAAAAGTTTCCAAGCATGGAGTGTATCTTCTGCACCTGCTTGTAATCTGACAACTTCTTGGCGTGCTGTTTCTTGAAAAGCTTCATCGGCATCAAACCGCAGTTTGGCTTTGCGATAAAAAGAGACTAAATCACCAATATCTAAAGCATTCGCGGTGGTAAGAGCGTCTGGGTAAACTTCGCGCAGATAGGCGATTAACATCCCAAACTGCGTACCCCAATCACCCACATGATTTAACCGCAGCACATCATGTCCAAGAAATTCTAAAATCCGGGCGATGGAATCACCAATAATCGTCGAACGCAAGTGTCCGACGTGCATTTCTTTGGCAATATTGGGACTGGAAAAATCCACAATTTCCCGTTTCGGCGTTTTCGCAGCTGGAACTCCCAGTCTGGGATCGGCTTGAATCGCGTTGAGTTGTGCTTCTAAGTATGCTGTTTTCAGTTTCAGATTGATAAATCCTGGCCCAGCGATTTCTGGCGGTTCGCAGATTTCGGATATATCTAATTTACCAACGATCGCACCTGCGATCGCTCTTGGTTGCAATCCTAACTTTTTACTCAGGGATAAAGCCACATTAGCCTGATAATCGCCAAATTTAGGATTGCTAGCAGTAACCAAAATTGGATCTACTCCAGCAAAGTCAGCGCCAAAAGCCGCGATTAAAGCCTGCTCTAAGAGAGCTTTTAGTTTTTCTTGTGTAGCGTTCATATATAGATGTTATCTGTGAAAGGGGAATGTAGCTCTGGAAAAGCTTGATTATTTTAACCTTAAAGATATTCATCAAGTCTAAGCAAAGACTGTCATTTTAAAGTCGAACCCCCTTAAATTGTCTCCCATCCTCGGCATAACTTTTAGATTCTGACGATACCGAAGTCGATTTTGACAGACTACTAGTTAATCAAGTCAACTAAAGCGTAGTACGTAGTAAACACTTTAGCGATGAAAACAAAGACTAAACTTATTTACCCAGGTTTCATTGATTTGATAGATTACTACGTTTTCCAACGTAAGTACGGAGATCATCTCTATTTGTGTAGTAGCGTATCAACTAAGCCTTGGCTTAGTTGATACGGATGACGGTATACCATTACTTATCTACCTCATTTAAATGAAAATTCCTATAGATAAAGCTTTTAGCTTTTCACTAGAGAAATTGCATATCTGATTTTCATAAAAAGTATATATTATTCATGAAGTTTTAATCATACATAAGTTTAACTACTAAGTGTTGATAACAGTATCATAATAGATAAAAATTCTATTTTTTCAGTGAAAGCACTTTAGATAAAGTGCTATTTAAATATACTAGCAAAAGTAAATAGACAGATTGACGTTGCAGAAGTCTAGCTGTTAGAAGTAAGAGACAACTGAAGAAAGATAGTTGCTCAAAAAGCATTATCTAAATTGTTTTTCCTACTTAATGGCTCATAAAATGAAACCTAATTTATTCACTGCCTTGATTGCCGCTACAGCTACATTAACCGGATTAGTTTCCAAACTAGAAACTGCATCTGCTGCTGATTTTAATTGGAATAGTTCATGGACTCAACCAACTGTATATAATAAGTCTCAAACTGGTTTTAACGACGCTCCTTTTCAACAATTTGTCCAAGCAGAAAGTGCTGCCCTTCCAAACAGCGGACAATTTAAATTAGACCCCAGTAAATTAAATCTAAAATACGACCACGATGTTTCTGTTTACTTTATTAATGAGGGCGCAGGTTATAGAAACCAGTTAGCCTTTGAAGCTACAGGAACTACTAACAAGTCTGGGCTACTTTTTAATGATATTTCTTGTGAAGGAACTGGATGTGTTGGCGGCTGGGGCGGTAACGCACTAAAACTAGGTGATGGGGTCAAAGTTGGTAATGTTAGCGCAGGTACTCAACTAGATTTATGGTTGAGAGCTGATGGTTTGAACCGTGGCAACTCTGCCAATATCTTTGGTACTGACACTGCCTCTAACGCTGACGGACTACAGCACGCAGTTGCTTATGCTTACAACAACTACATCCTCCTGGCATTCGAGGATTTATACGGAGGTTTACACGCTTCAGGGGTAGATTCTGCAACTGGTAAGTGGAACGAAAGTTCCGATCGCGATTTTAATGATGTTGTCGTCGTTCTTGATGTTGGTGAGGCAAATGTTAAAGCGTTAATTGGCGCTACCGTTCCTGAACCATCTGTTACTCTATCAATGTTTGCGGTGGGAGCAGTTAGTATGTTTGGATTGCGCCGCCGCCGTCAAAGTCGCACTTCTAACTAAACTTTGAGACGGTGCTAAATATAAAGTGCATTTAGTTTAATTGGAAAATAACAAGCGATCTATCGCATTTTCACCCGTATAAATAATGTACGGGTGATTTTACGTTTGTAGTGGCATTTATATTTTATCTATTGCGATCGCGTTCTAAATCATCAATCACTTTTTGCAAATACCACTCGTCTGACATGCCAGGATGGTAATCTTTGTTTTGCTGAATCAATCGTTCGGCAATTTCCCAATATCCTCCAACCATTCGTAAAAGTCGCTGACGTAGCAGGTGATATTTTTGCTTTTTTGACTCTGGACTAAATTTCTGGATTTTTTCGAGGCTATTTAAGACTTGTTGATAATTTTCCCAGTCTTCTTGTTCGCAAAAGATACTCCCCGCCCGTTGATAATCTTCCACGGCGTTTTGTATTTCTTCTAAGCAAGTATAGGCAATGCCGCGATTGTAGTAAGCTTGAGCATCATCAGAATTAATTTGCAGCGCTTGGGTGTAATCTTGAATTGCAGCGAGATAATTACCCGTTGTTCGATAGACATTACCTCTGGCAATATAAACTAAGACATCTTCGGGTTGCATCTGGAGTGCTTGGTTAAGATCCGCGATCGCACCTTGATGATCTCCTAAGACAGAACGTGCTTTACCTCGGTTGCGATAGACAATGGCATCTTGAAAATTTAATCGTAATGCTTGATTAAAATCTGCGATCGCTTCTCGATAATTCCCCATTTTACAACGCACAACCCCACGACAGCAGTAAGCTTGGGCATCTTGGGGATCGGCTTTTAATACCCAGTTTAAATCGGCTAGTGCTTCTTGAGTATCTCCCTTTTCAGCTTTTTCTAATAATTGTGTGAAATAATCATTGGTCGATAAAATTGGCTTATTAGTGGAACTCGATTCCTCAAGGACAGGTAATTCTTTAGGTTGTAGCTGTTTAATTCGTTCCAAAGACAGACGACAATTCTCTTTATCCTGTTGCTGTAGATATAACCCAGCAGCTTTTTTAAAGTTAGCGATCGCATCTTGAATATAACCTTGTTTGCGCCGCACCATTCCCCGCAGATTATAAGCAGCAGCATAATTGAGATTCAGACGAATTGCGCGTTCAACATCTTCTAGCGCCCCTGGTAAATTTTTCAGCGCGACTCTAGCTAATCCCCGACAATAATATGCTTCTACACTCTCAGGATTCAGCTTCAAGGCTTCGGTATAATCTGAAACAGCTTTCAAAATTGATCCTGAGTCATAATGTGCTAAACCCCGTTGTAAATAAGCTTCGCTAAAGTAAGGTGTCAGTTGTAAAGCATGGTTAAATTCCTCAATTGCTCCCGCGTAATCTTTTCGCCTAGCCTTTTCCAATCCCCGATTGTAAAATTCGTCATTCATGGCATTTGTTTGGTTTATTCAGTTTATTGAATTCCAGCAGGCTTGTTTCGTAGCCTAATCTATGCACTCGACTTGATATTTTAAGTATATTTCATATTTTTTGTGAAGTAAAAACAACACACTACCCTAAGTTGTGATAAATGAAATTTATCTAATAGAATATTGTACGCGTTCAAATTCTAGAGTTAAGTTTAATTAAAACATCACTAATTATTTATACTAATGAAAATTAGAACTATTACAACAGGTATATCAATTCAATCTCTCCAATATCAGGAAAAAATTAAGCAAGCTGCTGAGTTTAATCAGCAGGTGCAGATTTTGTTTGAAAAACAAGGATATGAAGTTCAAACAACTAGAATTGCTACTAATAGCTGGGAAGAATATCTGCAAGGCTTGTCTAAAATCGAAATTATTAATGAAATTCAAGCTCTCGAACAACTTTGTCAAAGTTTAAATCTCAGCTTTTTCAATATTGGTTATGCCAGCAAATCTGAAACTATAGATATAATTCCAGATATCAATAAAAATACATCAATTATTTATTGCTCTAGTAAAATAGGGGACAGGGAAAACGGTATAATTTTTGAGAATGTTAAGGAATCTGCCAAAGTTATTAAACGTATTTCCCAAGAAAGTGAAAATGGCTATGGTAATTTTCATTTTTGTGCATGGGCAAACTGCCAGCCAGATATCCCATTTTTTCCTACGTCATACCATACAGGCAATACATCTTTTGCTATAGGTTTAGAGTTAGGCGATTTGGTAACGCAAGCATTTTCACAAGCTAACAATATTTCTACAGCAGAGCAAAACCTGCAATTACTTTTAGAATTAGAATTAAAGAAAATTGCAGTTATTGCTGAAAAAATCTCTGATAAATTTGCCGTTATATATAGAGGAATTGATACATCTCTAGCTCCATCTTTAGATAAAGAAAATAGTATTGCTTTTGCTTATGAAAAATTGATGAATAGCAAGTTTGGGCATTCAGGAACTCTCGCAATTTCTGGGATGTTGACTCGCGTCTTGAAAAATGTATCAGTAAAAACCTGTGGTTATTCTGGACTGATGCTTCCAGTTTGTGAAGATGTTGGACTAGCTACCAGAGCTAATGAGCAAACATATAATATTACAAATTTATTATTATATTCAGCAGTTTGTGGCTGTGGACTGGATACAGTTCCGATTCCTGGTGATATCACAATAGAAAAAATTACAGCTTTATTAATTGATATGGCAACTTTAGCTATCAAATTAGATAAACCACTATCAGCACGATTATTTCCAATTCCAAATAAAAAAGCTGGGGAAATGACTACATTCAATTCCCCATATCTCGTAGATTGTAAAATATTTACGGTTGACTAAAATTATTCTGAAAGCAAGCTGGGAGAAGTTAGCACAAAAACATCTCTACTTCCTTGAGCATCAATCTGTGGTTTGATCGGAGTGGTAAAGTGGAAAAAATCACGATCGTTGACTAATAATAGTTCTCCCGGATTTAGAACTTTGCTAAACACGGGCTTTTGTTTTTTGTCAGTATATAGATGTGTTTCTCCACCTTGAATATTATCTCTATCTACTGAAAATATACCGATAAAATCAGTACCATCTTGATGGATACCTTCAGGTGCTGGATTACCCAAATTATCCGCCGAACAAATAGTTCTAATTTGATGAACTCCAATTTCAGCTTCAGGATGAAGTTTACAAGAATCACTGAATGCTAAGACAAGATTCTTAAAAATATCAAGTTCTATAAGTGCATCTTCTAATTCTGCAAACTCTCTTTTTATGTCACCTACTAATGGATTATACTCTTTACTTTGAAAGAGGTAGCCATGAGGTAATTTGATTAATTGATTTCCATAAACTGTAAACCGAGATAATCTTCTGGAACGATAAGTGCCTTTGATATAAGGGTCAATAGGCATATTACTAAAAAATGCCTTAAAACCTTCTGGATTGATAGAATTTACCTTTCTGAGAGTAAACAGAAAAGCATATTCTAATTCCGTTGCTGTCCACACTTTTTGCATAGGATTTACCTCCTTGCACGTTGAAATTCTCCCAGATTTTTATGGGAGGCTTGTAATACTTAGTATATGCTACTTTTTATTACTATGTTGTCAATTTGACTACAAAAATTGACAATCCATGATATGTAAAGTTACTCAAATGCTGTCGCAGGGCGGAGTAGCTGCTGAAAAGATTTGCAGATATGGGTTTGGTGGGTAAAGAATCGACGTATATTTACAAACAGCAACAAGGTTCCATAATGATAGATTGGCTTTACAAATACCCACCTTTGTATCCCGGTATTTTACTCAAGCGTTACAAGCGGTTTTTTGCTGACGTTCAACTGACTTCTGGCGAAATAGTGACAGCACACTGTCCCAACACAGGGCCAATGATTGGAGTATCGACACCTTTAAGTGCAGTACAGCTTTCCCAAAGCGATAATCTTAACCGCAAATTGGCTTACACTCTAGAACTAATTCAGGTACATGACAATCAGCCGACTTGGGTAGGCATAAATACTTTTTTGCCCAATCGGGTGGTAAAGCTAGCTTTGGCGAAACATCTTTTTCCAGAATTGGGCGACTACAGCCAAATCAAGGGCGAGGTGGTTTATGGGCTAGATAAAAAAAGTCGAGTGGATTTTTTCTTGACGGGAAGTGATGAGGAACGCCCGATTTATTTAGAAGTGAAAAATACAACTTTGTCTGAGGGGAGATTAGCTTTATTTCCTGACACGGAGACTACAAGAGGACAAAAACACTTGCGAGAACTGATGGCACTGTTACCTTTGACTCGTGCGGTGATGCTTTACTTTATCAATCGCGGTGATTGTATCGAGTTCTCCCCTGGCGATCGCACAGATCCTATATATGGTAAATTATTGCGGGATGCGATCGCTCTCGGTTTAGAAGTTTTACCTTGTCGTTTTGAAATTTCCCCCGAAGGTATTCGTTATTTGGGTTTAGCAAAACTAAAAATTTGATTACATTTAATTAAGAGAGACTAGCAATTGCAAAGTTTCTACACGCATAAAGCAATAAATCCATCTAGACAGCATCTAGATGGATTTGTTGGTAGTTGATGTTTACTAAAAAATATTCAACCAGACTGTCATGAAGAAATGACTATAGGTAGTCGTCACCCCAAAAATAGCATTCGCTATTCTGACGTTGGGTTATGCAGGAATCAAAACTGTGTCAATGACGTGGATGACACCGTTATCAGCAGCAACATCTGCTGTTGCAACTGTTGCATCATTGATCTTAACGCCATTAGAAGCGTCAATTTTTACATCTGAACCTTCAACTGTTTTAGCTGTTTTTAGCTTAACTACATCAGCAGCTAGTACCTTGCCTGAAACAACATGATACGTCAAGATTTTCTTGAGCTTTGGAATATCTTGAAGTAATGCGTCTACTGTACCTGCTGGAAGCTTATTAAATGCTTCATCGGTGGGTGCAAAAACGGTAAATGGCCCATCACCTTGAAGTGTATCTACCAAACCCGCTGCTTGGATTGCTGCAACTAGTGTGTTGAAAGAACCATTGTTAGTGGCAGTGTCAATTATGTTGGCCATGTGTTTTATCTAGTTCTGTGTAACTTGTTACAAATCTAAACTATTTACTTAATAAAATCTATCTATCATTAGACGTATGTCAAATCATTTTTGTTATTGATATTATAAAAATTTACATATATTTTTCTACAAGTAAAGAATTATACGTATATCGTCCAGGTGGATAAGTTATGGGCACTGCTGAATGCCATTAAGATTCAGAGCCATCAACTATTGGAGGAATAGTTGTCACTGCTGGTTTATTAGGAATATGGCTGAAGAAAAAGAAAGCAATTAGCTAGAAAGAACAGTCCTTTTTTTACCTTTTGGAAAAGAACAGATGGTAAATCCCTCAAACTACTGTGCAGTAGTTATGAGGGATTTGGTCATCTTCCACTAAAACGGCGATCGCTCTAATATATCGATCTAATTCTCGATAATTTAGAGTCGCTGCTTGTGTTTTACACCGATCGCTACTATTGCTATTAATTTGCAATTATTCTTAGAACTTTAAAGCAACTTAGCTAAGATAGCAAGTAATTTTAATTAAAAACTATTATTGTCTTTTTCTCACCAAAACATTCCAAAAATATATCAAAAGATAGATGACACGGTTTAAACAAAGTTAAACAACTTAGTTTTTGCTATGCCAATAGCTTAACAAGATTTATATATTTAGTCAGATTTATAAAATTCAGAAGTTTTGATAAATGCTTGCTCAGGTGTAGGCTTTATGATAATGTCTCCTAATAGCACTAGAATTAGATGCAAATCAGTCGCAGATAGCTTTTGAGAATTTCTAGAACTAGTGTTAAGCATTATCGATAATATACAATCGCTCGTCTATTCGGCATCTGTGGGATTAATGCTACTTCAAAAGCATTATTTCCACGCTAGTAGTATGGAATTTTTATCAACTTATGGTGGCATAAACAAAGGCGCTGAGATGCCACTGTGATACGTTCATGTTCTTTATGTATGTTGCTAGTGAGTATGGATTTAATGTCTGTTTGTTACGAAATATAGGCGAAAGTCACTAAATTTTTCTAGTCAAATTAATTTAATCGAATCATCATGTTGAATATTGGAATTTATTTGTGGCAATTCGATCGGTCAATACTGAAAAGAAAATTTTCTAGATTTTTAGCTTTTATCCTCAGTGCCATTTTAGTTGTAGTTTTGGCAAATAACAGTTTTGCGACTGCACCCAAAACTACAGAGATATTATGGGATACTTACGGCATACCGCATATATATGGTAAAGATGCTCCAAGCGCTTTCTCTGCATTTGGTTGGGCACAAATGCAGAGTCACGCTAACTTGCTGTTGCGCCTCTATGGTCAAGCTAGGGGAAAAGCAGCCGAATACTGGGGAGAAGAGTATTTAGAATCTGATAAATGGGTACTGACGATGGGAGTATCCGATCGTGCTAATTCTTGGTATCAGGCGCAAAGTCCAGCTTTCCGTAGTTATATAAATGCCTTTGCCAGTGGGATAAATACTTATGCCAAAGCCCATCCTGATTTAATTGACGAGCAAGTAAAAATAGTATTACCTGTAAAACCAGAAGATGTGTTGGCGCATTTGCAAAGAGTGCTGAATTTTACTTTTGTCGTCAACCAAGAACAGGTAGCAGGTATTACTCATACTCAATCGGAAGCTGGTTCTAACGGTTGGGCGATCGCACCTAAACATTCTGCCAGTGGCAAGGCGATGTTGCTGGCAAATCCCCACTTGTTCTGGTCGGATTTATTTGTCTGGTACGAAGCCCAAATTACTGCCCCAGGAATGAATGCTTCTGGAGCAGCGCTGGTGGGAATTCCAGTTTTAGCGATCGCTTTTAACGATTATTTGGGTTGGACTCATACCGTCAATACTCATGATGGTTGGGATGTATATAAGTTGAAATTAGCTGATGATGGTTATCTTTTTGATGGCAAAGTCCGTCCTTTTACAACATCAAAGTTTTTGTTAAAAGTTAAGCAAAAAAATGGCTCGTTAGTCGAACAACCATTATTAATCAAAAGTTCCGCCCACGGTGCAGTCGTTCAAGAAAAAGATGGGTTTGCTGTGGCACTGCGGGTTGTCGGTACAGACCGTCCCGGTGTGTTGGAACAGTGGTGGGATATGGCGCGTTCCCAAAACTTAACCCAATTTCAAAAGGTATTGAAACGCTTGCAACTACCGATGTTTACCGTCATGTATGCAGACCGAGCCGGACATATCATGCACTTATTCAACGGTCTGGTGCCGATTCGTCAACAGGGAGACTTTCGATACTGGGAAGGTTTAATTCCTGGCGACACATCGAAAACTTTGTGGACAAAAATGCACCCATACAAAGATTTACCGCGTGTAATTGACCCGCCTAGCGGTTGGTTGCAAAATGCTAATGATGCACCTTGGACAACGACTTTCCCCGCTGTCATCAAAGCAGATGATTACCCTGCTTATATGGCTCCACGAGGAGAGATGTCTTTCCGGGCACAAAGTTCTGCAAAAATACTGGCTGAAGATCCAAAAATTTCTTTTGCGGAAATGATTAAGTATAAACATTCCACCAAAATGGAACTTGCAGAACGCATCCTCGATGATTTAATTCCCGCAACTCAAAAATATGGCGATGAATTAGCCCGTCGTGCTGCTGATATTTTAGCTGCTTGGAATCGCAATGCTGATGCTGATAGTCGAGGCGCGGTATTGTTTTCTTTTTGGTGGCAAGAAATGGATAAAAACCAAACCTTCAGTATTCCTTGGAGTGAGAACTCACCGCGCACCACACCCGATGGTTTAAAAAACCCAGAAAGTGCAACGAAAGCGCTACAAATAGCAGCAACAAAAGTCGAAAAAGCTTATGGAAAGCTAGATGTTGGTTGGGGTGAAGTTTTCCGAGTGCGTAGCGGAAACTTAGATTTACCTGCCAATGGTGGCGATGGGGATCTAGGAATATTCCGCGTCCTCAATTTTGCTCCAGCTAACGATGAACGCTTTCAAGCTGTCGCTGGTGATAGTTATGTTGCAACCATTGAGTTTTCACAACCAGTAAAAGCAATGGCTCTCATCAGCTACGGTAATGCTACTCAACCCGGTTCGCCCCACATTACTGACCAACTACCACTGTTTACTCGCAAACAATTGCGTTCTGTTTGGCGAACTCGGAAAGAAGTACTAGTACATTTGGAGGAACGCAAAACTTTTTGAGAACTGCGCTAACCATGAGTTATGCATCAAAAGCCTGCCTGTACAGTTTGAAGATTGTTCTTTTGATAACGCTTGTTAGTATTTCTTTACCAGCGTTGTCAGAAAACAAACAACTGAATAATGATGAACTACAAATTCTTCAGACTGAGATTAGCGATCGCATCAAATGGCGAATTCTGATTATGTTAATGCTAAATACAAACGCACGCGATCGCTTTTGGTAATATTGGTGGGTGCAGCAATGTCTACTTTGGTGCAATTATGCAGGGTGTGACTCGTAATCCATTGGCCGATCCTGGTATTTTGGGGGTGAATGCAGGTGCAGTTTTTGCTGTAATAATTAGTATTGTTCTATATTGGCAAGGTAATTAGTTATGATTCTCATAGTACTTGCACCCTACGCGCCAGTTGCTCATGCCATGACCGCGCTGGCTCCTTTTAATCCCCTATCTACCTGCGGTAAGGGAAAGCAAAGCGCTGATTTAGTGGGGTGGGGTTCTTTGGGTTTAATTAAGTCATCAAGTAGATATGATATTACATACTTACAAAATTATCAAAGATTCTCTTAAGTTTAATTATGTCAATGTCATTATCGAGCGATAATTTACATTACCAACTGTCAGCAAAGAATTTGACTTTGGGTTATGATAATATAACTATTATTAAGGATTTAGATTTAAATATACCACCAGGAAAAATAACTGCTTTAGTTGGGGCAAATGGTTCTGGAAAATCCACTTTATTACGAGGTTTAGCAAGATTATTAAAACCTCGCGTTGGTACAATTTATTTAGATGCAACAGATTTATTTAAGCTATCAACAAAAGATGTTGCTAAAAAATTAGGAATTCTTACCCAAGGACCCGTTCCACCAGAAGGATTAACCGTTCGAGATTTGGTAGCTTGTGGAAGGTTTCCTTATCAAAATTGGTTGCAGCAGTGGACAAAAGAAGATGGAAAATTAGTAGAACTAGCGTTAGAAATTACTGGAATTAAATATTTGGCAGAACGCGAGTTAGATACTCTTTCTGGTGGACAGCGACAACGTGCTTGGATTGCAATGGCATTAGCTCAAGATACAGATATTTTATTGTTAGATGAACCAACTACTTTTTTAGATTTGGCGCACCAAATAGAAGTTTTAGATTTATTGTATGATTTGAACCAAAATCAGCAACGAACGATTGTCATGGTGTTACACGATTTGAATCACGCCTGTCGTTATGCTGATTATTTAGTAGCGGTGAAAGAAGGTCAAATTTTTGCTGTTGGCGAACCTAATTTGGTGATTACTGAGAAGATGGTAAGGGAAGTGTTTGGATTGGAATGTCGGGTTATCCCAGACCCGGTTTCCGGTACACCGATGTGTATACCAGTGGGAAGAAAGGGGAGAACATAGAAACAAATTAAAACCTTACACAGCAGAATACAGTTTAGTTAAGCATTTCTTCTTTCTTGTCTTGCAGAGTAGGGAATAAGTTTTGTAATTAGCAGCGATCGCAAAACATCTCGCAGATATGCAATGCTCTCTTCTGAAATTAAATTGCTGTATTTATTGCAGATATCTAATACAGTGGAGAGCGATCGCCTTTGATGTAGATTGTGATATCTCCAGAGATGATAACGGTTTTCAAGTAATTGAACTACGCCACTCCCTACTCCCCGTCTCATTTATGGTCTAAAATCATTTTCTTGTAATCAACCCTCTAGATTGCTCCACTAGGCGAATAAACTCACCCCGATAACCCTCCTGGTCTTCCCCCTTCCCTTGGGTTGCCAATTTCATCACCAAATCATAATTAGCATCTCCCTTATACTCAGAGTCACGCAGCACCATCCCAAAGGTCGCTACCGCAGCAGCAAATTTCAGGTTTGTGGAGGGGTCAGTTCTCAAATCATCATCTTGGATGGTTTGGGTAATTAGTTGACTGGTGCTGTCCTGGGGCGACTTGTAGCGCAGTTTCACCTGCATCAACTCATTACCAGCAGCATCCGAGACAGTTTCACCAGAACGCTGATACCGCAAAGGATCTATCTCTGGCAGTTTCACATCGCTTTTCGTGCCAGTGGGAATTATTTCATAAAGCGCTGTCACACAATGACCAGCCCCAATATCCCCTGCATCTTTCTTGTCGTCATTGAAATCCTGGTTTTGCAACAGGCGATTTTCGTAACCAATCAAGCGATATGCTTGAACTTTCGCCGGATTAAATTCCACCTGAATTTTTACATCCTTGGCAATAGTAAATAGAGTTCCCCTAAGATCGTTAACTAAAACCTTTTTGGCTTCCAATAGGGTATCAATATAAGCGTAGTTGCCGTTACCCTTATCAGCCAGTTGCTCCATTTTTCCATCCTTATAATTGCCGGTGCCAAATCCCAACACCGTCAGGAAAATTCCCTGCTCTCGCTTTTGTTCAATTAATCGTGTCAGGTCGCCATCGCTGGAAACCCCGACGTTAAAATCTCCATCGGTAGCTAAAATGACTCTGTTATTACCAGACTTGAGGAAGCTTTCTTTGGCTATCTTGTAAGCTAATTCAATACCCTGACCGCCAGCAGTGGAGCCTCCAGCCTTTAAGCGGTCAATCGCCGCCAGAATTGTTGATTTTTGACTACCAGCAGTAGCCGGTAACACCAATCCAGCATTCCCCGCATAGACTACTAAACTTACCCGATCTTCAGGACGCAGTTGATTCACCAACAATTTGAGCGACTGTTGCACTAAGGGTAATTTATTCGGGTCATCCATAGAACCGGAGACATCAATCAGAAATACTAAGTTACTCGGTGGTAAGGTTTTGCTTTCTAGGCGTTTACCTTGCAAACCCACCTGTACCAGCTTATGTTGAGGATTCCAGGGAGCAGCAGCAACTTCAGTGGTGACGGAAAAAGGGCGATCGCCTTTTGGTTGGGGATAATTGTAGGTAAAATAATTGATTAATTCCTCAATTCGCACTGCATCCTTGGGTGGTAATTCCCCTTGAGTAATAAATCGTCGCACGTTGCTGTAAGATGCTGTATCTACATCAATGGAAAAGGTGGAAAGGGGATCGTTACCAACGCGATGAAAGGGATTATCTTCAATCCGGTTATAGTTTTCTGTATTGAATCTGCTACCTATTTGAGGTTCCGGGGCAACCCTTCCAATACTGTCACGAGTTTGGAGTTTAGGCATATTCGCACGGTTAGCAACTCGATCCTGCACAGATGAGCCAGACGGAATACTAAGGGGTAGGGCTGTGGGTAAGGGTTGAGTCTTTTGGTTAGACTCAGTTTGAATACGTTCTCTGGTAGGCTGATTCAAAGTGATGGGACTAGGAGCTTCCAATTCCTCTATTGGACTTTTTAGGGTTGCTAACTCCGGTGCAAATTCTGACTGCAAGCGTTGCAGAATTTTCATATCTGCTGGGGTAATTATCTTGGGATCGGTCGCTATTAGCTCATTGCTCCGATTCACACAGGCATTCAAGACTGTAGCAAATTCAGTTCGGGTTACAGGAAGAGTGCCAAAATTTTGGACGGGAACGATACAACTATACTGTTTTACCAATGTCTGGAGTGCTTGGTAGTCAGGGTGATTGGGGAGAATGGAAGTTTTTGGAGTAGAACTGGCAGGATTTTGATTGGCTGGAACTGCAACCGTAGCAGACTGGCGTAAAACGGCAATTCCTATTGAGGGTATCAATAAAAACAATATTACAATACTGACTCGCTGCCACATTTTGGATGGAATCGGGTAAGACACGGCTAAATCCTCACACTAAATTTTTTCTGTCACATTTGACTATTTACCCAGAATAGTCCTGAGCAGCTTGGGATTTGATAAGCGTTTCAGTTTTGGTAACTGTAATTTATACAACACTAACCATTCCCATCTAGCATTAGGGAATATCACAGTGTTTGTTGGTATAGTCGCTTAACTTCAGATATAGCAGGAGGCAGGAGGCAGGAGGCAGGAGGCAGGAGGTAGAACTATTATTATTCCTAGCATTCACGCTTGTTATTATGTCCTAACCTATGTGACTACGGCTTATACTCATTTGTGACAAAGTTGGCGTGAAGTTTGATGAATGCAAAAATAGTTTGAATAGAAAACTAAGGTTAAAGAGGTAGATAGTAAGGAGTTTTTCCACTATCTACCTTTTTGAGAATATAGAAATGAGCAAAATTTTCAACAGAATTACGGAATTGCGATCGCATCGCTTGAAGTCATAATCATCAGAACACAAACTGACTGCGTTCACTGAATTTTTTGCTTGCTCAACTCCAAGCAAGAAATTTTAAAACAGCCAAATAATTAAAGCTATTAAGGAGATAAATGAACATGAGCGAGAATAATAATTCACAACCCAAAACAAAAAAACAACCTCCTAATACTATAGGAAAACCACCTAAGACTGAATTTATTAACTCCGATCAACAGCCCACAAGATCAGAATTATCAGATAAATAATTTTTTTACCCCAATATTTTATTTATAGCTCAATACGCTTGGCTTAAGGGTTATTGGTGTAGATAATTAGTTTTTTGAGACGCGATAAATCGCGTCTCTACATGAAGGTTTTGTTGCTCATCCTGAACTGTATTAATTTATCACTATAAAACGAATTCTAGTGTAGGAGACAATAAAAAACTAGAAGTCTGACAAAAATATTCACTTGCTGCTAGATTTTGGGAACCATTGGTTCCTATTTTTTTCATCTCTAATCCCATTTCTGATTGATTTATTGCTTTGATAAGGGTAGGCAAATGGTAAAACAAGTTCTACCTGAGTGCGACTCAAATGAAAGCATACCGTGATGGCGATTTTCTACAATTCGGCGAACGGTTTCTAAACCAAGTCCTGAACCATGTCCTACTGATTTGGTGGTGAAGAAAGGTTCAAAAATACGGGTTTTAATTTCAGGTGGAATTCCACTGCCAGAATCGATGATGTCAATATGGGCATAGCGATCGCAATGATGTGTTGTAATTTCTAGCAATCCTTTACCATCCATTGCATCAATGGCGTTGTCAATTAAGTTCGTCCACACTTGATTTAGTTCGCTGCCAAAGGCAAGGATTTTTGGAAGACTTCGATCGTAATTGCGTTGCACTTGGACACCGCACTTGAGTTTATGAGCAAACAATCGCAAGGTATCTTCCAAGCCTTGATGTATATCTACTTCTTGCTGAATACCTCGATCGAGGTAAGAATAAGACTTCATCGCTTGCACAAGTTCGGAAATCCTCTCAGATCCTCGCAAACCATGTTTAATCATTGACATGACTTCAAAAGAAAGCGCTAGCCAGTGCAATCCCATTTCTCGCAATTCTGTGTCGTCGTTGCGCCAACGTTCCATGAGTTGCTCTAGGGTTTCAACTTCAACACCACCTTCTGCTAAAGGCTCTGCCAATTTCCAGGCTTGGTTTACACCATAGTCTTCTAACCATTCCAGCAATATATCTTCGCGATCGCTTAGTGTCACCGGATCTAGGCGATTGTTCAAAATCGCATCATAGCCTAGATCGCGTACTCTCAACCAGTGTTGAGTATGGGCTTCGTCAACATTGCGTTGCCCATAAACTAAGTTCATTCGTTGTAACTCTAGGATGGCGGCTGGCATTTCTTTTAAAGTCCGAACCAAGGCTGCGGCTGGGTTGTTGAGTTCATGAGCAAGACCGGCAGCAAGTGTCCCTAAAGCTGCCATCTTTTCCCGCCCACGAATGAAAGACTCTAGCCCCCGGACACGACGTTGCATAATTCGGAAGACCATCCGCTCAAAATCACGACATTCATGCAGCAGTTTGCGGAAGTCTTCTCCCTTCATTTCATAGATGTGGCAATTTGAAAATGCCCGCATTGTCACAGGTGCAGGTTCATCTGTGAGTACTGGAATTTCACCAAAAAAGGATGGGGCTTCGTGTTGCCCGATGGGAATTTCCACTCCTTCACTGCGGCGGGTGATGTTGATTTTACCTTTGACTAAGATAAATAAGCGACATACAGGGTCTCCCTCATAGGACAACACATCTCCGGGGGAAAGTTCAACTGTTTGAGCGCGATCGCAAACCCACTGCAATCGCTCTTTGGGAAGTTGTTGAAATGGGTCTAAGTTGATTAATTCCTCAACACATAACATCGATTAACCTCCTTGAGGGGGCAGGGGGCAGGGGGCAGGGGGCAGGGGGCAGGGGGCAGAGGAGCAGGGGGCAGGGAGCAGGGGAGCAGGGAGCAGGGGGCAGGGGGCAGGGGGCAGGGGGCAGAGGAGCAGGGGGCAGCAGGGATAAGAAAGTAGGGTTATATAGGTGGGTTTCTCTATGGAGAATTTTGGCTTAAATAGTTGAAGAAGGCTTTGTATTTGTATCAGTTTATCAGAATGCGCAAAAAACCCGATCCGTTTATAAGGTGGGGATGGATAGTGGTTCGATCGCTCAAAATTTATTAAACCCAGCAGAACGACGATAAAGTAACCAGATAAACACGGGTGAACCCAGCAAGGCAGTGACGGAACCTACTGGTAGTTCTACTGCTCCTAGTCTAGAGAGTAAATCTGCAAAAGTGAGTAACCATGCACCTGCAAGGGCGGAAAGTGGTAAAACAAAGCGATGATCTGTACCAACAATCAGGCGGACACCGTGAGGGATAACAAGACCGACAAATCCAACTAAGCCACTGATGCTGACTGCACCTGCGGCTAATAGAGTGGCGACACCACCAATTAACAAGCGCGATCGCGTCAACGAAAGCCCTAAACTCACAGCTAAATCATCTCCCAAAGCCAGGATGTTTAGCGATCGCGCCAGCAAGCATCCCCCAATCAATGCAACGATGATATAAGGGCCAGTTGTAGCAATTTCTTGCCAACCCCGTCCATTAAGACTACCAACCAGGAAACTGAGCGCAACTTGAATTTGCCCATCTTCAGCTAAAAGCAGCAATGTACTTTGTACAGCACCAAATAAAGAACTGACCGCTACTCCGCCTAAAATCAACCGCTCAACAGAAATTCCCGACCCCGAACGACCGAGTAAAATAACGATCGCGGCAGTTAAAATTGCTCCTATCCATGCTGCAAAAGGAATTGCGATCGGGAATATATGGCACACAATCATCAGAATTACAAGTAGTCCCGCACCCGCTGAAATGCCCAAAATAAATGGATCGGCGAGACTATTACGTAACATTCCTTGCAGCAGTGCCCCTGACATTCCCAAAGCTGCGCCGACAATAATCGCAGCAGTAATGCGCGGAAGACGTAAATCCCAGAGAATTGTCTGTTTAACCGGATCGCCTTTGTGGAGTATAGCTTGCCAAAATTCCGACATATTTAAAGGTACTGCTCCTTGAGAAAGCGACAGTGCTAGCGTTACCACCAGTGCTGTACCAAAAAGTAAAACAGCCCAAAATACGCGGTGTTCAGTAAAAATTTTCTGAAATGGTCTAGTCAAATTTATGATATGTATTTTTTTTAAATATAATCTGTCCCAAACAAAGCTGCATTTAAAGATAGCTTCTCGATGAGAGAGCAGGAATCTAAAAATTTGACCCTCAGAAGCTCAATATTGACCCTCAGAAGGTGAAAGTTGACCTTCAGAAGTTCAATGTTGACCTTCAGAAGGTGGAAGTTGACCTTCAGAAGCCCAATGTTGACCCTCAGAAGGTAAAAGTTGACCTTCAGAAGCTCAATGTTGACCCTCAGAAGGTGAAAGTTGACCTTCAGAAGCTCAATGTTGACCTTCAGAAGCTCAATTTGTAAGTTTTAACCCTACTTTCTTATCCCTGCTGCCCCCTGCCTCCCGCTCCCCTAAGTTAGTTCCAGTCCACCTTGATAGCCAGTGACAATGCGTCCACCATCCTTGAGGATGTGGATTTCGATCTGGTCGCTAGCCCAAGTAATCTGGTCTTGGAAAGCGGGGTTTAACACCCGAACCCGTTGATTGCTAGAAGAAACTGGAGAATTGGGAGAATTAATTGCCAGAGATTGTACAAAAGGCCCGTCAATCAGGATATCGAGTTGTTCTAACAATGCTTGGGAACCTGGCGGCGCAGATTGGGACTGTAGCTGCTTAAGAGTGAACCCGGAAAAAGACATTACATTTAAACCAGCAGCTTTTACCTTCCGGGCTAAAGATGCCAGTGCCGTTGCTTGCCAAAAGGGTTCTCCACCAGAGAATGTTACACCCGTGTTGCGAGGATTGCTGAGAATATTCTCGGCAATGGCATCAACAGCAATCAATTGGTTAGCCTCAAAAGACCAGGAGTTAATATTAAAGCAGCCAGGACACTCACGCAGACAACCTTGTACCCAGACGACTGCACGACAACCAGGGCCATTAACTTCTGACTGATCGACGTAACCCATAATATTGAGATAGCCTGGGGGAATTTCTATGAGTGCTAGCGATGGGTCAGTTGGCTTAATTTCCATCTCTTTAACTCCTTTTAGCCGTTAACTGTTAAATATAGCGAATCTCCAGTTAGATAACTGTGACAATAGTTATATAACTGGAGATTTAAACCTCGTCTACGTTGAAACCCGTAGTTTTTCCTCATCTTCTTCAAGATG
>NZ_JAVRCA010000079.1:0-40489 GCF_034530995.1 Nostoc sp. DedQUE04 | reverse complement strand
TGAATCCACCTTTGATCTCCGTTAACGAGTATTTGAACCGGATGAATCCACCTTTGATCTCCGTTAACGAGTATTTGAACCGGATGAATCCACCTTTTATCTCCGTTAACGAGTATTTGAACTGGATGAATCCACTTTTGATCTCCGTTAACGAGTATTTGAACTGGATGAATCCACCTTTGATCTCCGTTAACGAGTATTTGAACTGGATGAATCCACCTCTACAGGTTTCGTGGTGAGAGTAGCATAGCTGTGCTGCTCTACAACAATGAGAACATTTACTTATTCTGCTGTTCTAAGATTTTGTGTTGGCTATTCCCACACATCTATATAATAAGAAAACAGTCGCGATGAGCGATAACTATATTTTGAAACGTATATGTGCATACAGACAGCAAATCCTAAAAGAAAATAAAGAAACCTGTTTTTCGCCTATCCAACTAATAAGATACTAATAGTAATAGGATATACAGAAAATAGATTTGTAGCCTTATTAAATTCTTGCTTGAGTACATCTGAGTACAGCTTAATATATTGCAAAATATCTTGATAAAATCTTAGCAAAGACTTACGGGTAAAGTTTCTTGTAGCGCGAACATAAATTCTTAACCCCCGCCCCAAAAATACTAGTACCCCCATCATTAAATACTAGCGCCCCTAACCCCAGACAAATTTTAACGTTATGTTAAGTCGGGGTTTCGGCGTTTGAGTACAACTTTAATCAATCCAATAAATCCAATCAGCATTGGGTTTGGTATCGAGTTGGATGTTACCTGATATAAGCATAAAAATAGCAGATGACTCAATTACCAGATAGACATTACCGATGCAACAGTCTTTAGACAGTATTAGCGATCGCCCAAGTACCAAAACGCAGGATTCTGCCCGTACATCCATGTTGAAAAATTTACTCTCTGGCGTTTTTTTAGAGCCATTATTGAGTGATTTTCGCATTATCTTTGAGCGCGATCCAGCAGCACGGAATTGGCTAGAGGTGGTGTTTTGCTACCCCGGATTGCACGCACTCTGTTTGCATCGTCTTGCTCACTGGTTACATGGTCGAGGAGTGAGTTTTATCCCCCGTTTAATTTCTCATTTGGGGCGATTTTTGACCGGAATTGAAATTCACCCAGGTGCAGAGATTGGCGAGGGCGTGTTTATCGACCACGGAATGGGTGTAGTCATTGGCGAAACTGCGATCGTCGGCGACTATACACTGATTTACCAGGGCGTAACCCTTGGCGGAACTGGTAAAGAAACTGGTAAGCGTCATCCCACAGTCGGCAAAAATGCAGTGATTGGGGCGGGTGCGAAAGTTTTAGGTAATCTGCAAATTGGCGATCGCGTCCGTATTGGCGCAGGTTCCGTTGTCTTGCAGAATGTCCCTAGCGATCGCACTGTTGTCGGAATTCCTGGCAGAATTATTTCTCGCAACGAAAACGCCAGCCTTTCTCCTTTAGAACATGGAAAGCTACCCGATGTGGAAGCAACTGTGATTCGTTCTTTGCTCTCGCGCATTGAAGAACTCGAAAAACAACTGCAAACTTTACAAGTCAAGAGTCATTAGTCATTGGGCATTGGGCATTGGGCATTGGGCATTGGGCATTGGTCATTGGTCATTGGTCATTGGTCATTAGCAAAGGACAAAGGACAACTGACAAATGACAACTGACAACTGACAAAGGACAAAGGACAAATGACAAATCACGTTTTGCAGATTCCTTTGAGCGATCGCTGGCGAATCTATTACCGTTTGCAAGAGTTAAAAATTAATTGCTCTTGTCCCCCTGATGGTTCTTTACGAGTGCAAGTGAACAATTTGCTTGAAGTAATTCTAATTCGTAGTACAGTTATGCAACTTCTCGCTTCTCGTCACGAATTATTAGAATGGCTAGAGCGTTGCTGGCATTACAGTGATGAGTCATGATTATTTCAAAAAGACCTAATTTAGGCACGATTAATCTTGAATTCATGACGCAAGTACTGGACTTCATCCTTTTTGTTCATAGATGCACAAAGCTCAAATAGGTTTAGAGTTTGAAGCTACTGTCCGCTAGCAGAATTTGTTGCAGACTGAGATGGATTAGATGAGGTTTAGATTTTGTTGGGTCTACTTAATCTAAAATTCCCCTGACATATAGCAACAATTAAAAAGGTGAAATTCCCAAATATAAATTGGAATTCCTAATTTTTAACCTTTTCCCAAATTAAGAAATTGAAAGTTCAATTATGGCGACTCGGAACAGAGATATAAAACTCCTCAATTTTTTGCACAATGAACTTGAACTTTCAAATGCCGATATTGCTGTAGCTCTGCGACACCGTGAATTAGAAAATGGCCCGTTACCGATGCTCCTCTGGCAGTATGGTTTCGTTGACTTGGAGCAGCTAGGAAAAATTTTTGATTGGCTAGCAGACCAAAGTTAGCGAATTTGCACCTCTTAACGTTGAGTACCATTACCTGCCTAAATTACACCAAAATGCACTAGAAAAGATGAGGTTACGAAGATGATTACATCCTTAATTGCTGGATTCTGTGTATTACTTTGTTCGGGATTTGCTAATAGTTATATTAGTTCATTGCTACTCGAAGACATTTCAACTGACATCGGTGAAAACGATTAGTAATTTATACATTGTTTTAGTTCCCTGTCATACAGATGTGATGCTAATAATGGGGCAATAATTAAGGATCATGTATCCTACATTATGAATTGTGATATTTTTAGCATTTACCATCACGAGGGATTGTAGAGGGAAAGGATATTAAGAATACTTCCAAGAGAGGGATATTTGCAATGAATCAAATCATAATTAATGACACTACATTACGTGATGGCGAACAAGCAGCAGGTGTTGCCTTTACTCTACAAGAAAAAGTAGCGATCGCGAAGTTTCTCGATGCTATTGGTATACCGGAATTAGAAGTGGGTATACCGGCAATGGGTGACGAAGAAACGCGTGCGATCGTCGCAATTTCTAACTTGGGTTTACAAGCAAAACTCTTGGGCTGGAACCGTGCTGTCATCTCAGATATCAAGGCTTCCATCGCCTGTGGTTTGAACCGGGTGCATATTGCCATTCCCGTCTCTGGTATCCAAATTGCCACTAAATTTCATGGTCAGTGGCGAGTAAGTTTGCAAAAACTCAAAGACTCAATCCACTTCGCCCTCGACCAAGGTCTTTGGGTAGCAGTCGGCGGAGAAGATTCTTCCAGGGCTGATGAAAACTTCCTCTTAGATGTAGCACTTTATGCCCAAGAATGGGGTGCATCACGCTTCCGCTTCTGCGACACTGTAGGAGTTCTCGACCCCTTCACCACCTATACTAAAGTCCAAAGGCTGGTTTCAGCGTTGACGATTCCCCTAGAAATCCACACGCATAATGATTTTGGTCTGGCAACTGCCAACGCTCTTGCAGGTATCAAAGCCGGAGCATCATCAGTAAATACCACAGTTAACGGATTGGGTGAACGGGCAGGAAATGCAGCATTAGAAGAAGTTGTCATGGCGATTAAACGCATCTACGGCGTTAATTTGGGCATTGATACACCCAGTTTGCTGGAACTTTCTCAACTAGTCGCAGCCGCATCAGGTGCTAGCGTACCACCTTGGAAAGCGATCGTTGGCGAAAATACCTTTGCTCACGAATCTGGCATCCATGCTCACGGGGTACTACAAAATCCCATCACCTACGAACCATTTGCACCCGAAGAGGTGGGTTGGGAACGGCGTTTAGTAGTAGGAAAACATTCTGGACGGCATTTAGTTGCTAACTTACTAGAACAGCATGGAATTTTCTTAAACCCCCAAGAAACCCAATCTGTTTTAGACGCAGTGCGCCATCAATCGGTACAGAAAAAACGCAGTTTGACGACAGAAGAATTGTTGAATTTGGTCAGAGAACAGAGGTACTCTCATGCAACGTGATGAATTAGAACTGAACTTGCCACCCGCTTTTGAAATTGGTGAAAAAGTCAGAGTTCGGAAACTGCTAAAAAACGATGGTACCTTTCCCGGTAAGGAAGTCGGCCAAGTTTTAGTTAATAAGGGAGATATCGGTTACATAGCGAGTATAGGCACATATTTGCAGACTTCCTATATATATGCTGTGCATTTCTTAGAAACAGGGTTTGTCGTCGGCTGCAAGAAAAAAGAACTAGAATCGGTTGAGGAGTCTCATGAAAGTAATGCTACGGATGAATGATGCCGGCACTTTAGTAGTTTACGTTGCTAAAAAAGACCTTGAAGAAGAAGTCGTCAAACAAACCGATGGAAATGATGGCAAGATTCTCACCCTAGCAAATGGTTGGGAATTAGAATTTCGTGAATTGCCAGACACAGCAAATTTACCTCAAACAGTAGAAGCTAAACGCCTCGCTTAAAAACAGTTAGGAGTTAAGAGTTATGAGTTGGAAGTTAAGAGTTATCAGTTAAGAGTTATGAATTATTAACTCTTAGCTCCTCATTTTTAACTCCTCACTCCTAACTCCTCACTCCTAACTCTTCGCTTTAACTCCCCACTCCTAACTTTTTATCAATCATGGGTAACAAATATTTGACGTTATCAGAATTGAACCTTGAGGGACAGTTACTAGGTTTTGTTGGTGGTGAACCAGGAAAATATAAATACTTGCAATTGGCAGTTCCATCTGGAAATGTAGACATTAAACTGCCTAAAGAGTTGCGCTGTTTACTAAGTTCATCCTTAGTTCCTGGTCAGCAACTTCGGATTTGTGGTCATAGTAAGATAGACTCGCGCACAAGTAAAATTAAAATTAAAGCCTATAAGGTGACACCAATTGATGCGTGTCCAAAACAAGATTTACCACCTCAAACCAAAGCGAGGATTATGGTATGTCAAAAGGGCGGTTGCTTGAAACGTGGTGGTAAAGGGTTATTATCAGAATTAGAAAAAACTTTGTGCGATCGCGGTTTATTAGACAAAGTTACCATTGAACATACTAGTTGCCAAAAATGCTGTGGCAGCGCTCCCAACTGTGTTTTACAGCTTGGTAAAAAGAAATACAAGAATATTCATCCTGAAGCGATCGCAACTTTGCTAGAAAGTCACTTAACAGAGTAATAATCTTTTTTAGCTATTCTTCAAATAATACGCAAGTTTGTAGGGGTAAAATATTTACCCCTATTTGTTGTAAGTATCGTCTATATAGCACCCTTGTCAAACTGCGATCGGCTAAGTTATAACTGCTGCACTGCTAGTAGTACCCAATACAAACAGAACTTATAAAAATTTTCAGTAGTCATGTTCCATCAGGACTACAAGCTTAATTATTGTGTGTAACTTTTTTGGAATTACCTTAAATACTTAAAAATAAATGTCTTTGTTCACGAATTTACTCAATCTGCATTCAGGAAACAAACCGCGTGAAGATTTTTTTACTGAGATTGTTGCTTATTTTTTATCCTTGAATAAGGATATTTTAATTGATTGGCTAAAACATCACTCAATCATTAGTGATGATAATTATTTCAGCATCAAGATTTCAACCCAACAAGAACATCAAGCACTGGCGAACCATACTGAGGATAGTAGACTTGATATTGTGGTTGAGCTTTCAACTGGTTTAAATACAGATGTAATATTTATTGAATCAAAAATTGGCTCTACAGAAATACCAGGACAATTAAAAAAATATGCTGAAATTTTGAGTAAATTACCAAATGTCAGACATCGAATTTTAATTTACATCACCCGTGATTATGATCCAAAAGAAGAAATAAAACAATATGATTGTGATCCAAAATCAGCAATTAAAGAGTATTGCCTTGAGTTATCACCCAATATTAATTTCTTCCAACTGAGGTGGTATCAGTTTTATAGATTCTTGAAAGAACGCACGTCTGATATCTTAGCTCAAGAAATACTAATTTTTATGAGGAATAACAGAATGTCTCACACTAATCAATTTTCATCCGTTGACTTATTGACAATGGTGAATTTTAACAAAACTCTCAATCTTATGGAATCAACTCTCAGTGATGAAATACAGCAGGAATTCAAGCTAGCTTTTGGAGGTGTTATCAAAGGTGCGGCAAGTAGGACTCAATGGAAATGGGACGAGAGATATATTATCTACACTCACTTTTCTCCCTCGACATGGGACTTATGGTGTGGTCTTGGATACTTCGGTTTAAATCCAAGTAATTTAACTGATTATCCATATTTAGGTATATTTTTGCAGGTTTCTCCTAAGTTTGGACAACGCCCAAAAATTATTGAATCTATGCAAAAAATAATTAACGATAAACCCAATATATGGACTCCTAATAATTTAAAAGTTTTGCCAGCATGGTCAGGTATATTTTATCGAAAAAGCTTACAAGATTTTTTATCTGAAGAAAACCACGTATCTGCTATTAAATTATTTTTCCAAGAGTCAATAAAGGAATTAAAAACGGTTCAGGAACAATATTTTGATTTTCCTTGGAAGGGTGTAAGTATAGAAGCAACTATAGAAGGTGATAAAGAAGAATACCCAGACACCTCATTATCTTCTATCGCATAACTTTAATCAGCTATAGCTATATTAAGATAAAAATAACTCTGCATTCTCGTAGTTGTTATGAGCCTTACCACTGCTAAACGCTTTACTATAGCTGAATATCACCGTCTAGCTGAACTCGGCTTCTTTGAGGAGAACGACCGAGTTGAGCTAATTAAGGGTGAAATAATCCAGATAGCAGCAAAAGGTACATCGCACTCTGTTTGTGAAACACGCCTAGAGCAAGAATTATATAAACTAGTAGGCGATCGCGCAACGCTGCGAGGACAACAACCAATTACTTTGTCTAACAACAGTGAGCCTGAACCAGATAGAGTAATTGCAAAAAATAGAGATGATGACTATCTAGCGAATCATCCCAGCCCATCTGATATTTTACTCTTAATTGAGATTGCCGATTCCTCCTTAAAATATGACCAAGAGGAAAAGCTACCTATTTATGCAGAAGCAGGTATTTATGATTATTGGATATTTAATTTAGTAGATAATTATTTAGAGTGCTACAGCGAACCTTATCAAACTTTGCAAAGTAAATTTGGTTATCGTCGCAAATTTATTTATCTGCCAAATGAATCAGTTAATCTGCCCTGTTTTTCTGATTTAGTTGTGGATTTATCTAAGGTGTTTCCAGGTTAAGGTGTAAGGAGCGATGTCAGACAACAAGCAGCTGCAAGCCTTATAGCGAGTATAGGTGTCATGAGCATTACCGAGATTCTTTAGAGCATTGCCTAAGTAGTTTTGTATTTGATAACTATATTAGAAAAAAATGCCCTTGCTAGAAAGTAAGGGCATTAAAATTTACCTATTTAATATTTAACGATTAAATCTATACGGTTTGGGATACTTTTCGCTTAAGCTTCATCCAAAATTCCATTACTCCAGCGATCATTTACATGAGAGAAAATAGTCTTTTATCTTGTCTATAATCACTGAAGAGAAATCAAGCCGTGTTGCGAATAGTCCTTACCCAATTGTTATGCTAATTTCTTGCGTAGCTTGCTACCAGCCAAAGCCAGACCGATAATTCCTAAACCAGCGAGACTAGCAGGCTCAGGAGTCGATTGGACAATACCAGATTTCTTGAATTCAAATGCAATGGTTTGTGTGCCATTAAATTTGCTGGCATCATAACCAGTGGTTAGCAACTGCTGGGTTATATTACCCTGTGCTAAAAACGAGATTCCACTCAGATAATTTCCAGAGTTGATGACATTGAGATTAAATGTATTGTCCTTGCCATTATTGGTAAAGTAACTATTGGTCAAATCACCATAACCGACAATACCACCACCTTGTTTTACCTGACTTTCGTAAGAATTCCCTCCTCCTGCTAAACCACCATATGTAGCAACGCTGTAGCCTTCTTTGATATTAGTAACTGTTTTTGCCTGGACATTACTATAAACGCCTAGTTGTTGTACCCCTGAAGCATTCGCTGAAGCGAAATGAATCCCAAACAAATCCCCGTTGCTCATAGCATTGTCAAAGGTCTTACCCGCCATATTGAAGAACAAATCACCATATCCAATTTGACCGCCGGCAGCACCCTGTTCAGCCTCTCCTGTTAACTTCATATTGCCATTGATTGCCACAATGATGCTGGTAGCAGTTTCTTTGATAGCCATACCGGAGATATCGTAGGGGTTTACTTTTCCTGGCGCGGCACCAACCCAGTAATTCCCGTTCATCCCATCTTTGTTTGAATCAAATGCATACTGCCACCCGTTAGCAGTGGAATTTTGACCCACCAAAAGACCGGTAGTGTCGTTCAGACACTCCAAAGAGATGCTAAATGCTGTTCCCTTTAAGTCTGAGGCATAGGCTCCTTGACCAGCCACAAAGAAGATTCCAAAAGTAGCAATACCAACCTTCAGTAAATTGAATAAGTTTTGAGTTTTCATTATTTATAAATTGATTGATTTAGAGAATCACAATTTTTTGGACTCCTCTATTTGTAATTGGAATTACAAAAATATAAAAGCGTGATTTTTCGGAAAATATAATTTGGATAACTTAACGTTAATTTTATAAAACTCAAATAAAGAATGACATATTTAGTTACAATTGCCTTTATTTAACCCAATTGTATTAAAGTGAAATAGCAGCAAAACCAAGTAGATGTAGTAGCCTACGATTATCTGCACCCATTTAATTAGATAATTTTAAAAAACTTTTGGGTTTGTGTAAGCTTAATAAATCATATCCTGCCAGCATCCCCGTACAGGGTATCTAAACCCGCGATCTACTTTAGAAAGTAATATCCGATTTGGATGAACACTTGGGCATTTACATTGCACCTTGCTATTTAAGGGAGTCAGGAGGCAGGGGTCGAAATCAATAAGCCTCCTGACGACTGACACCTTTATTCTGGTTCCTAGCAAAAAATGCAACCTTTCTAATCAAATCAAACCTTCCAATGCGTGTTGTAAATCGTTCGTTACATCAGCAACAGCCTGTCTAGCACCCAACCGATTTTCCTTATATACCGGGTAACGCTCAGAGATGGATATAGGTTCACCCACAGTTATTTTTACTTTTTGCTTACCCAATTGCGGACGCTGTACAGTTTTATTGCCTTTGATTTTAGCAATCATCTGCCATAAAATTAAAGTCGTCTCAGCAAATCTTTCTGCTGTTGGATTTTCCCGAATATAATTACCAGAAACAGCCACAAAACTTTCTACTAAACGCATATGCCACATCCGTGCATTCGCTTCTTCTGCAATGCGATCGCCTAAAGCTCTTTCAACCGCAGATACTCCTTTGACATCCTTAAATTCTTCTCTAAATATATAATTCCAACCCGCTTGCTCGACTCGCCGACAACGATCGCTCAAACTACCTTTTGACTGCAAATTAAAATACTGTTCTGAGATTAGCAGCGCTGCATTCAACAACGCTTGTAAACGAACTGCTAATGCTTCATTTCTATCGGAAATTTGCCCGTTGACAATCTTGGGATCTGGCAGTTTTTGATGATAAAACCGGGTGTAAAATTCCTCCATAAGCAAAAGTAAATGTTCTGCCAAAGCCAACAACCGGGGATAAAGTGACTCTATAGAAGCGTTTTCTGCTGGATTCACAGGTAAACCACTAGCCGCTTCCAATTCACTTAAAAGATTTGCGATCGCATCCCAAGGAGCATCAACGTAACTATATTTAATCCCAACTGGTACAATTAAAACCTGTTCGGGGCGTTCAGCTTTGTGCAAATCTTCAGCACACCAAAAGCCTAATTGGGCAATACCAGGTTCCAAGGGGCTAATATTCTCCGATAAACCATTGGTAGCACCCTCTGGTGCAGCCGCCATCGGGAATTTCCCATTGGCGAACAAGTCACGCGCCGAACGTAACCCCGTCCAGTCAGCCTTACCTCGCTGAATCGGAGTACCACCTAAATGAGAAGCAATCCAGCCAACGTGGGAACCTGCCCAGAGAGGAATACCGCGATCGTAGATAAAATGAGCGTGAATGGGATGTTGTAGTTTTGTACCTTGCGATCGCGCTGTCTTTGGTACGAGTTGAGACAGCAAGTAACCCAAACAAAACGGATCGTCTGTTTTGGGATGGCGAAATGCCAGCATAAAACGGATTTTACCCTCCTGAAACTGGCGATAAAGATCCACTAGAACCTCTACGTTATCTGCTTCAATTTGGCTAATAGGTATTTGCCAGTTTATCCAACTGGGTAGTAATAGATGGACAACTCGTAGTAATAAAGGGTTAAACGCGGGAGGAATAAATTCTAAGGGTGCCTGTGCTTGATAAATTACATCTGCCAAAGTAGTTTCTCCTAAAGATTCCCTGATTCTAATCGCCTGATGGTTATTTCTTTTAAGATATCCTAACGGCTGTAATATGCCCTGAGTAATGAAGTCAAAGTAAAACTGGCCTATTGTGCTGTGCTTGGCACATTACTCAGGTTAGAAAACTAGGATACCTTCTTAGTCTACGCAGATTATTTTAATGAAGCGTACTTATGCAGATTTATAAAGTATTTTCTGCTGCAATGAAAAGTCTTGGCAGATAGTGGAGTTTAGCAGCACTTGCAAATCTTAATAACAAGAAAGACTCAAGCTAAATCCTGGCAATACATCTTCACCCGATAATTGTGTGGGTAGATTTCGCACTTCTACATCTTGTTTTTGACGATAAATTTCTACTTGCTGCTGTTGGGGGTGCTGTTGGGGGTTAATTAACCATGCTAACTGCACCCCTGCATCCATATAGTCTTGCATTTTGGAACGCAACATTTCCAAATCATCTGTTGCTGACCTTAATTCAATGACAAAATCGGGTGCAATGGGGGGAAATTTGCGTCTTTGTTCAGGTGTAAGTGCTTGCCAACGTTCTCCTTGAATCCAAGCGGCATCTGGAGAACGGTCAGCACCATTGGGTAATTTGAATATAGTAGAAGAACTGAAAGTGTAACCAAGGCCAGTTTGCCGATTCCAGATTCCCAGATCGATAATTAAATCTGCTTCTCGATTGCCGCTTTCACCTCCAACGGGGGACAGAATGATTAATTCGCCCTTGGCAGTGCGTTCAAATTTCAATTCGCGGTTATTTTGACATAAGTGATAAAATTGTTCGTCACTCAAGTGAACGGTGTCTAGTTTTAATGTCAAAGGACTCATAACCTAGACCTAGATTAAATAGTTGCAAAGATTATATCATGCCATATCTTAAGGGCTGTAAGATGCCGATCGCACACCACGCAGATTCAAACTAGGATGCCTTCTTAATTCGCTCAAGCGGACAAGAATTTGTGTAGCCGCGATTTCTAATCGCCAGTTGGTTTATAAACAAATTAGAGATTCTGGAAAGGGATTAAACGATGCGACTTTCACAAATGTTATTTGTTACACTGCGGGACGATCCGGCTGATGCTGAGATTCCTAGCCATAAATTATTACTCCGTGCAGGTTACATTCGTCGCATCGGTAGTGGTATCTATGCTTATTTGCCGCTAATGTGGCGGGTACTGCAAAAAGTTTCCCAAATTGTGCGGGAAGAAATGAACGCTACAGGCGCACAAGAATGTCTTTTACCACAATTACAACCGGCTGATTTATGGAAAGAATCGGGACGCTGGGACACTTACACCAAAGCTGAGGGGATTATGTTTTCCCTAATTGACCGCCGCGAGCAACAATTAGGATTAGGCCCAACTCATGAAGAAGTAATTACAGCGATCGCTCGTGATATGATTCGCTCTTATCGCCAGCTACCACTAAATCTCTACCAAATTCAAACCAAATTCCGCGATGAAATTCGTCCCCGCTTTGGTTTAATGCGCGGACGGGAGTTTATCATGAAGGACGCTTATTCCTTCCATACGGATGAAGCCAGCCTCAAAGAAACTTACCAGGATATGTATCAAGCCTACAGTAATATTCTGCGACGTTCTGGTTTAGCTTTTCGGGCAGTGGAAGCCGATTCTGGTGCAATTGGTGGTTCTGGTTCTACAGAATTTATGATTTTGGCGGAAGCTGGCGAAGACGAAGTTCTTTACACTGAGGATGGTAAATATGCCGCTAACGTAGAAAAGGCTGTTTCTTTACCAATTGACGCTGAAACCTCACGGTTTACAACCTATGAGAAACGCGATACACCTGGAACAGAAACGATTGAAAAGGTGTGTCAACTCCTCAACTGTTCTCCTACTCAATTGGTGAAAAATGTCCTTTATCAGACAGTTTATGATAATGGCACAACAGTGTTAGTTCTGGTAAGCATTCGAGGCGATCAGGAAGTTAATGAGGTCAAATTGCAAAATGAACTGACTAAATTAGCTTCTGAATATGGCGCTAAAACTATTATTAGTTTGAATGTACCAAATGTAGAAGCCCAGCAAGCATGGACAACTAAATCTCTGCCTTTAGGCTACATTGCACCAGATATTGCAGATGAGTATATTACTGCTAATAAACAGATCCATTCCAAGTTTTTACGCTTGGTGGATCGAACAGCCGTTGATTTAAAAAACTTTGTTACAGGCGCGAATGAAGCAGGTTATCACGTAGTTGGTGCTAATTGGGGTGAGCAATTTAAGTTACCAGAACGAGTAGTAGATATTCGTAAGTCAAGACCAGGCGATCGCGCCACCCACAATCCAGAACAAATCCTACAAAGCGCCCGTGGAGTTGAAGCAGGTCATATCTTCCAATTAGGTACGAAATACTCTCAAGCGATGGGTGCAACTTATACCAACGAACAGGGTGAAGAGAAGCCGCTAGTTATGGGTTGTTTTGGTGTAGGCGTGTCACGATTAGCACAAGCTGCCGTCGAGCAATCTTACGATAAAGATGGGATTATTTGGCCAGTTGCGATCGCACCTTATCACGCGATCGTCACAATTCCCAACATTAAGGATGCTCAACAAATCGAAATCGCCCAAAAACTTTACACAGAACTCAATCAAGCAGGAATTGAAACTTTACTAGATGACCGCGACGAACGCGCAGGAGTCAAATTTAAAGATGCTGACTTGATAGGCATACCTTATAGAATTGTAACCGGACGCGCGATCGCTAATGGCAAAGTTGAAGTTGTAGAAAGAGCCACCCGTAAATCTCAAGAAATTGCCATTGATGAAGTGACAACCACGCTCAAACAGTGGATTACACAAGCAATAGAGTGAAGTAGAGAGTAGACAATTTTCCATTCAACCTAACTTTTCACTTGATCTGGAAAGACCTACGAAAAACCTAATCCCCTTCCCACGAGTGTAAAACGGAAAATTCAAAGTCTCTCTCCTCGAAGGAGAGAGATTTAGAGAGAGGTTTTTCAGAACCGATAAAAAGTCAGATTCCCCAGAGACGCAATTAATTGCGTCTCTCCAAAATTTACATAATTTGGTAGGTGACGGATTAGAAATAAAAATTCTAAAATTGAATTAGGGGCTTACAGAATTAAGAAGCATTTAAGTCTCCTCTAGATTGTGGGAAACTCTCTACTTATAAGTATCGTCTTTAACCAGGCTGCTCCTCACATAACTACCATATCAGCCCTCAGTTAGGAAGGTTTTGAACATGAAAGACCAACAAGGATCTAATCGTATTTCTTCAGGCGTAATTGCAGCGGTGTCAGCAGCGGTTGTAGCGGTGGGTGGCGGTGTAGCTTGGTTTACCACACAATCTGGCAATACTCCCACACCGTCAAACCCTTCTGGCCGCATTGAACAGCCAGCACAGCCATCAACTAGGCAGCCAGCTAATGAGCAAACTCCCAACGTTTATTGGCTAAGACCAAAAGACAAAAATGTTGCTTTGGTTCCCCAGCCTGTTAAAGTAGCTTCTGTACTACCCAACCAGGCTTTAGAAGCAGCTTTCCAAAGTTTGTTAGCAGGCCCAACAGAAGGAACAGATTCTACAACCATCCCCAAAGGAACCAAACTGTTGGGGCTGAAGGCGGAAAAAGATGAAGTTCGTGTTAATTTATCTGAAGATTTTACTAGCGGTGGTGGTAGCACTTCAATGATGGGCCGCATTGGACAAGTTGTTTACACTGCAACAACTTTAAATCCCAAAGCCAAAGTTTACATTGACGTAAACGGCAAACCGTTAGATATTTTAGGCGGTGAGGGTCTAGAGTTACAACAACCGCTAACTCGCGAACAGTTTCAGAAAGATTATCCGCTTTAGTCATTGGTCATTAGTCATTAGTCATTAGTCATTGGTCGTTGGTAATTAGTTTTTCACAAATGACAAAGGACAAATGACGAAGGACAAAGGACAAAGGACAACTGACCTAACGTTTGCTATTTAATACGCGAAAATTACGGGCTTGCTGCTCCAACCTTGTGGCGAGGCGATCGCAAACCCGATTACACAACTCAAAAATCATTTGATCTTCCACCCGGTAATAGGCGCAAGTTCCTTCACTGCGGCGGCTAAGGATACCTGCTTGCCACATTACCTTCAGGTGTTTTGACACATTTGCCTGAGAAGTCTGTGTTGCCTCTACCAACTCTTGCACGCATTTTTCTTCATCCCGTAATAAGTGTAGCAGCCGTAGGCGCATTGGCTCACTTAATAGGCTGAAGTATTCAGCTACTTGTTGCACCACTTCAGGTGGTAAAGGCAACGTTTGTTTCATCAGGGTTGACCCGCAAGGACTGAAAGTTTTAACAATGACTCACATCATATATACATTAATACTTAATCAGGGTTAATTCGCATCAAAGGTTGACCATATTCTACAGCGTCGCCATTTTGGAGGAGAATTTCCATCACCTGTCCAGAGACTTCGGCTTCGATTTCATTCATCAGCTTCATGGCTTCAATGATACAGACTGTTTGACCCTTGCGGACGCGATCGCCCACTTCCACAAATGCCGCTTCCCCAGGCGCAGGAGCGCGATAAAACGTTCCTACCATTGGGGAAGGCACTTCTACTAATCTCTGGTCAATGGTTGAGGGAGAATTTACAGATAACTGCATTTGTGTGCTAGTTCCAGTATTCTCAAATACACGAGATGTGGACACCTCCGTTACCTGACTTCCGCTCATCTGGTTTCCCCCAGATGAACCTGATGTCAAGCCTGAACCTACCACACCGCCTAAAGTCCCTTGACCTACCGACAACATCTGATTGCTAATGCTCACAGCCTTACGGACTGTTAGCTCAAAATCATCGCTTTTGAGCGTGACTTCTGCAATATCTGTTTGTGCGATAGTTGCCAGAAGTTGGCGGATTTCATTAAAGTCCAATGGCACAGTTTTTATTACCTCGACCTATCCGTAAATGAGCATCTTAAGTGTGGCAGGGAATTAATCCCTATGTAGGGATTTAAATCGAGACTTGCATCTTTAGTAGAGATGAAAGTTATTCCCTGCTGATATATTTATCTTCCTGAGTATCAACCTTGATGCGTTCTCCTTGAGAAATAAACAAAGGAACCATCACAACTGCACCAGTTTCTAAAGTTGCTGGTTTTGAGCCACCTGTGGCAGTGTCACCTTTTAAACCTGGATCTGTTTGGACAATTTCCAGAACCACAGACTTAGGCAATTCGACTCCTAGCACCTGGTCGCCCCACTTAATAACTTCAGCTTCCATACCTTCCTTCAGGTACTTGACGCGATCGCCAATTTGTTCGCGGGTCAATCTGCCTTCTTCGTAGGTTTCCATATCCATAAAGACAAACTCATCGCCTTCTTTATAGGTATGTTGCATCGTACTTTTTTCTAGAGTAGCTTGCGGCACTGTTTCCCCTGCGCGGAACGTTTTTTCCATCACGCTCCCACTCTGGACATTTTTTAGCTTAGTTCGTACAAAGGCAGAACCTTTACCTGGCTTGACGTGTAAGAATTCAAGCACTCGCCATACAGACCCATCCAATACAATTGAAACACCGGGTCGAAAGTCGTTACTGGAGATCATGAAACTTTCAAATTTTGGAAGACAATCGGCATTTATTGTACCCTTCTAGGGTCGTCATTGGGCATTTGTCATTAGTCATTAATCATTTGTCATTAGTCATTAGTCATTTATCCTCCGCCCTTAACGTGGGAAGATTATTGATGGGTTACGTCCCAATACCGTTTGGTTAAGGAATATTCTTGGTTGAGGCAGGCAGGGGGGCAGAGGGAGAACAGAAGCAAGGGGAGAGAAGAATTACTAAAAACCCTCTTTCCTCAAGAGCCTCCCCTGCTTCCCCTGCCTCCCCTGCTTATCCGAACCGTATTGGGTTACGTCCAGTCAACATATTCAATGCTGCATTTGAGTTATCCCATGCTTAACTTATTAAAATCCTGGCTGAAGAACAGCCTAATGGCAATACTGCTGGTAACAATATTTTTAGGCATAACTACAGCTGGGTGGACTCCCTCCAGTAGCGCCGCACTGCCAGCCGGCAATGCAATTACCGACGGAAAGGCTTTGTTGCGGTATGCACTCCCGATAGATAACAAACCTGTGCAGCAACTACAAGGCAGCTTAGAGGACATCTCTGCCCAACTGCGGGCGAATCGGCGTTGGGGTGCTATTTCCAAAGACATCAGCCAAGCATCCCGCATTCTCGATAAACCTTCCCAAATCTTAACAAGCGTTCCCGCAGAACGCCAACCCCAAGCCGAAGCTTGGATTACCGAGTTGAAATCTGGGGTGGGTAAATTGCAAGAATTGGCGAACAGCAAAGATAAAGAACAAATACTGCAAGAGAGAAGCAAACTTTTGAATCTCGTGACTCAGCTAGAAGAGTCAATGGTGAAACAATTCCCCTTTGAAGTGCCTGCCCAGTACAGTAATCTGCCGCAACTTAAAGGTCGTGCCACTGTAGAAATTAAAACTAACAAAGGCGATTTGGCCCTTGTTGTAGACGGTTACAGCGCTCCTGTGACTGCTGGGAATTTTGTAGATTTGGTACAGAGGGGTTTTTATAATGGCTTAGAATTTACCCGTTCTGAAGAGTCTTACTTTCTGCAAACTGGAGATCCTGCTGGAAAAGATGTAGGTTTTATTGACCCAAAAACGGGCAAATATCGCGCTATTCCTTTAGAAATCTTAGTTAAAGGCGATAAAGCACCTACTTATGGCATTACTTTAGAAGAAGCTGGACGTTACGTTGATATGCCAGTTCTACCTTTTTCTGCCTTTGGTGCAGTAGTGATGGCTCGTCCCGAAAGTGAAGTAAATGGTGGTTCATCACAATTTTTCTTCTTTTTGTTTGAACCAGAACTCACCCCCGCCGGACGCAACCTATTGGATGGTCGTTATGCCGTTTTTGGCTATCTTACCGAAGGTAAAGAAGTTTTGGATAAACTGAAGGCTGGTGACAAAATTGAATCGGCAAAAGTGGTGCAGGGGATAGAAAATCTGGTTGAACCGCAAGCTGCATAAGAAGACACAGGGGGCAGGAGAAGAATAATTCTTGTACAGACGCGATTAATCGCGTCTCTCCTGATTCAGATTTGCGGCGGTGAATATCTGCTCAACTACGATCCTTAATTCTGGAAAAGTCCGCGATCCAATTTGCTGAGTAGCAGTAAAAACTGTTTCTTCGTAAAATCCATCTTCCAGTAGTAACACTGAAACTTTTGTTGCCAGTGGGTCTACAATCCAATATTCAGGAACCTCTAAGGCCGCATATTCAGATCGCTTATGGCGATAGTCCCGTTTAACCGATTCTGGACTAACCAGCTCAACAATTAATAACGGGGGTGACTCAAATACTGCTGAAGCATTCAACAATTCTCTAGCTTGCTCCAGTGTCACTACACACAGATCGGTCAACCTAGATTTATTTCTACCCGTTCTCACCCCACTTTCCCGAAAACACAGCCAAGTATAGTTACAACGTTTGATTTCTGCTTTCAAGGCAGTATCCAAAAAATCGACAATCAGAAAATGTTCAATAGTAGGTGGGTTCATTAGCTCTAGCTTGCCATCCACCAGTTCATAATGGAAACCGTTGCCATCATCATAGGTTAAGTACTCCTCAAATGTGATGCTGGTTACTGGTGTTGTTACCATTCCAACTGACTCCTAGACGATACCTTTATCTTAAACAGTAAAGTAAATCATCAGTTTTCTTCGTAATTTTGCAACACGGAAAACCGATTGTGAACAGTGAGTTATCTTCTCAACAAGTAAAAGACATTGGTGAACAAGGTCTTTTAGAAAGATTACAGCGTTTTTGTCCTCCAGAAATTATCGGCGATGATGCAGCAGTACTTGAGACTGCATCAGGGCAATCTTTGGTAGTGACTACAGATGTACTGGTTGATGGCGTGCATTTTAGCAACCTCACCACTTCCCCAGAAGATGCTGGTTGGCGAGCTGCTGCTGCAAATTTATCAGATTTAGCAGCAATGGGTGCTTCTCCATTGGGAATCACTATTGGGTTGGGACTACCCGGTGAACTTAGGGTGAGTTGGGTAGAACGCTTGTACCAGGGAATGACAGAATGCCTGCAAAAATACAATACCCCAATTGTTGGGGGTGATGTGGTGCGATCGCCTGTTACTACTCTGGCAATCACCGCTTTTGGTCAAGTTAACCCTAGTCAAATTATTCGCCGTTCTGCTGCTGTTGCCGGAGATGCGATCGTCGTTACAGGCGTTCATGGAGCCTCCCACGCTGGCTTAGAACTCCTCTTACATCCCGAATTAGGACAAAACCTCAAAGATGTAGAACGCACGGCTCTAATCCGCGCACATCAACGTCCACAACCACGATTAGATGTCTTACCAATCCTCTGGAAAATCTTAACTCCTAACTCCCAACTCTCCATTGCTGGTATGGATAGCAGCGATGGTTTGGCAGATGCGATTATCCAAATTTGCCGCGCGAGTGGCGTTGGCGCTGTTTTAGAACACAGACAAATTCCCCTAGCAAAAACTTTTAACCATTGGCTGACACCAGACCAAGCGCTAAGATATGCTCTATATGGTGGCGAAGACTTTGAATTAGTACTGTGCTTACCACAAGAATTAGCATCAGCCTTAGTGCAACATCTTGGAGAAGGTGCTGCGATCGCAGGCAGGATTACAGCCGGATCGACAGTAATATTGCACGACGAGCAAAAAAAATTCCCTGACCAAGTTCTGAATCTTAGCCAGGGATTTCAACATTTTAGTCAATAGTGCTTTGTCCTTTGTCCTTTGTCCTTTTTCTAATGACCAATGACCAATGACCAATGACTAATGACTAATGACAAATTAATTATTGCCACTTCTGGGCTACCAACTCTGCCAAATCCAAAACTCGTTGGCTGTAACCCCACTCGTTGTCATACCACGCCATAACTTTTACTAAGTCATTGCCCATAACCAAAGTCAAGCTGGAATCGACAATCGAAGAAGCGTCAGTGCCTTGATAATCAGAAGATACTAGTTCTAGTTCGCTGTAGTCCAAAATCCCTTTAAGTGGACCTTCGGCAGCATCCTTAAGAGCTTGGTTAACTTCTTCAGTAATAGTACGCTTCTCAACCTGAACTACGAAATCTACCATTGAGACGTTCGGGGTTGGTACGCGCAAGGCAACGCCATTTAGCTTGCCTTTGAGGTCTGGGATAACCAGCGCCACTGCTTTTGCTGCACCAGTAGAAGTGGGTACAATGTTTATCGCAGCGGCCCTCGCCCGTCGCAAATCCCGGTGAGAAGCGTCTAGCAAGCGCTGATCGCCTGTATAGCTGTGGGTGGTGGTCATCGTGCCTTTGATGATGCCGAACTTATCGTTCAACACCTTGGCGATTGGTGCCAAGCAGTTGGTAGTACAGCTAGCGTTACTGATAATGTGGTGTTTGTTGTGGTCATAGTCATGATGATTCACACCAACCACAAAAGTACCATCCTCGTTTTTACCAGGAGCGGTAATCAGAACTTTCTTGGCTCCAGCATTTACGTGCTTGAGCGCTCCTTCTTTGCTAGTAAATACCCCGGTTGCTTCGATAATTAGGTCAATTCCCCAATCTTTCCAGGGCAAGTTTTCGGGATTGCGATCGGACACGCACTTAATGGTCTTACCGTTAACGATGATAGAGTTATCATCGGCACTAATCTCAGCACCCTTGATCTTCCCTAGCATGGAGTCATACTTCAGCAGGTGAGCATTAGTTCTAGGGTCTGAAGTGTCATTAATAGCGACAAGATCGATTTTACTATTCTCTCTACCCACCCAGCAACGCGCAAAGTTACGTCCAATCCGCCCGAAACCGTTGATTGCAACTCTAATCACAGTGTCTTGCCCTCTGTATTAATGCTTATTATGTTGATATCGTTGACCCCAATCATATCGCAAAGGGGGGGGGCACTTTTAACCATAAAGTGTTAGATCAATAAAAAAACACATAATTTATTCAGATTTGTAAGAGTAGAGATTGTTGTTAGTGATATATGATCTGACCGATTCTGGGACTAAATAACGAATTGACTGGCGTTCGCGGCAAAATTTGCGAATTAGACTTGACGAAACTCCTACTAAAGGTATATTCAAGAGTTGCCAGTGAATGAGCAAAGACTGCTTTTTGAGTTGTTGCTCCACTTGCTTGCAGATTAATTTGCTTTGAGTTATAGTCTCACCACCTAGCTGTCGGGGTGCGATTAACCAATCACACATTTGTGCTAATTCGTGTCCCCGGTACCAACTGGGTAAGCTTTGGAAAGTATCCAAGCCCACAATCCAGTACCAATGAGTATTGGGGTAACAAGCAGATAAGTCAATTAGGGTGTTAATGGCATAAGAAGTCCCAGAGCGATTAGTTTCCACTAGTGAGACAGTAAATGCTGGGTTATCTTTGATGGCTAATTGCAGCATTTGCAGGCGATGCTCAAACAAAGCTGCTTCTTTGTGAGGAGGGTTTAGGGATGGCACCCAAATTACTTTTTCAAGGGATACTTGATGCAAAGCTGTCTCGGCTACGAGCAGGTGTCCCCAATGAATTGGATCGAATGTGCCACCAAAAATTGCTAGTTGCTGCATCCAGATAAGCCTGGGTTATATGCAATTGAAAAATAGTTTCATTACCAATGTACTATTGTACTCAATTCACGCCTAAACTTGATGCAATTTCAAATTAGTTTCACTAAACAATGTATTATGTAGCCAATTCCAGTAAGGTAGCCAAAAATATGTATTTGACATTACAAGAATTTCTTTCCCGATGCAGCCAAAATTTTCAGAATAATCTTAAGAACAGTTCCGAAATAGCAAAAACCTCCAACCAAGGTAAAATCATTCTCAACCAGGAAAGCCAGAGCAGAAACATCATTTGGGCATCAAATATGAACATGATACAGAAGTAGTTACGGTAAAAATCAAAATCCTGTTATGATACGCGTGTCATTTGTGATTATTGTGTGGTGTGGTGTAAAAGGAGTAATAAATGACTAATTCTGTAGATTTTAGTGGTAGACCATTTCATTTCATTGGCATCGGTGGCATAGGTATGTCTGCTCTGGCATACGTTCTTGCAAAGCGTCAATTTCCAGTATCAGGTTCGGATCTTCGTCCCAACCACATTACGCACAAATTGGAATCTATCGGTGCTCATATTTTTGGTAAACAAGAGGCAAGCAATCTCGAATTCTTTCAACCTCAGGTATTAGCTAATCCAGTAGTATTAAATTCACCAGAAGAATTACCTACTGTTACTAAGTCAAAACTGCCTCAAGTCATTTGTTCAACAGCAATTAACACTAATAATTTAGAATACAAAGCAGCGCTGGAATTAGGTTGTCCAGTTTTTCATCGTTCAGATGTCCTAGCAGCTTTAATTGCAGATTACTACAGTATTGCAGTGGCAGGAACACACGGCAAAACTACAACCAGTAGTATGATTGGCTATATGCTTCTGGAAGCAGGCCTAGATCCAACAATTTTAGTCGGTGGCGAAGTCAATGCATGGTCCGGCAATGCTCGATTGGGACACAGCCAATATTTGGTAGCCGAAGCAGATGAATCAGATGGTTCTTTAGTAAAACACGCTCCTGAAATTGGCATCATCACCAATATTGAACTCGATCATCCTGACCACTACGATACATTAGAAGAAGTTATTGACACCTTCCAGACATTTGCTAAGGGTTGTAAAACTTTAATAGGTAGCATTGACTGTGCGACAGTGCGCGATCGCTTGCAACCCACAATAACCTACAGCTTACACTCAGATACCAACGCTGATTACACCGTCACTAATATTGATTATCGTGCTGATGGTACCACGGCTTTGGTTTGGGAAAAAGGCAGAGCTTTGGGTGTGTTGACGTTGCGGTTGCTCAGTCGGCACAATCTCAGCAATGCTCTAGCCGCAGTAGCTGTTGGTCGCGTTTTGGGTTTAGAATTTGGAGCAATTGCCAAAGGTATCGCTACTTTTGAAGGAGCAAGACGACGCTTTGAGTTTCGAGGTGAAGTCAATGGTATTACCTTCATTGATGACTATGCTCACCACCCTAGCGAGCTTCGCGTTACTCTCGCCGCAGCACGTTTACAGGCAAGACCAGGGCAAAGAGTGGTTGCCATCTTCCAACCTCATCGCTATAGTCGTACACTGACCTTTTTAAATGAATTTGCCGAGTCATTTACTCATGCTGATTTGGTGGTGCTGACTGATATTTACAGTGCAGGCGAACCTAATTTAGGGCAAATTAGTGGTGAACGTCTAACGGCAGAGATTGCTAAACAGCATTCGCAGGTAGTTTATCAACCAACTTTACCCGCAGTGTGTGAGTACTTGCTACAAACACTACGCCCAGGAGACTTGGCGCTGTTTTTGGGGGCTGGAAATTTGAATCAGGTGATTCCGGAAGTAATTACGACACTTTGTGAGCCTGCTAAAGCCACATCCTAAGTCGAGACTTTGCGAAGTTTTATTTCTGAGCAAAGCGCTCCTCTCGCAACGGTTTCATCTGTGAACTCTATTACCGTATCTTTGCGGTAAATAAATGTAAAAATTTTACCAAAAAAAAGTAAAGATGACCATTTCCCAGGCAGCTGGAAACGTCTGCACAGTTTCTGCTTTGAATACAAAGAAACCCCAAATAATTAATTCGGTGGAGAGTGAAGTAATCTACTTACCCAATACTGATTGTGCGATCAAGTCCCAGGCTTCTTTGTCAGCGTTTACTTCCTATAGAGTTGGGGGAGCCGCTGATTTATACGTTGCCCCCCGAAACTTAGAAGCACTGCAAGCAAGTCTTAAATACGCCAAAGAACGCGATTTAAAGGTAACAACACTGGGAGCAGGTTCTAACTTGCTGGTGAGTGATGGTGGTATATCAGGCTTAGTCATTGCTACTCGTCATCTCCGCTTCAGCAACTTTGACCCTAAAACCGGTCAATTAACCGTTGCTGCCGGAGAATCAATTCCTAGCTTGGCATGGGCGGCAGCAGAGTTAGGGTGGCAAGGATTGGAGTGGGCTGTTGGTATCCCTGGAACAGCCGGAGGTGCAGTGGTAATGAATGCAGGGGCACATAATAGCTGTATCGCAGATATGTTAGTTAGTGCCGAGGTACTTTCACCCGATGGTACGCTGGAAACTCTAACCCCGGAACAGTTAGGTTATAGCTACCGGACTTCATTATTGCAAGGTGGCGATCGCATAGTCACCCAAGCCACCTTACAACTCGCGCCAGGTGCAGACCCAGCAAAAGTTGTGGCAATTACCAAAGAACACAAAAAGCATCGGTTAAGCACTCAACCATACAACTTTCCCAGTTGTGGTAGTGTGTTTCGCAATCCCAAACCTTACAGTGCTGGCTGGTTAATTGAACAAACTGGTCTCAAAGGCTACCAAATTGGTGGAGCACAAGTAGCATTACTACATGCTAATTTTATCGTTAATCGTGGTGGAGCAAAAGCTAGTGATATCTTCTGTCTCATTCGCCACATCCAACATCAAGTACAAGAACGTTGGTCTATTAATTTAGAGCCAGAAGTCAAAATGCTCGGAGAGTTTCAAGGTGCTTGTGGATAAAAATGGGGAATGGGGAATGGGGAGATGAGGGAGAAGAATTAATAACCAATGTCCTACTCCCTACTCTCTATTCCATACTCCCCACTCTATGACGCATTAATTATTGGTAAAAAAAGAGTCAAATTACTTACCGCATCTATAATTGAATTTGATTTGTTATTCAACGCATACGCGTACAAATAATTATGACAGGAAAAGGACAGGGATTCGGCTTTGGTTTAGGAAAAATGAAAGAATTAGCCGAAGCTTTTAAGAAAGCGCAGCAAGTTCAAGAAGGCGCAAAGCGACTCCAAGAAGAATTGGAGCAAATGGAGATTCAAGGAGAATCTGGCGGTGGTCTTGTAAGGGTGATTGTCAGTGGAAACCAAGAACCCAAGCGGGTAGAAATTTCTCCAGATGCTTTAGCAGAAGGTGCAGAAGTACTTTCCGATCTTGTAACAGTGGCAATGAAAGAAGCCTACAACAAGTCCACAGCAACAATGCGGGAACGCATGGAAGAATTAACCAGTGGGTTGGAGTTACCTGGATTTTAATCATTGGTCATTGGTCATTAGTCATTAGTCATTAGTCATTGGACAAAGGACAAATGACTATTGACAAATGACAAAGTATATCTATGCCTTACAAGTTGCTGTTTGTCTGCTTAGGTAATATCTGCCGATCGCCATCGGCAGAAAATATTATGAATCATCTAATTGAGCAGGCTGGCTTGAGCGAACATATCCTCTGTGACTCTGCTGGTACATCTAGCTATCACGTTGGTAGTCCACCTGACAGACGTATGAGTGCTGCGGCTGGTACTAAGTTGGGAATTAAACTGCGTGGTCGAGCACGCCAGTTTGAAAAGTCAGACTTTCAAGACTTTGATTTGATTTTGGCTATGGATCGAGAAAATTATGAGAACATCCTCACTCTCGATCGAACTAAGCAATATCAGCATAAAGTGTGTTTGATGTGCGAGTTTTGCTCTCGACACACTCTAAAGGAAGTTCCAGATCCCTATTACGGTGGTCAAGAGGGATTTAATCAGGTTATTGATTTACTGATCGATGCTTGTGAAGGTCTGCTGACAAAAGTTAAAAGTGAAGAGTTATGAGTTAGAAGTCAGGAGTTTTAATTCCTCACTCCTGTACAGACGCGACGCCAGTCGCTACAACGGGGAGGCAGCGCGGTCTTGGGGGTTCCCCCCATGAGCGACTGCCGTGGGAACCCCCGCAACGCGCTGGCTCATTAATCGCGTCTCTCCTCCTAACTTTTATTCCACCAAACCATGCTTCATCGCATAACGGACTAATTCCGCGCGGTTGCTGGTTGAGGTTTTTCTTAATAAACTGCTAACGTACTTTTCCACAGTTCGAGGACTCAGGTGTAACTGAAGACCCATATCGGCATTAGAAAGACCATGAGTTAATAACTCTAAGACTTCCTGTTCTCTATGAGTTAGGGATGAGTGCAGATGGGATTTCTGAATTTGAGTGGACAGAGAATTATGGGCATCCGTCGCTTTTATCGAGCCGGAGATGCCCAAACTGTCTTTATGAGAAAAACGATACTCTGATTGGATAATTTGCGATCGCTCCAAAAGATTGCGGATTGCTGCTGCTAACTCTTCCAGTTCAAAAGGTTTGGGTAAATATAAATCGCACCCTGACTGGTAGCCGAGAATTCTTTCTTGGGTCTTAATGCGTGCCGTTAATAAAATTACAGGCAATAAACGAAACACTGGTTGTTGACGCACCCGGCGCACCAGTTCATAGCCATTCATCCGTGGCATAACAATATCCGTGACAATCAAATCAGGATGATACTCATCCACCATAAACAAAGCCTCTTGACCGTCATTAGCCACGATCACTGAGTAGCCAGACAGTTCAAGATAGTCGCTAACAGACAGACGAGTGCCCAAATCATCATCCACTACAAGGATCGTCAAGGGCATGGATAATACACCCCTAGCATTTTTTTACTCAGAAATTTGCTTTTATGTACTCCGTTAATGAACACAGACAATAATAGTGTTCTTATGTTTCATACTATGACAGGATTACCAGCTAATGACTGCTCTCAGGGTTTATTTATAAAGGAAATCTTAAATCATTAGGAAGGTTAACGAAATGTAACCACCTTAGACTCCCTGTGCTTAGGAGGCATAGAGAGCTTTGTAATTTGTAACAACTCATCATTAGCGTCATACCAATTCTTTGTCAGGACTTATGCAAAAGAGAAGTGAAAATCTTGATTTTCTGTAGAGACAATTCATGTAAAGGCCAAGAAGCAAGTTACACGGAGTTTTTCCTAGAGAATCGGCTTACCACAAGGTATTGCCTTTACTTGATGTGTAAGTCTTATTTGTGAAACTGCACAAAATCAGGCTTAGTGAGACAAGTTGCTCAAGCAACTTGTTCTATGAAATCTTAGAGGTAATCGGTATCAGCTAACTTAAAATTGCCAGAAAACCTTAATTGTGAACTTATAAAAGCTAAATTAGTGATATACAGTTCACCATTTATAGCGGTTCTAAGATACACCGTATAATTCACAAGCCAATCCAAATAATTTTTTAGGTACATTTAAAGCACACAAAATTATCAATGAGCGACAAGAACGAAGGTTACAAAGTTATTTGCGACAACCGTCAAGCCCGTTATTTGTATGAAATTCTAGAAACTTACGAAGCTGGAATTGAGTTGACAGGAACAGAGGTAAAGTCGATTCGTGCGGGTAAAGTCAATCTCCAAGATGGCTATGCTTTGCTTCGCAATGGTGAAGCATGGTTGATCAATGTGCATATCTCGCCTTACAACGCTAGTGGACAATATTTTAATCATGAACCACGGCGTACACGCAAGCTTCTATTGCATCGTCAAGAACTCCGTAAGCTAATTGGCAAAGTTGAACAGCAGGGTTTAACTTTAATCCCTTTGAAAATGTATCTCAAACGAGGCTGGCTAAAAGTCAGTATAGCTCTTGGCAAAGGTAAAAAGCTCCACGATAAACGAGAAGACCTGAAACGACGCCAAGACCAGCGTGACATTCAACGGGCCATGAAAAGTTATTGAGGATTCAATGTTGCTAAACTACCACAGCAAGAATGAGAAACAGACTGCTGTGAAAACCATGCTGTATGTCTACAGCGTGAGTTATGAAAATGCCGAGTTTATAGCCGCAGATTGATTTTGTTAAAGTTAAGACTCGATACAGTGGTGAGTGACTTCAAATAGCATCAGGAACTTTCACAACTATGAAAAGTAATTTCATTACCGCTGTTGGCGCTGGCGTTCTCACCTTGAGTATGGGAATTTTACCTTTAACTTTATCTGCACAAGCTCAGACAACTAATGACACTGGAGCTAGTACTACTACTACTACTGCTCCAACAACGACTACTGACAATCGCAACGATTTTGATTGGGGTTGGCTAGGATTGCTTGGTTTACTCGGTCTAGGCGGGTTGGCTGGCAAAAAGAACGATCGCGAATCTGTAGCTTATCGCGACCCTAATGCTCCAAGTGCTACTACTTACAGAGATTAAACAATTCAAAAGTTGTCAGTTGTCCGGTAAGAAAACAACTGACAATTTATTTATGTTAATTTATTGCTGGATCTGAGTTAGTTGTATTTGTCTGGTTTTGAGCTAAAGGTGTCCAGTAGCTGGCAATTAAGGCAACGATCAGCCACCAGAGGGTATTTACTTCAGGACGATACCAGACAGTATCTACGGTGCCATGAGCTAGCATACCCAACAAAATAGCGATCGCCCCAATTAACCAAAATCCCTCTACACTTCTGATTTGTCGCAATCGTTGCACTTGTAAAAATGCGGTATTAAATGTGACAATTAACAGCCAGAGAAAACAAGCTAAACCAACAAAGCCAGTTTCTACAGTCACTTCAAATAATATCGAATAGGCGCTCAAAGCAGTGTAACGAGGGCGTTGGTAAAGGGGATAAACTTTATTAAAAGAGTTGTGACCAGGCCCAATGCCGAAAATCGGGCGATCGCGAATCATTTCAAATACAGCATCCCACACATTTCGGCGAAAATTATTACTGCTATCCTTACGGTCGGCAAAAATACTAAACACTCGCAGCCGCACCGGCTCTACAAATATCACTGCTAGAACCAATACGCCGATCAAACCTCCTAAAACAATCGGTATTGACCAAGTACGCCAAAAACGAGGCATTTCCACGCTTTTCCAAAAAACTAGCAATGCCATCACAGCTAAAACTGCTACCACTAGTCCAATCCAACCACCACGACTAAAAGTCAGAATTAGGCAAGAACTATTGACAATTAGCATAGTTAATGCAAGGGCTTTTTTAGGCCAGCTTTGCCATGCAAAAATTGCCACTAAGCTAAAAATTACTGCTGGTAATAGATATCCAGCCAATAAGTTGGGATTGCCTAAATAACTGTAGACTCTTGTAGTCTTAGACATAGGAGATTCTGGATCGACCCAAGTTGCCAATGCTGTGGCTCCAAAAAACCATTGCCGCAACCCGTATACACTAACAATTAACGATACGTGCAGATAAAGGATGATAATCCAAGAACGGAGGCGAGGCGACCTTAAGACCCTGGCACAAAGGGTAAATAGTAGCAAATACAAGGTCAAGGTTCCCAAATCGTTAAGTGCCGCCTTTTTCACTGGTGATAATGCTGTAGCGACTGCGGCAACTCCCCAGTAGAGCAATACCAGTAAGTGAATGGGAGTGACTGACGACGAGACATTTGCTGGTGTTACTTCATCAGATATAGTCAACAACAGCCAAAATCCGACACAAGCCACCAGCAAAAAACCCACCAATGTACTCGAAGCAAAAGGTGCTAGAGCATATATTAAGCTGAGTAAAGCCGCTGCGATCGCATCTCCCCATTGAAGCAAGACGCTAGTTTGCCGCCAAGAACTTAGCAATCCCACCAGAGAGCGGTGTACATAACTGGTAGCAAGATATTCTTTGAGCGGTAAAGTTGATAGAGTAAATCGTTGCCAGACTAAATTCATAAAAAACATTGCGATCGATTAGCCTGCCGACGCAGAACTTGGAATCGATCATAATGCCTATAGCTATAAAAAGGTAATAACAGAAATTGCACATCACGCGATAGCGCTCTTATTCCTAGCCATCAGCCAATAGAAAGTTAAGAATAGTTCTTCATATACTGAGTACAGCTTGATGTAAAATAGTGGCGAATTGAGGGTTGAAATTAAAAGGCATAGGTAAGCGCAGAAGCACACAGAGAATTAATCAAATCTAAATAGAAAATACGTCTTTCCCAATCTCCATTACCCCTTATCCCCAGAGGGGGGCCCACCTTCTTCAATCCCCACAATTAGACATCGCTAATTGCTTGTGAGGAAGTCGCTAGTTGCAGTGGCAAAGAAAGCACATAACGATATCCTGATTCTGGTGAACCTTGAATCAAAATATGTCCACCGTGCAATTCTGCCAGTTGACAACTTAGTAATAGGCCTAAACTTTCACGAGAAAGACTTCCATGTGATTTAGCTAAATTTATACCTGAACTATTAGCAAAGAAGTTTGAGTGGGAATCACTCAAGTTTTTGGAATTTTCCACTGCTACTGATGAAGTATCTAGTTGTTCTTGTCTTTCTGTATGAGTATTGTAAGTTGCGATCTCACCTGTAAGCTCCAGCAGCGACAAAGAATTGAGACGGAAGTAAGGATCGACCTCTGTTATGCCATCCCCTAACCAGGGATGAGAAACCCAAATAGTAATGTTGAGCGTATCTTCTTTATAAGAAACATGAATGCGAACAATGCTACCTGTAGCCGAAAGTTGAATCACACTGAAAACCAGATGATAAAGCATTTGCCGCACCTTGTCTTTATCTAAAGGCCAAATGCGATTGCGGCCTGGTTCTATAGACAGGCGAATATCTTGCTCGCGGCGATTAGCTACTTCTTCTAGGGTATTGATAGCTTGTTGGCATAGCATTTCAATATCCACGGGAGCTAGATTTAGTACAGTTGAGTTTTCGTCCATCGCTCCTAGTTCGGTAATTTCGTTTACTAAGGAAAGTAAGTACCGACCACTGTGTTGGATAATTTCCAAATATTCTCTCTGCTTAGTCGTCAAAGGCCCATAAATCTCACGTCCTAAAACACTAGCCATACCGAGTACAGACGTTAGGGGCGTGCGTAATTCCTGAGTTAGCTGACTCAAAAGTTCTAGCTTCAGTTGCTTAGTAGAAACAGAGTCGTTATCTTGAGCGGATGCAGTGATTTTAATATCAGTGTTACGTTCCTCATTCAGTGAAAATATCGGAACGTTCTTGGCAGCGGTTGATTCGAGTTTCCCTTGCAGGAGTCTATTACGTTCAAATTCACTCATACTCCAACGAGCAATGATTTGTAAAAACTCAATATCTCGGGTTGTAAAATTGCGCGGGACTAAATCCATCACCGCTAATGCACCTAAACAATGTCCCTCAGCATCAATTAATGGCGCTCCTAAGTAAGCACGAATACCATAATCTTGCACTAACTTGCTGCCAGCAAGTACTGGATCGGTAAGTTTATGCGTATCATTAATTACAAATACTTGAAAGCTGTCTACTACCTGAGTGCAAAATGATTCCCGGCGTAGTAGTTGGCGGCTTTGTGCCAAATGATTCATTAGTCCTAGTCTAGATAAGCCTATCGCCGATTTGAACCAATGGCGTTCTTGATCCACAAATCCCAATATCGAAATTGGTGCTTCCAAAAAGTGGGCAGCAGTCTGTGTGGCTTCTTCAAAAACCGGAATCGTTTCTGGTTGCCGCAAACCTAAATCGGACAAAGCTTTGAGGCGTTGCTGTTCTCTTGATTCATGAGAATCCCAACCATCCTTTAGGGCAAATAATTTGTTTTCAGGCTCTATCATTGCCACTGCTACCTTAATAATTTCTCTATCGTGTTAATTGATCCAAGTCCTATTTCTAGGTTATCAATTGCTATTTTTAAGCATTCCCTAATTTTGCCTCTGACAAACAAATTTAGGGCAAAAATTTTTTCTCCCTTGCATTAAGCCAAGATGTGGTGTCTGCTAGTTACTAGTTACTGGTGCTGAATGTTCTTTATTTAGCACTGATGTAGTCTTTATCGCTTGAGATTTTCCAATCAGACTGCGTTAGATTTGAATTCAGCCAGGGTAAGCTAATGCTAAGGATACAATACAAAGGGGCTATCATTCTTTATCTATATAAGGGAAAATTTTGACTGGAATATTCAAGGTAAATTTACTTAAAAAAATAGATGTTGATGTAATAAAATATAGACATTTTACTGATAACAACTAGCACCCAGAGATGATAATCCTAGTGCAAGATGACCTAAATAGGCTAACCATATCCCTACGGATTAGCAAACTACCAAATTATTGAAAAGCCCAGTTTCTGAACTTTTTGAATTTTGAGAGAAGTCCGATGGCAACTTCGGGCACTCAAATTAAGAGGGCGTGATTTTGAAAACCATAACCGACTAAATAATCGATCTAAGCCTTTATCCAAATAGATTAAATCTACGACAATTTCATGCCGAAAATTGTACAAGGTTTTCTATTTTTTCCATGTGAAGAAACATTTTTTGAGGACGACTGATAATGAATAAAATGACTATTAGAGTTCCTTTTGTAGACCTAAAGTTACAACATGAACCAATTCAAACGCAATTGCAAGATGCAATCCAATCTGTATTGGAACGGGGAGATTTTATTTTAGGACAAGCACTTTCAGATTTTGAAGCAGCATTTGCGGCAGTATCTGGTACGGCTTATGGAGTTGGTGTGGCATCAGGAACAGATGCGATCGCTCTGGGATTACAAGCGTGTAATATTGGTGCTGGCGATGAAGTGATTTTACCCGCAAATACTTTTGTCGCCACCTTAATTGGGGTGCTACGTGCTGGCGCCAAGCCAATTTTGGTAGATTGCGATCGCCAAACTGCTTTAATTGATTTAGAAGCCGCAGTAAAGGCAATTACGCCTCAGACTAAAGCAATTATCCCTGTGCATCTCTATGGTCAGATGGTATCACCACGCGATCTAGTGAACTTTGCTGATACCTACAAACTACTAATTTTTGAAGATGCCGCCCAAGCACATCTGGCCCAAAGAGACGGATATTACGCTGGTTCAATAGGAATAGCAGCAGCTTTTAGTTTCTATCCCAGCAAAAATTTGGGAGCATTTGGGGATGGGGGAATGCTGCTGACACGAGATTCAGATGTAGCCCAGAAGATGGTACGCTTGCGAAATTATGGTGCATCGCAAAAGTATTTTCATACTGAACCAGGTACGAATAGCCGCTTGGATACTTTGCAAGCAGCAATTTTGCACAAAAAACTTCCATATTTGCCGCAGTGGAATCGCGATCGCCTAAATATTGCCCAGCAGTATGATAATGAACTAGCACCTTTGGCAACTGCTGGGATTATCCCTATAGAAAATCAAAGTGATACAGGACACGTTTATCATCTTTATGTGATTAAAGTAGATGATTCATGCCCAATAGAACGCCAGCAACTCCAGGAAAAACTCACAGCAGCGGGGATTCAAACTGGTATTCACTACCCAATTCCTTGTCATCTTCAGCCAGCATTCACCAACTTAGGCTATCAACTGGGAGATTTTCCCCAAGCAGAAAAGTTGTCAAAGCAAATATTATCATTACCGATGTATCCTGGTTTAAGTAGTAGCCAAGTCAAAGAAGTTGTAGCAGCGATCGCCAATGCAGTCTCAACAAGTTATCAGGCAGATAATCTATCTACTGCCGACCTGGGCAGCGTGGTAGCCTGAAGTTAATTCATACTTAATTTGTTCTTTGTCCTTTGTCCTTTGTCATTTGTCTTTTCTCATTTATCCTTTGCAAATGACCAATGACTAATGACCAATGACTAATGACCAATGACCAATGACTAATACTGAAAATCATGGCACTCCAGCAACAGGTTAAAAATATAAACGCATCAGGCTTGTTAAATATAGCTATTTTAGGCGTTTTGCTGCTGCTTTATGCTCCAATATTGCTACACTGGTTGGATGGTTGGCTGCACAAAAATATCAGTACAGAACACGAATATTTCAGCCACGGAATTATTGGTCTACCATTTGCGGCTTATCTGGGTTGGATGAACCGGAAAAAGTGGAAACGTTTGCCAGATACGATCAATCCTTTGGGCGCTGTTTTATTGTTATTAGGGGCAATTTTTTATCTTAGCGGTGTTACAGAGTGGGTTAACCTTTCTTTGCCCGTGATATTAATCGGATTATGCCTGTGGTTTAAGGGAATAGCAGGTTTGCGATTACAAGGATTCCCTCTACTACTAGTATTTTTAGCAACCCCAACAGCATTACCTTATCTCATTGCTCCCTATACTTTGCCTCTCCAAAGCTTCATCGCTGGCACAGCAGGCTTCATACTAAATCAATTTGGGATGGAAGTAACCGTAGATGAGATCAATCTTTACGTGGGAGGACGGATTGTAGAAGTTGCTCCCTATTGTGCAGGGCTGAAAATGTTGTTTACGACTCTCTACGTGGGCTTGATGCTGCTTTATTGGACAGATGCTTTGTCTTCACGGCGGACAACTATATCGTTTTTATCTCTTGCTGCGATCGTTAGTGTTACTGCCAACATCATTCGTAATACTTTACTGACTTTCTTTCACGGCACGGGTCAAGAAGCGGCTTTTAAATGGCTGCATGAAGGTTGGGGTGGCGATCTCTACTCTGCTTGTATGTTGGTGTCACTAGTGCCCTTACTGAATTGGATTAATACCTATTTTTCAGCATCTCTAGAAACTGAGCAAGAGGCAGAAACTTAGAACTATTGGGCATTGGGCATTGGGCATTGGGCATTGGGCATTGGCACAGGAGCAGAGGGGAAAATTTTCTGCAACTTCTCCCCTGTTCTTCACTCTCCCCTCCTAACTCTTTTAATCTTTCATCATTTATACGTAAGTCCTAAATATTACTGAACTCACAATGTGATTTTATAAAGTAAGATTTTGCCTAAGTATTGCAAATTTTACTGATGATTTCCTTCTCTAAATTTTTCAAGGAAAACCAATTGACTCAGGTAGCAGCACTTTTATTATTGCTACTGCTGCTAGCAATGGCGGGGGTTCCCGGATATCTGACAGGACACTGGCAATGGAAACAGCCGCCCCCTGTTCCTACCCTCCACGAATTAAAACAGATTCGCAAGACTGGGTTAACCCTTCCTGGTTGGCAAACCATTGAACAAGCAGAACAGCAAATTGGTGAACATAATTGGTCTTTGCAGGTAGTTAAAAAAGAAGGTTCCGAATCCCAGGCAATCCTGCTTTTATTGCCACAAAATGGGCCTATGGATCAACCAGAGGTAGAGTGGACAGATGTTAACGGCTGGGGAAGGTCACGCTGGGGAAAGTGGGATATAGCTCAATCTCGTTCTGCCAAATTTACTGTGAAACCATCTGCAAAGTTGGCTTCTAATGTCGAAACTAAAGTAGAAGCTAGATTCTTTCGCGCCTCCACACCACAGCAAACCTTCGCTGTTTTGCAATGGTATGCGATGCCAGACGGGGGAAATCCATCACCTTTTCACTGGTTCTTGGCAGATCAACTAGCACAATGGCGCAAGCAACGCACTCCTTGGGTTGGCGTGAGCATTCTGATTCCAATGGAACCTTTGGGGCAGGTAGAAACATCTTGGTCTTTAGCTCAGTCTATTGGGGAAACAGTTCAAGCTGCATTAATGGCAGGCCCTTTGTAGGGTCTGTTTTGATGCCCTTGCGCAGAGATTTATCAAGAGTATCTCTATAAATTGTGTTCAGGCTGAAACTCATCTAAAATGATGTTAACAACATCAAGTTAGAAATTAAATTTAGCAAAATTATTCTCTTTTTCTTGGTAAATACTTGTAGGTAAAAGAGACATTGAAGGCATTTTTAGAGTAAAATAACCACTCGGCGCGACTAATTTCTATCTAAATATTTTCTGCACCAATGTTCATAGATGCTAGTTATTATATGCGTGGATTCAGCGCCTTGTGTTTTGTCAGTCTTCAAGTAGGAGTTTTCTTAACAACACCTATCCAACTTGTTGTCGCCCAGCCTTTTCCATCTCAAGGACAATCACCAAACCTATTCCCCTCGCCTGTGCCAGTTAATGAAGTTGCACCTAGTGGTGTAAATGAAGAAATTTCTCCGCAACTCAGTCGCTACCTCTTGGGGCCAGGAGATGCAATTGGTGTTGTGCTTCAGCGTCCTCCCGGCCCGTACCGCTTAGGCATAGGGGATGGAATTAGCGTTTCGGTTCAGCGCTTTCCAGATTTAAGCTTTCAAGCTTTAATCAACCCAGAAGGTAATATTGCGGTGCCGTTATTGGGAACAGTTTCTTTACAAGGTTTAACCCTAGAAGAAGCTCAAGAAAAAATTCGCTTGGGTTTAAATCGTTATGTCGTCGATCCAATCATAGTTTTAGCCTTAGTAACGCAGCGTCCAGACCTCAGTTTTCAGGCTGTAATTAGTCCAGAAGGCAACATCATCGTGCCACAAGTGGGAACGGTGTCATTAAAAGGTTTAACTCTAGAAGAAGCTCAAGAAAAAATTCGCCTGGGCTTGAGTCGCTTTTTCCCAGATCCAATCGTGGTAGTATCCTTGGCAGGAACGCGACCAGTTCAAGTTACCATTAGTGGGGAAATATTTCGACCAGGAATTTATCCAATTAATTCACCAACACCTCGTGTTGCTGATGCTTTGCTAGTATCTGGTGGTTCAACGTTGAATGCAGACCTGCGACAAGTGCAAGTACGCCGAAAGTTAATCGATGGTTCTGTGATTTCACAAACGATTGATTTATACGTAGCACTGCAAAATGGCGGTTCAATCCCGAATTTACGCTTACAAGACGGAGATGCGATACTCGTACCCCGTCGTGAAGTTGGTAGTGAGGATGGTTATGACCGCAATTTAGTAGCACGTTCATCCTTGGCTACACCACAGATTAGAGTCCGAGTTTTAAATTACGCTGCGGGTGGTCTTTCCATTCAAGCACTGCCTAACGGTAGTACATTTGTAGATGCTTTGGGAGGTGTAAATCTAGACACTGCTAATCTAAGAGATATCGCTTTGGTTCGCTTTGATTCGGAACGAGGCAAAGCTGTTACCCAAAAACTTGATGCTAAAAAAGCTCTAGGCGGTGATGCGTCGCAAAATGTAGCACTTCAAGATAACGATGTTATTGTTGTTGGTCGGAACCTCATTGGTAGAATTACTAATTTCTTGACCACCATTACCCAACCTTTCTTCAATGTTCAATCTTTTCTCCGGTTTTTTGACAACATCGGTGGTGGCTCGAATTAGTAACATTAAAGAAGGATACAACCTAGAAATAGTTTGGAGTGTAAAAAACCACATCTCTAACTGAATATTTGAATTTATTAATGGAAAAGTCTTAAAGATATCAACCGATATATACAGTAGGAAGTTGATAGCATACTTGTATCAAAGCCACTATCTTTGTTTGGTGCTTCCTAAATTTTGAATTTTGTATTTTAAATTTTGAATTGGAGCGAAGCGACCATGACCCCACCAATTGTTAAACGCTATCTGATTGCTTTTGATAAATATAAATGGATTGGACTAGCTAGTTTTGGTTTAGTTGTTGCTGGCTCAACTGTGGTAGCTATGCAACCAGAGCCACCTACTAGCTATATAGCATCTGGGGCACTTACTTATAGTGGGCCACCAGTTTCTTTCTCTGCAACTGGTAATGAAATCCAACAGCAAGGGAAGGAACTAAATGAGGAAGTTTTACTATCAAACCAGATAATTGCAGGTGTGGCTGAGAAAGTCGGTGTCAAACCGAAACAACTCGGTGCAAGTCTTGCTCTTGCTCTACCTAAAAAAAATGCTAAGAGTGGAGAATTAGAATCTTCTACCTTTGAACTTAAATATGTAGATAGTGACGCCAAACGAGGCATACAAGTATTGACAGAATTGATGCAAGCAATGATCAAGTTGAGCAGTGACATCAATACTGGGCGCTTACAAGCAATTATTCAAAAGATTAACGATCGCACACCACAAGCTAAACGGGAATTGCAAATTGCTGAAAAGAAGCTGGAACAGTACGATCGCGTCGAGCGAACAGCAATCTTAGCCGCAGAGAATGGCAGCTTATTAAGCGCCATTACTGCCAGCCAAAATCTCCAACGGCAAATTCAATTAACTATTTCTGGGGTTGATGGTCAAGTTCGCAGTTTACAAAATAAGTTAGGCTTAACAGTCGGACAAGCTTATGTTTCTTCTGCTTTGAGTGCCGATCCAATTATTGGGAACTTACGAGCGCAAATTTATCAAAGTGAATCGCAAATCGCTGTACTTAGAAAAGATTTGCGGCCGGAACATCCAACGATGGTGCAGTTAATGCGTCAGAAACAAGCTGCTGAGGAATTACTCCAACAACGTGCTGCTGAAGTTTTAGGTGGTGGTGGAACGGCGGCTCCGCTTCAGGGTAGCGTTGCAGGTATTCGCACTCAAAGCAGCTTAGATCCAACACGCCAGCAATTGGCAAACCAAATGGTGTCTTTACAAACCCAACGGGAGACACTACAACAACAACTAGCTCAAGAAATCCAACTAGAAGCGCGGCTCCGGCGAGAGTATGCTCTGATACCCAATAAGCAATTAGAGCGATCGCGTTTAGAACAGGAGGTTGGACTCAAAAAAGCCATCTATGACCAAATGCAGGTGAAGCTAACCGATGCGAAAACCGCAGAGGCAGAAACTACTAGCAGCCTCAGTATTGCCAGACGCCCCGCAGTCACTGTCGATCCCAAACCTCCGAAGAGTGTGCCTATTACCCTGGCTGTGGGTGGTTTCTTAGGTGTATTGATTGGTGGCGGAGTGATATTTTTGTTGGGAGCGCTGGAAGGGACTTTCAAAACCAGGGAGGATATTCGCGAGAGCCTCAAGCAACGAGAAGTGGCACTGTTGGGAGAATTGCCTTTAATGCCAGTTGATGATTTGGAGCCAGATGCAGTACCGGTAGTATTTTCCCAAGATTCTCCTTATTTAGAATTTTATGAGAAATTCCGTAGTAATATGCGCCGGATTGGTGGTAAAAACTTAAAGGTAGTATTGATTACTAGCACCAGTAGCCTAGAGGGGAAAACGGCAAGTGCTTATAATTTGGGTGTTGCTTCCGCTCGTGCTGGTAAAAGAACCTTAATTATCGAAACAGATTTGCGATCGCCTTCCCGTTGTACATCTTTAAAAGTAATTCCTGACCCTGAAGCCACTATTGAACCCCTACGTTATTACGCTAATTTGAGTGAATGTATTCGTTTAGTTCCTGATGTAGAAAATTTATACATTCTTCCCAGCCCAGGCCCAGTACGGCAATCCGCTGCTATTCTTGAATCCAGCGAAATGCGGCGGCTGATAGAAGATGTCCGCGAACGGTTTGATTTAGTCATTTTAGATACTAGTCCCCTCAGCATATCCAATGACCCATTGTTAATTCAACCCTACAGCGATGGGATCGTACTGGTGGCGCGACCAAACTATACGCAAGAGAATATGCTCGGTGAAGCTATCGATCAATTGGTTGAATCTGAACTAGGGTTATTGGGAGCAATTATCAATGGTGCTGATATCATCGTTTCTGTACCTGAAGAAGTTGCAAAATCACCAACATTTACATCTGAGGTAGAACAGTCAGAAGAAGTTTCCGCGAGTGCCAACAAAAACTAATAGTTTCAAATGTGTAAATTTTAACGCAGACTATCGCATTGGCGTTGGCGTTCGCTTTAGCGTCTCTGAAAGAGAATCGTCTCGCAGAGAATTGAAAGGTAACAATTTTTGTGCTACGAGTTTCAGCAAATGCTGTATTTAGTCGCGTCGAAACAAGCCAAATAAGGGAGCAAGAATTACCCCAAATACAAAACCACCGATGTGCGCCCAATAGGCAACTCCACCAGTTTCCACGCTCATGTTAGCGGCTGTTTGCAGGGTAGCAAGACCGGAAATTACATTTTGCACAATGAAAAGTCCAATTATTACTAGTGCTGGGACTCTGATTGTGGTGATGAAAAACCCCAAAAATATTAAAGTCATGACTTGAGCGTGGGGAAAGCGGATAATGTACGCACCTAGAATCCCAGAAATTGCACCACTTGCCCCCAAAGAAGGAATCTCAGAATTCATCCCAATAAACCATTGGCACAAGGCAGCTAAAGCACCACACGCCAAATAAAAAATCAGATATTTGGCATGACCCAATCGATCTTCAATATTGTTGCCAAAAACCCAGAGAAACACCATATTTGAGATTAAGTGCCACCAACCACCATGTAAAAATTGCGACGTAAATAACGTTATCCACTCTCCATTCAAATTGGTGGTTAACTCTTGAGGTACTACTGCATACTCACTTAAAAACTGACTCAATTGTGCATGTGACAGGCTCACCTCGTGAATAAAAACTAAAACATTCATGCCAATTAACCCATAGGTGAAATACGGGGTAATTCGCGTCGGATTTTCATCGTAAAGGGGAAACACAGGTGTTTTTCCTAAATTATTGACTAACTGCAATATAGCTTGTAAGGCTAGCAGTTGCGAAGGTTAAACAATTTCACCTATTTAATCAATCAGCATAATTGAGGGTAAAAACGATACTATTAAAAATTACTTGTACCAAGATTCTTCCTGGGATTTATCACTAAATAAACCCAACAGTGGGCCGAGAATTGCCCCGAAGATAAACCCGCCGGCATGGGCCCAGTAGGCAATACCGCCACTTTCCATACCGATGTTAGTACGTGCTTCGAGGCTAGTAAGTCCGTAAAAGGCTTGTTCGAGAAACCAGAATCCTAAAAAGAAATATGCGGGGACACGGAAAGTTGGGAAGAAAAACCCTAAAGGTACAACCCCAAGGACTTCGGCGTTGGGAAAGCGGAGAATGTATGCACCCATAACACCTGCGATCGCACCACTTGCACCCAAAGAAGGAATGCTAGAATCTTGAGCGAAGAACCACTGGGTCAAAGATGCCAAAACACCGCAAGATAAATAAAACAGTAAATATTTGGCATGACCTAACTTATCTTCAACGTTGTTGCCAAAAATCCAGAGAAACAACATATTGCCAGCTAAGTGTAAGAAACCACCGTGCAAAAATTGTGAGGTAATTAAAGTTGCCCACTCTGGTACTGGTTGATGTACAGAGATACCCGCAAAACTTAAAGTCAGTTCTCGTGGAACTACAGCCGCAAGGCGTAAAAATCCATTTAATGCTTGTGGGGGAAGATTTGCTTCATAAAGAAAAGCGAGGACATTGACAGCAATCAACCCATAAGTTACATAAGGGGTGATTTTTGTCGGATTATTATCTCTAATGGGAACCACGAGCGTTTTTTCCTGATTTTAAGACAGCAATTCTACAATACGGAATTTTGTAAGTAGTTTCTTCTGCCTCGTGGATAGATATCAGTGTGATTTGAAACAAAAAATGAGATTTTAACTCATGATATGCTTCAGAAATGAG
>NZ_JAVRCA010000078.1:0-40841 GCF_034530995.1 Nostoc sp. DedQUE04 | reverse complement strand
ACCTTGCTACTATCCATATCTGGGTTCAAAGGATTTTATTAGTGGGATAGGTTCATTACAACTTCAAATTCCAAGCAGCAAAAGCTAAAGCACCCCAACCTGCGAGAAAGGCTGTGCCGCCTAGTGGTGCGATCGCTCCCAAGGATTTAATACCGGTTAAGCTAAGGGCGTACAAGCTACCTGAGAAAATAGCAATGCCAATAATAAATAGCCATCCACTGGCTACGAGTGTGGGTTGAGGCGACTCGGTACGACTAATTAGTATTGCTACTAGAAAAAGTGCCAGAGCATGATACATTTGGTAACGAGCGCCAGTTTCAAAAATTTCTAGCGATCGCTCACTAATCTTATCTCGCAAAGCATGGGAAGCAAAAGCACCAGCAGCAACCGACAAACCGCCTAAAATGGCAGCTACGCTCAAAAAAATCTGCGTCATTAGACCTAGCCGTAAGTTGAAGATCGTCATTGGTCATTGGTCATTAGTAAATAACAAATGACAAAGGACTAATGACAATTAGACATCAAAATGATATGATACAGCCCCTTCTTCGTTCACCTTAAAATTTGCATTGAATTCTTTAGCTTTTTCATCTAAATATTGTCTGGCGTGGGCTGCGGGTAATTGTGACTGGATGGCAAAGCCTAAAACAGTTACGCGCCCGTGATTTTCTTGTAGCATCTCATAAAAAATCGATTGCAGGCGATCGTTAACTTGTTGATTAATTGCCTTTTTCTCCTGCCGACTTTGACGGTACAATCCCAATGCTAACCACGTGCCCAGTGTTAGGGTAGGGACACCAAAAATTAGACCACCAACAGCAGCATTATTATCTTCATAAGTAGCATTCGGTGCGTTAAAGTCATACTCACCCGCCGGTATTGAGATGGCTTTAGGTGTAGCGAATTTTTCTAGTGCCGCTGTTGCTGATAGAGTTACAAACATGAATCCGAGTGTCAGTAGCCAACCGGCAGCTAATTTTTCAGCAGTTTTCATAGTTTCACTTCAGATTTACACTTTGCTTGCGATTTTAACCTGACTTTCATAAAGGTTCCAATATATCAATTAACCTGACTTTTCACGTTATGTGGAAAAGTCTACCAAAAACCTAACCCCCTAATCCCCTTACCGCGTCGGTAAGGGGGAAAATTCAAAGTCTCTCTCCTTTTAGGAGAGAGATTTAGAGAGAGGTTTTTCAGATACCGTGAAAAGTCAGATCAATTAACTCCCAGTTACAGTTTTTTAGCTTTTACACAATATTTTTTGCCTATGCTCACCACTCATGGAATGGAGTGGCGAGGACGGCATTAAGATGTAATTGGATTGTGGTACAGTTCGTTAATACGATCCTTCTGGTGGGGAAATATCAGATCCGACAGCCACACCAGTATTATTAATGGATTTAATCCCCGGTTTAACAGTAGGGGATTGTTGTTTTAACGATTGTAAAACCGAAGAAGAGTTATCTTGCTCAGTTGATATATTGGTATTTGCTTGTTGCTGGGACATCAAAGCTAATCCTCCCATTGCACCAGCAAGAAGAGCTGTATAACCTACATATAAATGCGTCGGACGAATTTCTAATCCCATTCCTTTTTTAGATTGGTACGAAAGAGGCTGAGTTACTGGTATAGCTGCTTGTACTGGCAAAGAAGCAGCTAAAGCAACACCATTAAGTCCTAAAGCATCTCCATAACGTCGGATAAATCCACGTAAAAAAATGTCATCTGGCAATTCTTTCGAGTTGCCGTTTTCTAATGCCTCTATCAGCTCGGTTCGGATATGAGTGGAAAGCTGGATGTGGTCTAAAGAAAGCCCTTTGGACTGACGGTTTTTTTGGAGTTGTTGCCCGATTTGATGTAGGCACACCATACGTTGTTGGTCTGCTTGCAAGGCAAGTTCTGCTTGAGAAATTTTCTGATGATTCAGAAATTGCAGTGGTTTTTTCCACAGCGAATTTTCTGCTGCATTTTTAGAGGATTGCTCCTGTTGAGTGCAATCCTCCTGCTGTATCTCTGATGAAGAATTGACTGTTTCTGTCGCTTGCTTCGTATCTGTAGCTGTTTCAACTTTTTGATTTTGTTGGGCAAATTGTCGAAATGCTAAACCGATCGCTTCTCTACCTACAGCTTTTAATAAATCTTGAGCCTGACCTGTTTCTTCACCTATTAACTTCTGCACAATCGCTAAAGCACGTCGATAAACTCGGCTACGATGCAGTTGTACTTCTATTTCTCCTAAAAGCGATCGCAACTCATCTTGAGAAATTTCAATATTTGGATTGCCCAGAATTTGCAAATAGTGTACAGAAGTAGTAACCATTGTGAAAACCTTTTATATTAACTCAATCAAAGAAATTTACAATCATATCTTCACTATTGTTTCCTAACTTCACCTTGGTTTTCCGGATATTAATTGTATAATTTAAATTTTTTAATTCATTATCAACACTGGAACAAACCCATAATAAATGCAGTCACCATCGTAAAAATGATACTGGCATCTCTGTGAGAAAAAACCTTGAGTGCGTACCATTTGCAAGTAACCGGAATCTCAAGGTAGACTGAGCCTGCCCCTGAGTCTAGTCTAATTGAATGCGATCGCGGTAGCTAAGTACTGTAAAAATCATGTAGTGCTTTATGACCGTATGGTATGCTCATGCAGTAAATAATTACTGTTAGCATTAGCCATGAACCCTGAAGCAGTTGATCGCAGCTTTCTCACACCTCTAACTTTTATTCAACGTAATGCTAAAGTCTATAGTCATAAAGTTTCTATTATATATAATCAAAAACGCTTCACTTACAGGGAATTTGCAGAGCGGATCAATTGTCTAGCCTCAGCACTGCATCATGCTGGACTTGAAAAAGGCGATCGCGTCGCTTTTTTTTGTTTTAATACTCCACCCATGCTAGAAGCCCATTTTGCTGTGCCTTTAATAGGTGGGATTCTCGTATCTATTAATACTCGTTTGGCTTCCCAGGAAGTTGCTTATATCTTAAATGATTGCGGTGCTCAATTTCTTTTTATTGATACAGAGTTAACAAATATAATTCGACCTATTCAAAATAGTCTTAAAACTGTTAAGTATATAATCAATATCAGCGATAATCAAGGATTTGAACCTATAAATGGAAAGGATTATGAAACATTTCTCCAAACTGGTAATCCAACTCCTTTGCCTTGGGTAATTACAGATGAAATGGATACGATTTCTATTAATTACACTAGTGGAACCTCTGGTAAACCCAAAGGTGTAATGTATTCTCATCGCGGTGCATATATTAACTCTTTAGGAGAAATAATTGAAACAACACTAACACCTAACTCAGTTTATTTATGGACTCTGCCGATGTTTCACTGCAATGGTTGGTGTTTTACTTGGGCGGTAACTGCTATCGGTGGTACTCATATTTGTTTGCGTAAGTTTAACCCTGGTAATATCTGGAAGTTAATTCAACAAGAAGGGGTAACTCATTTAAATGCTGCACCTGTAATTTTAATTTCTCTCCTCAATCATCCAGACTGTCCGCAATTATTAGCAAAACCTCTAACTATCACTACAGCAGGCGCACCACCATCGCCAATATTGATTGAAAAACTTACTAAAATTGGCGCAAAAATTATTCACGTTTATGGTTTAACAGAAGTTTATGGCCCATATAGTGTTTGTGAATATCAATCAGATTGGAATAATTTAAATATTGAAAAACAAGCAAAACTTATGGCACGCCAAGGCGTACCTTATATCAGTGCAGATGGTTTGCGAGTTGTAGATCGAAATATGAATGATGTCCCCGCGGACGGTGAAACAATGGGGGAAGTGGTGATGCGGGGAAATATGGTGATGACAGGCTATTATAATGACCCAGAAACAACTGAAAGTGTATTTAGAGGAGGATGGTTTCATAGCGGTGATTTAGCAGTAATGCACCCTGACGGTTATATTGAGGTGCGCGATCGCATGAAAGATATCATCATTACAAATGGAGAAAATGTCTCTAGTATTGAAGTTGAACAATGTCTTTACCGCCATGAAGCTGTGTTAGAATGTGCAGTTATTGCTGTGCCTCATGCCAAGCGGGGTGAAGTACCAAAAGCTTTTGTTACCCTCAAAGAAAACGCGCAAGTTACAGAACAAAATTTAATCCAATTCTGCCGCGATCGAATTGCTGGTTTTAAATGCCCTACGACAATTGAATTTACTACTCTGCCAAAAACTAGTACTGGTAAAATTCAAAAGTATCTTTTACGAGAAAAAGAATGGATAGGTTATGAAAAGAGGATTTATGGCAGTTAGTTGCGATATCTAAATTCACTGCCAAGTTTACCTGATATTGTTATTGAAGGATATAAGCGGCTGAAGTTGCGAATCAGGCAAGGACTCCACAGCACTGGTCTGTTCTACATTGAGATTGAGTTAGTCAGTCTCACGCTGGGATAGCTGTTGCTAGATGTTTTTTCAGCTTTCCTGTAACCAACACCAATTAGACAGCTAGGGCCTGCAAAGGCGATTTTATAAAGAATTTTTAAGAAATTAATATTTTTCAGAAAAGGAAAGACCTAATGCTGAAGTAATCCCCAAAAGTTCAGAATCATAGATTTTGTAGTTTACACACACTCTAGTGTCTGAAAACCTTACATGGTAAAGTCTCTGATGTACTTCATCCATGTCGAAACCTAATTATTAGTTTTTCAATTTTTTGGAGGAGAGGAAAATGAAGAAGTTCAGCTGTTTGATGATTGTGGGGGCAATATTGTCGATTAGTGCGCCGGCTGTGGCTGAAAGTCGTGCCGTTAATATCAGTATTGGCAGTATTGGTGGTTCCTTAGATAATGCTGCTTTGCGAACAGTTCGCCAGGTTATCGGGTCTGCTGTCGGCAATAGCACTGTCGATAAATTCATTGTATATAGTCCTAGAACTGGATCTATTCCCATCGAAGGAGGTTTATCTGCTTGTGCTGAAGCTGGCTTCGGGATCAGCAATGCAACATTTAATGCTTTTGTCCAGCAGTTGCGTTCAATTAATCCCAAACCAGGGACTTTCTACAATCTAGAACTTACCGCAAGCTGCAAACTGAAATAAGACGTTTGCACTCAACCACGGTAGGATGGGCTTCGTACCTCAGCCCATCCATCGAGTTAAACTCCACGCGATCGACGCAAAACTCCATATTTTGAAATTGGAGATGTAACATCAATGTTGATTTAAATCAGCGTCAAGAAGCGACTAGATTAGTTGTATCAGCCTCTAAACTCAATAGTGCAGATACTTCCAGCATAAAACAAAAAAGAATGTAAAAATAGAGCGCATTTTTGGGAGCAGAGAAACAATATGTCTAATGTGAGCATTGCAAAAGGTAGCTGCTTGTGCGGAGTAGTAAACGTTTCTACAACCCGTATGAGCGATCGGGTAGAAGCATGTCATTGTAGTATGTGTCGCAACTGGGGTGGAGGACCTTTGTTAGTAGTTGACTGTGAAAATGAGGTTAGCTTCTCTGGTGAAGAATATATCGAAGTTTATCAATCTTCAGAATGGGCAGAGCGTGCATTCTGTAAGAAGTGTGGTAGCCATCTATTTTACAAATTCAAACAAAATAACCAGCATTTCATACCCGTTGGACTATTCGATAGCTGTGAAGGTCTTGTTTTCGAGCGTCAGATATTCATAGATGAAAAGCCCAAATATTACTGTTTTGCCAATGAAACCAAGAACCTAACAGGGGCGGAGGTATTTGCACAGTTTGCACCGCAATCACAGCAGTAAAGATTGAAGTTACTTTTTAGCATATCTGTGATAGTCTGAGCAATTATTGTCAGGAAAGCCTTGGTAAATGCCTTAACTTGTAGAAAATGCTAAACCTCCGGTTAAGGCATATTCCTAGACCTTGATACAGTTCAGATCCCTGTCCTGGAAAGATTGCCAAGGGAACCATGCCTAGAACGCTCGTACCTGCTGACATAATGATAATGATGGCACGGAGGCGATCGCGTATCGCATTGTAGAGCGATTCATCGTTCAGTCGCTTAGATCATTTTGCCTTACACTAAGTAATGTCGTATTTGCGACTAATCTCATACTCTAGCTTGTTCAAAGTTCACCTATTTTTTGTTAACAGCCACTCTATTAATTTATTAAGTGGTGAAACGCCGAGCGCGCCAATACTAATATCGTGTCCGGTTAAAGACTTATCATTAAGACGGCAGGGGAGCAGGGGTCAGGGGGAAAGAGGGTTTCCTGGTTTTTGCACAGATGTGGGAATTATAACTAATTAGGCGGACATAATATAACTCATCAATTACGGCTATTTATCAGGTAAATAGACCACGCGCTAGAGGCGCAAGGCGTTGCGCCCCTACGACAGGTGTGGTTCAAATACATGTACATGAAAACTGCTGTAAAGTCACTTTTACGCAGACATCAGGTCAATTGGAGTACAAAATACTAATAAACTTCTCTGTTTTGCCTTCACGTTTCGGTGTTTCGTGCAGCCTGTAGCAACTTCCGTCTTCCCTGCAAGAGCTTCTGCCTTCGCGTTTCGGTGTTTCGCGCAGCCTGTAAGAGCTTCTGCCTTCGCGTTTCAGTGTTTCGCGCAGCCTGTAAGAGCTTCTGCCTTCGCGTTCCGGTGTTTCGCGCAGCCTGTAAGAGCTTCTGCCTTCGCGTTTCGGTGTTTTGCGCAGTCTGTAGCAACTTCTGCTTTGACATTATCAGAAACAGACTTGCATTATATGACAATACGGTTCGGTTAAGGTTTTTTGATGAAAATTTTAGATTGCAAAGACGCGACAAATTGCATCTCTACATCTGGATTTTGGGTTATTCCTGATACACATTTACTTGCACTGTAAGATTTAATCGGATAATCTGAGCAATCGAGATTGTTTTTCAAGAAAACCAATGAACAAATTCATACTGAGTTTGCTTTCTTCTCCAGTGCTGATTAGCTCTCTTCTCTCTATGGGAGTAATGCTAAATCACGCACAAGCTATGGAGCCAGAACCAGGAGTCAAAAGCACAGATCGTCTATCTTGTATACGCAATAAACATAAAGTGGGTTTAGTATGTGCCAGGGCTTCTGTATTGGCTCAAATTCCTAACTATCAGCGTGAAATAGAGTTTTCTCAAGAAGATGCTCCCATGCTGGAGTTCAATGATGAAGAAAGCAATGTGGCAATCGACTTATTTGGTTGTGATTGTCCTGCTTGTATAAATTCTTTGCGTCAGATGCGCAACGCGACACCCTTGGTATATTAATAAATCATTGATTTTTGAAGACGCGATTTATCGCGTCTCTACATCAGGGTTTTGATTTGATCTGAAATGTATTGATTTATAAGCAACATCCGCAAACTTTTCTAAGGACATAACAATGTTATGTCCCCCTGCGTGTTTTATTCAAAATCAAATTAACCTCAATTGCTAGTTAACGATCCTAACTGAATGATTAGCTCGATTTTTCGACTCGCAAACCAAAGTATGTCAAAACAAGTTCGGTTGAGCCACTATTGACAACTTCGTGTACTTCTCCCGGTTCGATGGCTACGCAGTTTCCCGGAAGCAAGGGGTATTCTGTACCATCAATGTGAATTACTCCCAAACCAGCTTCTACAAAGAATACCTCGCACATATCTTGATGCGCGTGTGCTGGTGCGGTTTGTCCAGGAGCAAAACGTGCTTGAGAAAAGTTAGTTAGGTGAGGTAAATCGCCGAAGCGTAACATCACCTTTTTCTTGATTTCGGCATTGTGAGAAACCGATTCTTCTGGCAAATCTTTCAGGGAAGTGGTAATCATTCGGGTCTTAAATCATTAGATAATTCCACAATACCCCTAGACCCATCAATCCTGACTCGTTGACCATCTTGCAAAAGCCATGTAGCACCACGAACATCCATCACGGCGGGAATTCCATACTCACGAGCAACGATCGCACCGTGAGAAAGTCTTCCTCCAGCTTCGGCAATTAATCCTCCAGCCCTTAATAATAATGGGGCCCAGCCGGAATCTGTATAAGGCACTACCAGAATCGTATCTCGATCGACTTCTGGAATGTCTTGTAAATTTCGCAACACTTTCACCCTACCTTCGGCTTGCCCATGACTGGCTCCAATACCTTGTAAAATTTGGTCAGAGTAAAGTTCAGAGGGAGCTAAGGGGTGAGGAGGTGTATTGCCGTAGACTAAAACAGGTATTTGAATAATCTCGCTATCTTGCAGAAATTGCGATCGCCTAAATTCCACTAACTCATCTAACTGCTCGATTAAGCTGGAATCTTCATCTCCAATTAGACGCCGCACTTCATCAAAGTTGAGAAAAAAGATATCGCCTGTTTGCCTAAGTAAGCCAGACTTTAACCAAATCTTCTCTAAAGCCACAAAACTCCAACGCAATTCAGCTAAAAGCCGGGAATAAACTTCGGTGACTCGTCCTTTGATATCCACGCGCCGTTGCACGAAAGAGCGTTTGCGCTTACTGGCAAAAATACTATTAATCGCATCTTTAGCACCTGCTTGTGGTTCGTTCCCCTGCATTAACTGCACAAACATCTGCTGAATCATTTGGGGATTTTCTCGCCAAGTGGGAACGGAGATATCGGTTCCTACTTCGCTTAAGTAGCCGTAATCTTGCAGCAATTCGTTAAATTCTTGGAGGATCTTCTCTCCTTCGGGGGATTGCTTTAATTGTTCAAATACTTGCTGTGGCTCAAACTCAACCAATACCTGCTTGGCATCTGTAGCGATCGCACTGAGCGATCGCAATGCCGCTACCTCTGGGGTGACGCTATGATCGATTTGCCCATCTTTTACTCGAAAAATTGCCTGTCTTAGGGCAGCACTCAAGGGAGCTAAAATGCTGTAATACGTTCCATGACGCAGCAACTCTAGAATAAAATCAATTCTTGCCAACAACGCCGGTGGTTCCAAGCTATCTATATCTGACTGCGCCAACTGCGACAACCCAGGAATGAACCGTTTGTGATAATCTTCCTTGAAGTCCTTTTCTAAATTTAATTCCCGCTTCAGCAACTTTCCTAGTCCTGGCAAATTTTCCCAAGTTGACTGCAAGGACGGTTTACTTAATTTAGCTCCTCTGGTTAAAAATTCCAGACTTTCCGGCGGCAGTCCCATTCTGAGAAAAATATCTCCTAAGAGGGAAGCATTAAAGTAGGCTCTGGAATAATGCAGAGTTGCTGTTTTGGCGAAATCTAACCCCAAAGCGCGATCGCCTAAAACTAAAGTAAAAAATTCTCCCCAAACTCCACAAGTTAAGGGACGATTAATTGACCATGTTAAAGGGTGAATTACTCCGGGAATCACTTCGGCGGCGATTTTGCGCGTCCAGATGGGTAACAGAGTGGCGATCGGTCGAGATTGCAACACCCAAAGCGTTTGCCCATCATAACTCCACTCGATATCTTGAGGAGTGCCATGATAACGTTTTTCGAGTCGGTAAGCTAAATATGCAACTTGTTTGATTAATGATTGTGGGACTCGTCCTTGACCCTCTAATTGTACAGAGTAAGAATTTTCTGTTTCAACGACAAAAGCGCGATATTGTTCTGGGGTGACTTTTCCCGAAACGACTTGCGTCGGGCTGCCTGGAAGGGCTTCAATCACGATCGCATCGCCTTGCTGGGTAATGGGATCGCGACTGAAAGCAACGCCAGAATACACACTCTGGACTTGTTGCTGAATCAACACAGCCATTGCTGTATCATTTAAGCCGCGATCGCGCCGATATTGAACAGCAGATGGATGATTGTAGGAAGCTTGAACTTGAGCGATCGCTTCTTGTAATCCTTTTTGGCTAGTAACATTTACAACTGTTTCATACTGTCCAGCAGCAGAAGCGTATTCTGAGTCTTCTCCAATAGCGGAGGAACGCACCACCAAAGGAGATAATTCTGATGGCTGGAGAAATTCTGTTAACCCTTCTGGATTGTCGATGGGGGCTAGCACCCATCCCTTCGGCACTGGATAGCCCCAGCGCTTAATTTGAGATAATGTTGCTGCCTTTTCTCCGACTATGGCAGCATTCAACTCTTCATCTAGAGAAACCATTGTGCGTTCGCCGCGTAAAAACTCCAACATCGCAAGAGATTCAGTTTGTGCCTCTTGGGCTGGCAGTTTCATATCATCAGCAATTTTGGTGTAAATCCAGCCCATTAAACCAGCTAAGGCTACAGCAGCAAGTATTCTGGGAATATCGCTAAAGTGCAGAAGTGCCACAAACAAAGGAAAAAGTAGCAAAACCCCAAATTTGACTAACTTTCTTGATTGCAGAATTGTAAAAGCAATACCTGCAAAGAAAGATACAAATATCGCTACCAGTGGGTCGTGTACGACAAATCCCCAGACAACATTTGTCGTACCTGCTCCTCTGCCTATCCAGTATCTACCAATTACCAGAGCGATTAGGGCAAGCAATTCCCAAGACGATCCATCTGGGAAGAAAATGCGGGTGAGTAAGACTGCCGCAACTCCTTTCAAAGCTTCTGACAAGACTGCCAGAATTCCGACAATTTTACCCCCATGATAAAAGGCAGCTGATACACTAATGTTTCCTGTACCAACTTGTGATAACTGCTTCCGCGTCAGGGCGTAAGTTATCCATGCAATCAGGGGTAATCCGCCCAAAAGGGGGCAGATAATTAAAATAGCGAAAACACCCCAAGGTTCAAACATTCTGGAATTTGGATTTTAGATTTAAATTTTCCATCTAAAACCTCAAATCTAAAGTTTTGCTGAAATTTTTGATGGTTATAAAAGGGGCTTTTATCAAAGAGAATTCAGGAGTCAGGAGTCAGGAGTCAGAACGATGGCTAGAGGATGAACGCGGGGTTTAAAAACAATCCAAATTATAGATTTATAAGTCTACAATCAGCTAGTAGTTTGAATTCCCCAAGGAAAAGCATTCTGGATTCTGGATTCTGGATTCTGGATTCTGGATTCTTTTTTAATTACTAGTTGCTAAATGGACACTTGGCTAAGACGGAAACCGTTTAACACAAGTGTCCTTCTAGACTACTAATGGTTTTAGTTTAGCGCATAGGCAGCTTGCAGCGCCCAGATTACGAGAGCAGCGATCGATCCCAGAAGCAACACGGTAGAGATAGTGACTACTTTTGGGGAATCTGCACCCTTAAATTTCATAATTCCGCGATTTAAGTCGGACACAGCTTCTAATCCTCTGTTGTTGGAGCATGAAATATTTGTCCGTCTTGATTGTAGTCCCTCTCTTTGCGGATGATGTTAAATTCACTTTAAAAATTTAGAAGTGGGGGGGACTGGGGACTGGGGGCTTGGGGACTGGGGACTGGGGACTGGGGACTGGGGAATGGGGGCTGGGGACTAGGAGAATAACCAATGCCCAATGCCCAATGCCCAATCCTTCAGTATCATTGAAAAGCAACTCCGTATAAGAGGGTGTGAGTAGGTGAAAATAGCACTGAGCGTAATTTTGGCGGTGGTTGTGGGATTGTTTCTGGTAATTGAGATTGGACTGCGATCGCTGTTTGGTTTTGGTAATCCTTTGATTTATATTGGCGATGAGCAAATTGGTTATTTGTTGGCTCCTAACCAACGGACTCGTCGTTTTGGTAATCGGATTGAAATTAATGAATATTCTATGCGAGGTAGTCCGATCAAAAAGCTACCTGCACCTACTGGGCTGCGAATTCTCCTCTTAGGTGATTCTATTGCTAATGGTGGCTGGTGGACAGATCAGACTAATACAATATCTAGTTTGATGATGCGTTCTCTAGCATCATCTACTAATAGTAATTATCGGGAAGTAGAAGTGTTAAATGCTTCAGCAAATTCTTGGGGGCCAAGAAATGAATTAGCTTATTTAGAGAAGTTTGGCAATTTTAACGCGCAAGCAGTGGTGTTATTAATTAATACCGATGATTTGTTTGCTACTCCTCCTACTTCATTACCAGTAGGACGCGATCGCAATTATCCCGATCGCAAACCTCCTCTGGCATTGGTGGAAGTATGGCAGCGTTATATCGTCAAGCAAAAGCCAATTCCAGAACTGCAAGCCGTACAAAATGAACCAGGCGATCGCGTGGGGATTAATCTGGAGGCGATCGCTAAAATTCAAGCCTTGACTCGCCAATCCCACAGCAAATTTCTGCTGGTGATGACTCCTTTACTACGAGAAATTGGTGAACCAGGCCCCCGCGATTACGAAATTAAAGCACGTCAGCGCTTGAGCGATTTTACCAAGGCACAGCAAATTAACTATATAGACTTTTTACCAAATTTCAATTCAACTACCAACCCCCAAGGTTTGTTTCACGACCACATTCACCTCAACTTGCAAGGAAATAAATTTGTCAGTGAAGTTATGGAGCGATCGCTTTTGGAAATGCTGGGGGAGGCGTCACTTCGTCACTAATATTCGTGTTTTATATCAAGTCCGGCTAATTAGTTTTAATTCCCAAATCTATGCAGAAAGCCCAAAAGCCCCTCTCCTCCCCTGCTCCTCTGCTCCCCTGCCCTCCTAATGATAAGTCTTTAACCGGACATGATATTAGCTAGATTTCTGACTATCTCTAACCAAATTATTTAACTCTTCCTGCATTTGACTTTGAACTATTTCATAACAAGCATTCACATAGTTACGATCTCTAGCTGCATCTTGACCATATCTTTCAAAAATAATTGGATGACAGATACGAGTGTGAATTTGCACAGGTAAAGGAATATTTGGCAGAGGGCCAATAGACAAGCCCCAAGGCAAACCTAAGTAAATTGGGAAAACACCAGGGTCTAATTGATATAACCACGGCAATCCCCACTGATGCAATTGTTTGACGAAATCATAGCAATCACATAAGACTATCAAGCTATCATGAGCGCCTACCGAAATTACAGGAATAATTGGGACTTCTTGTTTTAAAGCCAGTTTGACAAAGCCTTGATGACCGGCAAAATGAATTTTATAGCGTTGGCTATGAGGACGAAACATATCATATTGTCCACCAGGATATACAAGAACGCTAGCACCCCGATCGAAAGCCGCACTAGCCATTTTGGGATGTGCAAGAATTGCTCCAAATTTCTGGGCTAATCCTGCTATTTCTGGACTCACTTTCCAAGCGTAAGGGTGCATTAGACCATACACTAAACGCTCGGTTCCAAATCTCGAAAACCAATCGTACATCATCATTATTAAATCTGGAGAAGCCATTCCACCATTGTGAGAGCCAACCAGTAGTACTTTCCCTGTTGTTGGGATGTGATGCCATCCATCAGTTTTTACTTGAAAGTAATAACGGTAAAACCATGACCATATAGGCATCAATGATTCAATAAACTGAGGATCTCGCTGTGTTAATGACTGATAAATCTTTTTCGAGAATTCTGATGTTAAAGTATTGTCAGCGCTGACAGAAATATTCTCTACCTGTTTTGGAAATTCCATAATTAATCGCCCATCTTCCATCAATATTGCAAGTATCTCTGCAACTGATCTAAATTTCAATGCACCAAAATTGTCTTTACTTTCTAAACAAGATTGATATAAGTCTGGGTGGTTTATTTTGATCTTTTTCATGCCACCACTCTTTGAAGTCTTCAAGTAGAAAGCCATGAACTTTCGCTATGTTAAAAAAGTCTGATAGATGATGCACAAATGCCGTAATTTCAACGGACTCTTGCTGTCTTTGAAAATTAGCTTTTGTTCCTTGATATTGCTTGAATGGATGAAGCTCACAGATGAAAAAGTATCCTCCTTTAACTAAGACACGAGATGCTTCTGAAAATATCAAGCTGAGGTCTTCGATGTGTTCTAAAACAAGATTACAAGTGACTAAATCGGCAGACTCATTATCACAAGTCCATTGCTTGGTAATGTCTTCGGTAATAAACACTACATTCGCAGACCTCACTTTTTCTTTTGCCTTTTCGATCATCTGTGCTGAAAAATCGATCGCACAAACTTTCAGAGCAATTTGTGAAAGCAAAAGTGTATTTTTACCTGTGCCACAGCCAATTTCTACGACTGATTTACACTTCAAACCCATCAAGGTTTCTCTGGTGACGATTCGATCGAGATCGCGCGTCAGATTTTCGTCAGCATCGTATGTGGCTGACCAATTATCGTATGCTGCTTGAATACTCATATAGCTTCATTTTGCCAAGCAAAGGGTATCATACATATCGATCGTTTCTATTTCACCGTGCGATCGCACAGTCCGAGTATAACTGCTGCCGCAAGTGCTGCTATTGTCCGAACGTGGTTCCAGAACGTCCAATTGGTAAGATATTTAGCCCATAGGTTCGCGCCTTCAGTGCTATCCGGTTTGGCGATCGCTAAGGCATCATTCAGCGGCACATTAAACGCGATCGTCACTAGAACGGTGCCAATCAGATACAGGAGGCTACCGACAAGCAAATAGGCAGCACCAGGTTGATGCCACTTTAACACCGAGGAAATCGCTAGAAAGATGCAAGCCATAGCCGTTCCAAAGAGTGCCAACATGAACAATGGATTGATCGCAGTGATATTGATGGATTGCATAGCGATAATGCCCTCCTTTGGTTGGAGTCGTGCAAGGGCATTCATCACGAAAGTCGAGAAGGCAAAGAAGACGCCAGCCACAAGCGCACAGCCTAGTGCTGTGAAAAGCGTCAACGGAAAGCGCAAATTGTCAACAATTACCATTAAAGCCTCCTGTTAATTACTGCCCAATGCCTTATTCGCAGTAGATGATTGGTCTTTCAAGACGCGATAAATCGCGTCTCTACAATCTGGGTTTTGGGCCGATCCGATTGGACACGATATTATTTTATTTGCTGTTGTTCCCATCGCTAGTCTTATTATTGTGTTGCGACGCAAGCAGTTTGTTTGACGAGCGATCGCACTGCTTGCGACAATGTATTTATAACCTTTTGACATTAACGACCTACAGACTACATTACTGTGAATTTGAAACAAATATTTTAGCTGTATAGCTTGATAAGTCAGTAACTAAACCATCCTCTTTAGATTTCACTTCTTGATTGCTAACCCAATCTCGCCAATACTCAGCAGTTGGAAAGTCTGAAATTTTATATTGATTTAGATTTTGGTCGGAGAAATTTACCACGACAACGACATGAGAATTCTGCTCATTCCAACGGGTGTAAGCCAGCACTTTCTCAGCTGCATTTTCGTAGAAAAACTTAATATTGTCACTTTGCAAAGCTGGATTTTGCTGGCGTAGAGCAATCAACTTTTGATAATACTCAAATAAATCATGATTCTGGTCGCTTGACAATAAAGACCAATTAATCTTTTGCGGTTTAGTCACATCTTCGCTTTTTTGCTGATATTCGCCAAACTCGTCTCCCATCCACAGCATCGGTATACCCATCGCTGTCATTAACACAGCAGCAGCTAACTTAGCTCGTTCAAATGCGGCGGCGTCAAAGATGCTACAATTGCCTAATTCTCGTAATAGACGTTCGCGATCGTGGGTTGCCAAATAATTAATTACATTGGTTGCGATCGCATAACCCTGCTGTTTGGGATCTAAAATCTGCTTGAGTTGTTCTAATTCAAATGATTTCCCACAAATATATGGAACTAGAAAGTAGCGAAAACTCTCATGCCAACAAGCATCTAATGGGCCATTTGGTTTGACTACAGTCTTTGTATCGGGAATGTGTTCAGCAATGTTGTAAAACTGTTTGGGTGCAGCATAATTTTTCGCTTCCTTAGTCAGCCAGTTGAAAAATTCAAAGTTAGCCAATTGCCGCACTGCATCAAAGCGAATTCCATCAATGTGATACTCCTTAATCCAAAATTTTACCACATCGCCGACGTATTCCCATGCAGGTTTAATATTTAAGTTTTTGTCGTAATTATCATAGTTAAACTCTGGGCCCCAGTAATTATCTGGATCTTCAGGATAATGCTTGTTTTCGTAATACCAATAATTTCGGTCAATTAGTATTAAAGGGCATTCTTCATCTGTATGGTTATAAATTCCATCCATAAAGACGCGAATGCCTCTACCATGACACTCGTCAATCAACCGCTTTAAATCTTCTGTTGAACCGTAACTAGATTCTGTAGCAAAGAAGTGGCGAACTTTATAGCCCCAGTTATAATCACCAGGGTACTCATTAACTGGCATTAATTCAATTGCATTAATTCCCAATTCGCAAAGATAATCTAACTTAGCAATTATCCCTAAATATTTGCCTCGCTCGTTAGAATCAACTTCATCACCAGTAAAATCGGCAACGTGTATCTCATATATGACTAATTCTCGGTTATCAGGCAACGGTATTTCATTGTTTTGCCAAAGGTAATTATCAACAATGCGTTGCCCATCTTGAATGCGTACTATGCTGTATTTTTCTGTTTCATCAATATCTGTCGCTTTAGGATCGATGATATCTATCCATTCATCAAGTGCAAAATTTGGGCTTTTGGTTTGAATGCGAAATTTATATTGATAAACACCGTCTTCTAATTTTATTTTCGTGCGAAAATAACCATCTTCACCTTTTGACATGGGAATTTCTTTCCAATCTGAAAAAGACCCAATTAAAGCTGCTCCTTTGTTGCGAGGAGCAAATAATGTAAATTCAATTAAATTTGCCATTTTCACATTTTGAAATTTTAGCTAGTTATAGTAACTAAAATTATTGTGTAATATAAAATAATTAGTAGCTTCTTTCTTAAGTATTATCAATATTTTCCTAATTTGCTGGACTTCAGACAGATAGTGCGATCGCTATGATTTTAGAGGTGCAATAGCTATCCAAATCATAACTACTTATGCGGACATGATATGATAGTTTTGCTCAATTGTATCTGGGGTTTCGTTCTCAAATTTGATTCATACCTTCTGGAATTAAATGTCTATTTCAAGACAGTAAACGCAGTGACTATTTTCTGGCATCACATTACTCTTGCTACTGGCTGATTTTAAAATATCTATCCTTAAAAAATGGATAGTGGGTAGTAGGGAGCAGAGGAGAATAAATAATTAATGACAAATGACAAATGACTATTTACCAATATCTTCATTCCAAAGTTCGGGGTTAGTTTCAATAAACTCACTTATCATTTGTTCGCATTCGTCAAGATTAAGATCGATAACGTCCACACCGTGAGATACCATAAATTCTTTAGCGCCAGGAAAAGTTCTAGATTCTCCAGCGATGACTTTTTTAATGCCAAATTGTACCACTGCCCCAGCGCATAGGTAACACGGCATTAAAGTTGAATAGAGTGTAGTACCTCTATAACTGCCAACTCTTCCAGCATTGCGGAGACAATCGATTTCGGCGTGGGTAACAGGATCGGCATCTTGCACGCGTTTGTTGTGTCCTCTACCGAGAACTTTACCATCCTTGACAAGAACCGAACCAATAGGAATTCCACCTTCTTGTCTGCCTTGTTTTGCTTCTTGAATTGCAGCTTCCATAAACTCATCCATATAATTCTCCTTTTATGACAAAACAACTTGTATTAATGGATCACGATGGCGGTGTAGATGATTATCTGGCAACTATGCTGCTGTTGACGATGGATCGTATTGAACTCCTTGGTGTTGTTGTCACCCCAGCAGATTGCTACGTTCAACCGGCTGTTAGCGCCACACGTAAAATTATAGATTTGATGGGATTTTCTCATATCGCGGTAGCAGAAAGCACTGTGCGCGGGATCAATCCATTTCCTACTCTCTATCGCCGTGATTCGTTTATCGTTAACCATCTCCCCATTCTCAATCAAAGCGAAACCATTACTACGCCATTGGTTGCCGAAACAGGTCAAGATTTCATGATACAGGTGTTGCGGGAGGCATCAGACCCCGTAACGTTGATGGTAACTGGCCCGTTAACGACGGTTGCAGTGGCTTTGGACAAAGCACCAGATATTGAAGCCAAGATTCACAAAATTGTTTGGATGGGGGGTGCGTTGAATGTTGGCGGTAATGTAGAAAAAAGTTTAGAACCTGGACAAGATGGTTCCGCCGAATGGAATGTTTATTGGGATGCTGTTTCAGCAGCGCGGGTATGGCAAACCCAAATTGAAATTATTATGTGTCCTTTGGATTTAACTAACAATGTCCCAGTCACATCGGAGTTAGTATACAAAATGGGACGACAACGCCACTATCCCATCTCTGATTTAGCCGGACAATGTTATGCACTAGTTATCCCCCAAGATTATTATTTTTGGGATGTCTTAGCAACAGCTTATCTGGGACATCCAGAAATTTATCAATTGCGCGAATGGGAAACAGAAATTATCACCACTGGTCTTAGTCAAGGGCGTACTAAAGTAGTTCCTGGTGGTAGGAAAATCTATGCAATGGATAAGGTAGATAAAGAGGCTTTTTACGCTTATATTTTGCAGCAATGGGCAAGGTAGAAAACTAAAAAATTAGGTGTGGTGGATACTCAAACTTGTGCCTGCACAATAAAATCCTCAACTTGTCTGATTCGATCCCAATCAATGGCAGCAACCCACAATTTCTCCTCTTCGGAGAACTGCACTACTCCATCAACTTCCAAATCCTCGCTATATACCGTGAGCAACTGTCCATCTCGTAGCTCAATACTCTGATTTGCTAAGTCTTCCATTGTACCAATACAGTTCAAACGCAAACGCCCTTCAGCATCAGCATTATGAAAATCTGCAAAAACTCTAGGGGTAATCATTCTAGGCGATCCAAACTATAACTGCTGCTTTGCTGGATTAGAAACAGTAGGTGTGAGGAGTTGACTAACTTGCTGCGGGTTTAAACCCCTCAATGTTGCATGATTAGCACTTCTACCGGATGTTCGGATTACATCACCACCTGCTTGGCGAACCTCGCCAACTGTTGTTACACCAATCTGCCCATGAGGAATACCCGATGCCAACTCCACTACTGACGATCCTACTGCACATTCTACAGAAATTCCTGTTATGCCACTCGGATGAGTACCTATTCCACGTCGAATATCCTCTGGACGATTACGCCCTCCCCGAACTACCAATGCTTCATCTGGAATTATTGTCACAAGTGTAATGTTTTTGATTAAAGATTAGAATTTGTCCGGTACTTCATGGATTGCATTGTATGCTACAAATTTAAAGAATCGTTAGGCTGCTATGCGTAACTATATGTCAATTGAAGTAGTTGAAATTACCTCCGATCAATTAAATCAGATACTTATAGCTCAGGAAAGCCATTTTCTCGATCTAAAGTCAATAGATATACAGCCAGGAAAATTATGTAAGTTTATTGCTGGATTTGCCAATGCAGATGGTGGAGAACTGTTCATTGGCATTGATGAGGATACTGTAGAAGGCAAAAAAACAAGAGCTTGGCGAGGTTTTACCGATCAGGAAGCCGCAAATGGGCATTTACAAATTTTTGAACAACTTTTTCCTTTGGGAGATGGTTATTCATATACCTTTCTGATTTGTGAAGGCTGTCCTGGTTTGGTTCTGCAAGTTACTATTTTTAAATCACGAGGAGTCGTGGAGGCTTCGGATAGTGTTCCCTATCTAAGACGTGGCGCACAAACTCTGCCTATTAAAACTGAACAAGCTTTAGAAAGATTAAGATTAGACAAAGGTATCGAGTCATTTGAGAGAAGAACTATTGACGTAGAACTAGAGGTAATTACAACATCACAAGTAATGTCTAAATTTATTAGTGCTGTAGTTCCAACTAGCGAGGCTGAATTGTGGCTCAGAAAACAACAATTAATTCAAAAGAATAAACCAACAGTTGCAGGTACTCTACTGTTTGCTGATGAACCTCAAGCTATTTTTCCAAAGCGTTGCGGAATTAAAATTTATCGATACAAAACAAAAGATATAGAGGGCACAAGAGAGACTCTTGCCTTTGATCCGATAACTATTGAAGGTTGTCTATACGATCAAATTCAGCAAGCAGTAGCTAAAACAATAGAAATGGTTGAAGAAATTCCAAAAGTAGGGGAAACGGGATTAGAATCAATCAGCTATCCAGAAGAAGCTATTCATGAAATAATAACAAATGCTTTGTTACATAGAGACTACAGTATAGTATCTGATACTCATATTCGCATTTTTGACAATAGGATTGAAATTGAAAATCCAGGTAGATTACCTGGTCATATTACTGTAAAAAATATTCTCAAAGAGCAGTATGCACGGAATGGAGCTATTGTTCGTATAATCAACAAATTTCCCAATCCACCTAATAAAGATGTTGGAGAAGGTTTGAATACTGCTTTTCAGGCAATGGCTAGGTTGAGACTGCAACCTCCTGAGATATATGAAGCCGAAACCTCTGTAGCTGTACATATTAAACATGAACCTCTAGCTTCAGTAGAAGCAACCATAATGTTATATTTAGAAAAGCATAAAGAAATTACTAATAATATTGCTCGAAATGAAACTGGAGTTCGTTCAGAAGGAACTATCAAACAAGCATTTTATAGGTTAAAAAATAGGGGACTTATTGAGGCTGTTCCTGGGAGGGCAAGAAGTAATGCAGCCTGGCGTAAAGTTGGAATTAATGACACAGATTCAGAAAATGCAATCTCAATATATGAAATGTATCCACAGTATGAGCAATTAGTCATGGACTATCTTGTAGATCATGAAGAAATAGATAATCGTATTGCTCGACAACTGACTGGGATCGAATCAGGTACAGTAATGAAAAATATTTTTTATAGGTTGCGGAACAAAGGACTTATAAAAATCGTGCCAGGGAAATCGCGTATCGATGCCAAATGGCGCAAAGTTTAAACCTGTCTCAAGAATCATTCTTGCTAAAGCTAAAAAAGCTATATTGATTATTGAGGAGTGATAAACTTTAAACCTAAGAAGAGAGCCGCCATAGTTCCGGCAACAGAAATTTCTCCCTGAATAATTTTATTTAAAACTGATTCGATAGGAATTAATACAACTTCCATCTCTTCAGTAATATTTAGTTGTTGCTCTCCAACTTTGCTCGCATTTTCTGCTAAAAATAAATGTATATGATTGGTATCTTTACTCGGCTTATCGTATAAAGTTCCAATTTTTTGAAATTCTTGGGGAATATAACCAGTCTCTTCTCTCAGTTCTCTAATTGCTGCTATTTCTGCACTCTCTTTTGTCGGGTCGAAATTCCCTGCTGGCAGTTCCAAGAAAAATTCACCTACGGCGTGTCTATATTGCCGGACAAAAATAATTTCTCTATTACTAGTGATAGGTAAAACCATCGCAACGTCAGGCTTAATACTGACAAAATAATCATCTATAATTTTACCATTTGGTAATTCTATTTCATCTTGCCTTACCTGACACCAAGGATTATCTAAAACCATTTTTGATTTTAAAATCTTCCATTTCTTTAAGTTGTTCATAAATAAAAATAATGTATAAAAACTTTAGTCATTAATCAATGAATGTAAAAAAGTATAACAGATGTATCCGATAATCTAAATTTTGAACTTACACTGGCTTTTGCAATAATATAATATGTAAAATAAGTATGCAAATAAATGTAAAATTATTTACAGTAAACAAGAGATTTCCGCTGACTATTAGTCGAGGTACAACGGCACAGACAACAAATGTATGGGTGAGAATTTCACACGATCGCATCGAAGGCTGGGGGGAAGCATCGCCGTTTGGTGTAGGTAATCATCGGCAATCAACTGATGCAATCAAAGATACTCTAGAGCAAGTTGTGCCTCTGTTACAAGCATTCAGTCCTTTACAACGTCAGGAAATTGAGCAAGTTTTAATACAAAATCAAATTCCTTCTGCTGCAAGAGCTGCCTTGGATATAGCAATGCACGACTGGTTAGGTAAGCGTGTAGGTTTACCTTTATGGCAAATTTGGGGACTCGATCGCAATCAAATAGTCCCGACTTCAGTCACAATTGGGATTAATTCGCCAGAAGGCGCTAGGGCGAGAGCGCGAGACTGGTTAAAGTTTACAGATGTCCGTCTTTTTAAGGTGAAGCTAGGTAGTCCAGATGGCATAGATGCAGATAAAAAAATGCTCTTAGCGGTGCGAGAAGAAGCACCCGAACTAGAATTTTTTGTTGACGCCAACGGGGGTTGGAGTTTAGAAGATGCGATCGCCATGTGCAATTGGCTGGCCGATTTAGGTATAAAGTATGTAGAACAGCCATTGCCACGGGGAGAAGAACCAAGTTTAGCAAAACTCAAACAACACTCTCCCTTGCCTATCTTTGTCGATGAAAGTTGTTTCACCAGCGCTGATATTCCCGATTTGGCAAATTACGTGGATGGCATTAATATCAAACTAATGAAATCAGGGGGGCTAACAGAGGCAATGCGAATGGTACATACAGCACGAGCATATCGGTTGCAAGTAATGTTCGGTTGCTATTCTGACAGTTCGCTAGCTAATACAGCAGCATTACAGCTAGCGCCACTAGCTGATTATTTAGATTTAGACAGTCACCTGAACTTAATTGATGACCCTTTTACGGGTGCATTGCTAAAACAAGGAAAAGTTTTGCCAAACGATTTACCAGGTTTGGGAGTACAACACAGTGCGTCTACCACTTAATCAACGAGTAGCTATCTTGCTACATGAAGGGACTATTGGGACTCACGGCAAAACAGGGCTAGCAATTTTACGTTACAGTGAAGCCCCAATTGTAGCCGTAATCGATCGCGAGTGTGCTGGTAAATCTCTACCAGAATTAACAGGTATCAAGCGCGATCTGCCGATTGTGGCATCGGTAGCCGCAGCCCTAGAGTACAAACCGGAAGTTTTAGTAATTGGTATTGCTCCAGGAGGTGGTGCTGTACCAGATGATTACTGGCTAGAAATCAAAGACGCTTTAGAAGCGGGAATGTCGCTGGTGAATGGTTTACATACACCAATGGCAAGTATCCCAGAATTAAATGCACTGCTCAAACCAGGGCAACTCATTTGGGATGTCCGCAAAGAGCCATCTAATATTAATGTTGCTAGTGGAATGGCACGTACTCTTCCATGTCGGCGGGTGTTGACAGTGGGAACCGACATGGCAATTGGTAAAATGTCAACTAGCCTAGAGTTACATTGGGCGTCAAAACTGCGGGGCTGGCGTTCTAAATTCCTCGCCACAGGGCAAACTGGAATTATGTTAGAAGGAGACGGTGTGGCTTTAGATGCCGTGCGGGTAGACTTTGCCGCCGGTGCTGTGGAACAGATTGTTATGCGCTATGGCAAAAACTACGACATCTTGCATATTGAAGGACAAGGTTCGCTGCTACACCCTGGTTCAACAGCAACTCTACCCCTAATCCGTGGTTCGCAACCAACCCAACTAATATTAGTACATCGGGCGGGACAAGTTCATGTCCGCAATCATCCCCATGTAATAATTCCACCTTTACCAGAGGTGATTCGGCTTTATGAAGCTGTTGCTAATGCTGGTGGTGCTTTTGGAAGTGTTTCTGTAGCGGGTATAGCATTGAACACAGCCCATTTAGATGAATCTGCGGCTCAGGAAAGCATCGCTCAAACAATAGCAGAAACGGGGCTACCTTGCACTGATGTAGTCCGCTTTGACGCCAATGTGCTTTTGGATGCGGTGATGAATAATTAACGTGAGTTCGACGAGTGCTATTTTGACCTCTCCCCCAGTGGGGTAAAACTAAAGCTAAAACCTTAGTAAATCAGGTTTGGGGGGAGGTTTTGAGAATTTATGCAATAAATATATTAAATTCGGGCGGTCGTTGATTGAATTCGGGCGGTCGTTGATTGAATTTGGGCGGTCGTTTATTGAATTCGGGCGGTCGTTTGTTGAATTCGGGCGATCGTTGATTGAATTCGGGCGATCGTTTGTTGAATTCGGGCGATCGTTGATTGAATTCAACCAGTGGTTAGGGTGGGGTAAAACCCAGATTATTGAACAACGTAGAGACTTGTGTGTACACCGTAGGTGGGGGAGAGGAATGGAAGTGGGGTTTTTAGAGCCGTCGAACTCACGTTAAACTTATAGCACTGACACACTTGTTGCCATGTCTGTCGCCCAAGATTTAGAATCCCCAGAAAATGTTATATTTCCCCCAGGGGATTTATATAGTGACGAACCGCCTTTGGAAACTGACTTGCATCGGTTGCAAATGACACTGCTCATCCAATGTTTGGAGTGGCTGTGGCAAAATCGCAAAGATTTTTATGCATCGGGTAATCTCACCATCTACTACAGTCCACGCCAGCGCAAATCAGAAAATTTTCGGGGGCCAGATTTTTTTGTCGTACTGGGGACTGAACGCAAACCCCGTAAAAGTTGGGTTGTCTGGGAAGAAGAAGGCAAATATCCCAATGTAATTATAGAAATTATCTCGGATAGCACAGGCGACACTGATAAAGGCTTAAAAAAACAAATTTACCAAGATATATTTCGCACACCAGATTACTTCTGGTTTGACCCAGAAACGTTAGAATTTTCAGGGTTCCATTTGCTGGATGGTGAATATCAACCGTTAGAACAAAATCCCCAAGGCTGGTTATGGAGTCAACAGCTAGGTTTATATTTAGGGGTTGTTCAAGAAAAATTACGCTTTTACACTCGTGAAGGAGAACTGATTCCCACACCGGAAGAAGTGGCACAACACCAGAAACAACGTAGCGATCGCTTGGCAGCAAAACTGCGAGAATTAAATATAGATCCAAATACCATTTAACTTCCACGCTGTCTTGCTTGTGCCTGTTAGCTCGAATGCTATGGATCTTCAGGAAAAACCCATTTTGGAGGTTCTGCCATTTTTTTTTGCAGACGTTCTTGTGCCAACTCCAGCATTTTCTCTAAGGGAGTCTCTTCAATAAATTTTGCGGCTGACTCTCTAAACTCGGTATTGGGGCATTTATCCCCTAAAACACACCCATTAACACAGGCTACAGCGCAGTTAATCTTTTGCTCCACAGTACATTCCTCTCTCTAAAAGTTATAAGTTATAAGTTGTGAGTCATGATTTTCATCTCTAACTCTTCACTGTTAACTCTTTACTATCAGGCATGACCTACAAGTAAATTTTACCTTGACAGTTGGTATCTCATTAGTCTAAATACTCACTATTTAGAAAGTTATGAGTTATGAGTGAAAGTTATGAGTTATGAGTTATGATTTTTACTCCTAACTCCTCACTCCTCACTCCTCACTTTTATAAAGGGCGCTCATGTCAGAACTGTTTGCTACTACTGGAACTATAGCCGCGATCGCCACTGCTGTTGTCCCCCAACAGGGTAGTGTTGGGATTGTGCGGGTATCCGGTTCTCAAGCAATGGCAATCGCCCAAAGTCTCTTTCATACACCAGGGCGACAAGTTTGGGAAAGTCACCGGATTTTCTACGGTTACATTCGCCATCCCCAGACGCGACAAATAGTGGATGAAGCCCTATTGTTGATGATGAAAGCACCCCGTTCTTACACCCGTGAAGATGTAGTAGAATTCCATTGCCACGGGGGAATTATCGCAGTGCAGCAGGTATTACAACTGTGTTTGGAAAATGGCGCTAGACTAGCGCAACCTGGAGAATTTACTCTCCGCGCTTTTTTGAATGGACGATTGGATTTAACTCAAGCCGAAGGTATTGCTGATTTAGTGGGAGCTAAATCGCCCCAAGCTGCTCAAAGCGCCTTAGCTGGTTTACAAGGAAAATTAGCTCATCCGATTCGGCAGTTACGCGCTAACTGTTTAGATATCTTGGCAGAAATCGAAGCTCGGATTGATTTTGAGGAAGACCTACCGCCGTTGGATGATAAAGCAATCATATCAGCAATCGATAAAATTGCCGCAGAAATAACTAGGTTATTGCAAACCAAAGATCGAGGTGAGTTGCTACGCACTGGTTTAAAAGTGGCAATTGTCGGGCGTCCGAATGTGGGTAAGTCGAGTTTATTGAACGCTTGGAGCCGGAGCGATCGCGCTATTGTGACTGATTTACCTGGTACAACCCGCGATGTTGTCGAATCTCAGTTAGTTGTCGGCGGAATTCCCGTACAAGTGCTAGATACAGCCGGGATTCGGGAAACAACAGACCAAGTGGAAAAAATTGGCGTCGAGCGATCGCGTCGTGCTGCCAATGCAGCTGATTTAGTCTTGCTTACCATCGATGCTTCCGCAGGTTGGACAGAAGGCGATGAAGAAATTTATCAAGAGGTACAACATCGTCCGTTGATTATAATAATTAACAAAATCGATTTATTGCAAGAAAGCGAAAGAACAACTCTTCAATCTAAAATCTCAAACCCAAAATCCAAAATTGTCACAGCCGCAGCCCAAAATCAAGGTATTGATGCTTTAGAAACAGCAATTTTAGAAATAGTTCAATCTGGAAAAGTGCAAGCTGCTGATATGGATTTAGCCATTAACCAAAGGCAGGCAGCAGCCTTAACTCAAGCTAAAATATCTTTGGAACAGGTACAAGCAACAATAACCCAGCAGTTACCTCTGGATTTTTGGACAATTGACTTACGAGGTGCGATTCAAGCTTTAGGGGAAATTACCGGAGAAGAAGTAACAGAATCAGTTTTAGAGAGGATTTTTAGTAGATTTTGTATTGGTAAATAAACTAGACAAGTATCAATAAAAAATAAAAAATCGTAATATTTATGTCGGATTATTAATTATTATAATATAATGCTTGATACAATTCCAGTTCGAGTTCTTGGTTGTCTTAGACCAGGCATAATCACGGTTATAGCCTTTCCTGGTGCAGGAATGTTAGATGGTGGGTTACTAATGGAGTTACCAACTGAAATAATTCCAGTAGAGCTACGAATGCCAAATAGTGAATTTATAGTAGTTCGCAATAAACAAAGTGGAGAGTTTACACAGGTGTTGTCAAAAGATTCATCCAAATAACATTATGTCTTTTATCAATAAGATTAATTCTGTAAACAGATGAATTTTAAAAACCAATCCAGGTAAATTACCAGTGTAAACTATTTGCTTTAATAAAATTTTTATAGTTGCTGCAAAACTGCCAGTGAATATATTTATAATTAAATTATGTCAGCTAAAGATATTTTTCATATTGCTGTTTGTTCAGCTTTAAAAAAGGATGGGTGGACTATTACCCATGACCCTCTATCAGTTAAAGTTGATGAAATTGAATTTTATGTAGACTTAGGGGCAGAAAGAATCTTAGCTGCTCAAAAAGCTGGTCAAAAAATCGCAGTTGAGATTAAATCTTTTATCGGTGCATCGGAAATTAGTGATTTTTATGTCGCTTTAGGTCAGACGCTCACCTACCGTTCAGCATTACGGAAAAAGTACCCTGAACGAATTTTATACTTAGCTATCTCTGAAGATGTTTATCAAGACTTTTTTATTCGGCCATTTATTCAAGAAATAATCGCTGAACATCGGCTGAAGCTTCTGATTTTTGAACCCATTAAAGAAGAGGTTTTGCTATGGAAAGAATAAACTACCGTGAATTAGTGCAGACAATCCTGAAACGTCATTCAATTCACCACTCAAATGATGATACAGAAGTACAGTTAATTTTTGATACAGAGCGCAACCATTATCAAGTTCTTCATTTGGGATGGGAAGAACTGAGGCGAGTTTATGGTTGTATCATCCATATTGATATTAAGGACGACAAAATTTGGATTCAGCGCGATGGAACTGAGACCGGAGTAGCAAATGAGTTAGTAACTGCTGGAGTGCCAAAACAAGATATTATTTTGGGTTTTCATGCTCCTTATAAGCGAAAGTTTACTGAGTTTGCACCAGGTTAGGCAAAATAACTGTAGGAATTATAAGTTATGAGTGATGAGTTATGAATTTTTAACTCATAACTTATAACTCATAACTCATAACTCATTTTCTGTCACGATCGCTCTTGGCATATTATCAGCAGTTGCCAGTTGCACTGTAAAGGTAGAACCTTCAGATAATTTACTTTTTACAGAAATAGATCCACCACAGCGCAGCAGCAATTGCTGTACTATCGTTAACCCTAACCCAGCACCACCATAATCTTCGGTTGCTGCTGTACGCACGCGATAAAAGCGATCGAAGATTTTAGGAATTTCGTTTTCGGCAATACCGATACCTGTGTCGCGGAATTCTAATTGGACATAATCGCCTTGATTACGGGCACGCACCCATACTTGACCTCCATTAGGGGTAAACTTAAGACTGTTGTGCAACAGATTAATCACAATTTGCCTTAGCTTACCAGTCACGCACCAAACAGATGGGAGTTCAGTCGGTACGGTGTAGGCTAGCATAATTCCTTTTTCTTGGGCTACAGGTTGGTAAGTACTAACTACTCCAGGTACTATATCTGAGAGACGCACCAACTCCAAAGTCGTCCCGTCAAAATTCTGTTCTAGCTGCACCAGTTCCAAGAAACCAGTAATCAGGGAGTTTTGCTGATCGCACTGGGTATTTAACATCTGTAAATAACGTTGTCGTTGCGGGGGTTTCAGATTAGGGGAATTTAATAATGAAAGTGCTGTTTTCATGTGCGTCAAAGGTATACGTAGTTCCTGACAGACATTTTTCAGGTATTCATCTTTGAGTTGCTCTTTGTTGTGCAGTTCTTGATTTTGCTGCTCCAACTTATTAGTGCGTACTGTGATGATTTGACGATTAATTTCATCTTGTCGGAGGAGTTGTTTTGCCAACAATTGATTCATAAGTGCGGCTTGAGGCACGGTTGGACAAATAAAACTAGCAGGTAAAATTGAGGATGATTCTGGCGCAATCGCTTGTTGGATACCATTTAATACTTGCTGAATTACTCTCCCCTCAACAGTAGTTATAATCAGCAACGGCTGGTTTTTATTAGTATTTACCTTCCCCGATGTCTGATTTTTGCGTTTTTTAAGTGGTCGATGAGCCAAAATTAAACTGCAAAACTGTGGCGATAACACCATCAGAAAGTTTTCCCGCCGCATTTGGCTATCTGGTGGTAGGTGAACAGGAATGTGATAGGGGGACAAGGGGGACAAGGAGGTATTTACTTTTTCCTCTCCCTTGTCTCCCCCTGCTCCCTCATCTCCCCCTGCTTCCTTTTTCCTACTCTCGTCAATCTGGCAACTATAAATGAGACTAGACGCACCTACCGAGGATTGATAACGCGCTAATTCTGATTGCCAAATTTTATCTGGTGGTAGCTTCACCCAGAGAGTGGCTGCAATTTGCTGCTCAATGAGTAAGTCAATTTGCGCTCTCACCAGAGATAGCAGAGTAGCAGGACTGAGGGACAATGGTTTCGGAGGCGCTTGCACTCCCATAACCAGTTGATAAACAGACAGATCCTTAGCCAGAGAAACATTCATGAGTCAAGCACAACTTGGATGAAGCAAGAAATAATTCTGTCTTCGATTTTCACCTTTATATGTGCATTTTTTACAAAATCACCACGGAAAGAAACATTAACTATAAAAAACTCTACTTAGACGGGACTGGGGACTGGGGACTGGGGACTGGGGACTGGGAACTGGGGACGGGACTGGGTACTAGGAGAATAACCAATGCCCAATGCCCAATGCCCAATGCCCAATACTTAAATTAAGCTTGGACGTTAAGTCTTTCGTGTAAAGCGTCGCGTGCGTGTTCTCGGTCGTCAAAATGGATTTTTTCAGTGCCGAGAATTTGGTAATCTTCGTGACCTTTACCAGCAAGCAATACTCCATCACCGGGTTGTGCTTGTAAAATAGCGGTACGAATTGCGATCGCTCGATCGCAAATTACTGTTGGCTGCACTGTGTCAGCTATTCCCGCCAAAATATCTTGCAAAATCCTTTCTGGATCTTCAGTGCGGGGATTATCTGATGTCACCACTGCCACATCAGCTAACTCAGCAGCAATTTTACCCATTTTTGGGCGCTTAGTGCGATCGCGATCGCCTCCACAACCAAATACACAAATCACTTTACCAGGTATAAAGGGACGCGCAGCTTTCAATAAATTTTCCAAGCTATCGGGCGTGTGGGCATAATCCACAATCACGCTAATATCTTGCTCAGTACTAATCTGTACCCGTTCCATCCGTCCGGGAACTCCAGGGAACTCAGGTATCACAGCTGCCACTAACTGCAAATCTAGCCCTAAGTGTAAAACTGCTCCGACAGCTGCTAAAAGATTTTCTAAATTATATTGTCCGACTAGGGGCGATTGAAAAGCCACATCACCTTTTGGTGTATGTAATGTCCCACTAACACCATTCGGCTGGTAACTTAAATCACTCATCCATAAATCGGCGCTGTTGTCATTGACGCTGTAACTCCAAACCCGTTCGGAATCCAACGAAGCAATTAACCGCTTCCCGTAAGCATCATCAGCATTAATTATTGCCCGTCCCTTGAGATAATTAGGACTAAACAATAACGCTTTGGCAGCAAAGTAATCTTCCATGTCGCTGTGATAGTCGAGATGGTCTTGAGTAAGATTACTAAATACCGCCACCTCAAATTCACAACCCAACACTCTACCTTGGGCCAAAGCGTGAGAACTGACTTCCATCACCCCAAACTCACTACCAGCCTTTACCGCCTCTGCTAGCTGCTGTTGCAGTTCCACTGCAAAGGGGGTAGTGTGGGCAGCAGTTTGCTCAAAACCTGCCCAACGAGTGTAGAGAGTTCCCATCAAAGCTGTAGCTAAATTAGCTTTGTTGAGGAGAAATTCAATTAGATGAGTAGTTGTAGTTTTGCCATTTGTACCAGTCACACCTACCAGCTTGAGTTTTCGCCCTGGATAACCGTAAAAAGCACTAGCTATCTGCGCGCAAGCTTGAGTAATATTACTTGCACTAATGACCACAGCCTGATTTGTGGGAGGATTTTTTTGTGCAGCTTCGGGAGAAACGATCGCAGCGACAGCCCCTGATGCGATCGCACTTTGCCAAAATTCCCCACCATCAACCCGCGTTCCTGGCATCCCAATAAACAAATCTCCCACACGACAAGCATGGGAATTCGTCTTTAAACCCCTAACTTCCACATCCTCTAAAGTTGGATAACTAGGCAATTGCTCAACACTGTCTACCGCTGTTAGTAATTCCCGCAATTTCATTTTGTGAACCTCGTCACATTCTTGATCTTGCGCTTATTCTGCATTATTTTTTTCTAATTGGCTAAATATTTACGCAACATTTGCTCCAATTGCTGCACGTTAGCACGAGGAGAAGGACGCGGCAATGGTTTCTCACTTCCCTGTGCGCCCTCTGCGCCTCTGCGGTTCGATAAATAAAGCACCGGCACTTCATACTGATACGCAGCAAACCAATCTTCACGAGTTGTAATATCCCTAATTTCCAACTCGAAACTGAGATTTTGGATTTGTTCTAGCTTTTCTTGCAAGCCTTCACATAAATGACAGCCGGGTTTACTGTATAAAATTAGTCGCATTCTTGATATGAGTTGGCGCAAGAAGTTATAAGTTTAGAATAACGTAGACGCTTCTCCTGTCGGAGACGCTACGCGAACGGCTTGTCGCAGCCACAGCAGAGGGCACGAAGTAGAAGGATGAAAGCTCATTGATTCATGAAAGTAGTCTAATGACCAAATTCTGTGACAATGATTAACAACCAACCAGAATACTGTATTTAAGCTACTCATGAGCCAAAGTTCTCAAAACAGCCCTTTACCAGGCAAACCTGTTCAATCATATTTCCAGTGGTTATACGCCTTCTGGAAATTCTCTCGCCCTCATACGATTATTGGTACAAGTCTGAGTGTTTTGGGTTTATATTTAATTGCCATTGCCATCAGTAGAGATGCAATGAATGTTGTCTCTACGTATTCTCTATTCCCTGTTTTTGGTGCATGGATTAGTTGTCTGTGTGGCAATGTTTATATTGTGGGGCTGAATCAATTAGAAGATGTAGAAATCGACAAGATTAATAAGCCTCATTTACCCTTAGCGTCTGGTGAGTTTTCCCAGCAAACTGGGCAATTAATTGTTGCTTCTACTGGAATTTTGGCGCTGGTTGTGGCGTGGCTAACTGGCCCGTTTTTATTGGGTATGGTAGCAATTAGTTTGGCCATTGGTACTGCTTATTCTTTACCACCAATTCGCTTAAAACAGTTTCCCATTTGGGCGGCGCTGTGTATTTTTTCGGTGCGCGGTACGATTGTTAACTTAGGTTTATATCTGCATTACAGTTGGGCGTTGCAACAAAGCCAAACGATTCCGCCTGTGGTATGGGTGCTGACGTTATTTATTTTAGTGTTTACCTTTGCGATCGCCATCTTTAAAGATATCCCGGATATGGAAGGCGATCGCCTCTACAATATTACTACTTTCACTATCAAACTTGGCCCTCAAGCTGTGTTCAATCTATCTCTTTGGGTAATAACTGCCTGTTATCTGGGAATAATTCTGGTTGGGGTGCTACACGTCGCCTCAGTTAACGCTATATTCCTGGTAGTTACTCATTTGGGGCTGTTGGCTTGGCTGTGGTTACGGAGTTTGACGGTAGACTTACAAGAGAAAAGTGCGATCGCTCAATTCTACCAATTTATCTGGAAACTCTTTTTTATGGAATATCTGATTTTTCCTATCGCCTGTCTTTTGGCTTAGACAATGCTAGAAACCTTTCCTACTAGTTCGATTATCGCTGCTGTTGTAGTTGTTCTGAGTCTGTCAATCCTTGGCTATTTCGCTTGGAAAACTTTGATTACCTCAGATTTGTTTCAAAAAGGTATCAATCTTGCCCAAGCAAAAGATTACCAAGGTGCAGAAGCAGCTTTTCGCAAAGTGATTTCCATCAACTCTACAAATGACGTAGTGCGCTTGTTTTTGGGAGATGTTTTAAACCAGCAAGGACAAGTAGAAGAAGCAACAGAATTATTTCGGGAAGTAATTCGCCGCAGTCCGAAAAATCCTGATGCTTACTTGCGTCTGGCGAATATCCTCATGCAGCAAGAGCAAGAAGAAGAAGCTAAAACTAACCTGCAACAAGCTAAAGATTTATTACAAAAACAGCGCCAACCTGAAAAAGCTAAAAAAATCACTCAACTATTAGATAAAATGAGTGCTAAGTCAAGCGAATCTTAACTTTAATGAGAGTTGCAGAGATTAAATTTTCCTGTTGTGTCTCCTAATTTTTGCCATTCCCATCATTATGGTGAGAATGGTTTTTATTTGGTAACTTACTATTGTATACCATAATTATGTCTGCAATTTCCACAAGTTTGACCGCTCTCTTCATAGCTGTTACAATTGCGATCGGATGCGCTTCAAGCTCCATAACCACAATTAATTCATTTAGGCTTTAGAAGAGAAAATATTAGTAATTTTAAATGATTGATTTTTGCCAAACAGCGATGATACTAACAGCCTTTTTATTTTATAAAAACATATTGTAGTCTCCTTACCTTAAGCAGTGCAGAAATTAGACACACTGGATCGCTAATATTTGAGTAAGTATCTAGGCATAATAAATTTAAAGTTTGTAGTAAGGACTTTAGTCCTGATAATCCTTGCTCTGAGCGATAAATCATATCATATCCGCTTGATTGCTTATTAAACCCGAAGAACCCCACCCCGCCAAAGCTGTGCTTTGTCTCCCCTCCCCGCTTTTCGGGAGGGGTTGGGGGTGGGGTTCTTTTATTATGGGTAATTTGGCGGACATGATATCACTCACTACAAAATAGAAGTTTATTTTATATTTAATTATGTCTACCTACTTACTAAAATAGTATTAAGCAAAGGTAGATATTTAGTAGTAAATTTTAATAAATTAAACAATCCAGTATTTATGTCAAATATAATATCAGAATTGTGGACTAACTTTTTTACATCAGAATCATTTATTCCACATGGACATTGTTATCTATGGCAAACGAATTTAGTTTGGTTACACATATTATCTGACGCATTCATTGCACTAGCTTATTACTCGATTCCAGCTACACTCTTCTACTTTGTCCGCAAGCGACAAGATTTGCCTTTTGATTGGATTTTTCTACTATTTAGTGGATTTATCGTAGCTTGCGGCACTACTCATTTAATGGAGATTTGGACACTTTGGCATCCAATCTATTGGGTGTCGGGGTTTCTCAAAGCAGTAACTGCCACAATATCTGTAATTACCGCGTTAAAGCTTGTACCTTTAGTTCCTCAAGCATTGGCACTTCCTAGCCCTACTCAATTAGAACAAGCAAATCAAGAACTTCAAACACAAATAAGCGAACGCTTATGGGTAGAGGAAGAACTGCGAAAATACCAGAATCATCTCGAAGAAATGGTTGCTGTTCGCACCAATGAAATTACTCAGACTAACGAACAATTACAACAAGAAATTCTTGAACGCCAACGCATCTTAGAAGTTCTCCGGCAAAGCGAAGAACGCTACCGTTACTTGGCTGAGGCAATTCCTCAACTTGTTTGGACAACTAAACCTAACGGTGAATGCGATTATTTTAATCAAAATTGGTGCGAATACACTGGGCTAACGTTAGAACAATCTTTGGGTTCTGGTTGGTTGGCTGCATTGCATCCAGATGATGTTCAAAGAGCTGATAAAGTGTGGTCTGATGCTGTCAAAAATAGCACTATATATAACAATGAGTATCGCTTTAAACGAGCTGCTGATGGCTCTTATCGTTGGCAGCTAGCGCGAGGTTTACCACTTAAAGATGAGCAAGGTTTTGTAGTCAAGTGGTTTGGAACCTGTACGGATATCCACGAACAAAAACAAATACTTGAAGAACGAGCGCACCTACTGGAATTAGAACAAGTAGCACGAGCGAAAGCAGAAACAGCCAATCGAATTAAAGATGAATTTTTAGCCGTCCTCTCTCACGAACTACGCACTCCACTCAACGCAATTCTCGGCTGGTCAAAGTTGTTGCAAACCCGCAGATTAGACCAAACAAAGACATCTGAAGCCCTAGCCACAATCGAGCGAAATGCTACCTTACAAGTTCAACTCATTGAGGACTTGCTGGATATTTCCAAAATTTTACAAGGTAAACTGACGCTGAATATCACGAAAATTAATCTAAAGTCCACGGTATTGTCGGCATTACAGACAATGCAGTTAGCAGCAGAAACAAAGTTGATTGAGGTAAATACAGTATTTGAACCGGGTGTGGGACAAATTATGGGCGACTCGACTCGTTTGCAGCAAGTCGTCTGGAATCTCCTTTCTAACGCAATCAAATTTACACCTAGAGGAGGAAAGGTAGAAGTGCGACTTCAGGAAACTGATGGCTATGCTCAAATAATTGTTAGCGATACGGGTAAGGGAATTAGCGCTGACTTTTTGCCATTTGTGTTTGATTACTTTCGCCAAGCAGATAGCACCTCTACGAGAAATTTTGGTGGATTAGGACTGGGATTGGCAATTGTGCGTAATATCATCGAAATGCATGGCGGCATCGTCAAAGCAGATAGCCACGGTGAGGATAAAGGGGCAATATTTACTGTTAGCTTACCGCTTCTGGCAGATGAAATTCCAAAGCTGACGGATGGACAAAATTACCCTGCATTCTTAGCTACTAACTCTTTACCTCTGAATGGCATCAAGGTTTTAGTTGTCGATGATGATATTGATTCACGAGATTTTGTTGCTTTTGTATTAGAGCAAGATGGGGCTTTTGTAATGGCAGTATCTTCTGCTGAAGAAGCATTACAAACTTTAGCAGAGTTCAAGCCAGATGTGTTGGTAAGCGATATTAGTATGCCCGATATGGATGGCTATATGTTAATACATGAAGTGAGAACTCGGACAGCAGAACAAGGTGGACAAATTCCAGCAATTGCCTTGACTGCTTTTGCGAGAAACGATGACCGCGAAAAAGCCCTAAAAGCTGGGTTTCAGATGCATTTATCTAAACCTCTTAACCCAGAAAAATTAATTGCAGCGATTGTTAAATTGATGGAAACAAAAGTTTCTGTAAATACCTAAAAATGATTTTTTACTTTTAATAAATTACCATCTATTAGACTTCTTGCATGAATTAATGAGCTTTCACCCTAAATCCCTCTCCCACGCTTGGGAGAGGGACTTTGAAATGTCTCTTGTGTACAAATAGCCATTTATATGAGATTACACTTGTATCAAGTTAGTTTAATCACTTATAATTCCAGCTATAACCTCGCCAAAGCTACACTTTTGTCCTAACAACAAGTGAGGAAGGGCTGAGATAAGGTTTTTTGACGATCGCAATTAGCCGAACTTGATATTTAGATGTAAACCAAGCAGGTAAGGTAAGAAAAATGCTGAAAAACAAGAATCTACTGATAGCAGCTATTATCTGCTTGTGTTTGAGCAATGGAAATACTGCCTTTGGTCAAAATGTTGGCGTTATCTTAGCAAAAATTCAAAATACTCAGTCCGCAGTTATTCGGAACAAAAATGCAGTTGCTAACTTCGAGCAAGGAAGCAATCTCTATAAACAGGGAGATTTAAAAGGAGCAGAGGCGGCTTTTCGGAAGGCAATTGAACTAGAACCCAATTTTGCACAAGCTTATATTGCCTTGGGAAATACTCTCGACGATCGCGGTAAACCACAAGAAGCGATCGCTCAATACAATAAAGCCATTAGTCTCGATCCTCAAGACTCTAGAGCATATTTTAATCTGGGTTTGACTTTAGCAAGACTGAATCAGTTAGAACCTGCGATCGCCCAATATCAGAAAGCCATCAGCCTTGAACCCAAGTATGCTGAAGCTCACTATAACTTAGGAAACGCTTTCTACGCTCAAGGCAAGCTAAAAGAAGCAGTTACCGAATATACAGCAGCTATTCGCCTCAAACCAGACTATGCGCCGACTTACACCCGTTTAGGAAATGCTCTCTACGATCGAGGTGAGCTAGCAGAAGCAGTTACCCAGTATAAAAAATCTATTAGCTTCGATCCTAACTATGCAGACGCTTACTATTACTTAGGAAACGCCTTGTACGCTCAAGCAAAGCCAACAGAAGCAATCGCCAACTATACCGAAGCCATTCGCCTCGCTCCGAAAAACCCAGCAGGTTATAATGCCTTGGGAAATACTCTATACGCTCAAGGCAAACTAGAAGAAGCGATCGCACATTACCAAAAAGCCATCAGCTTCGCTCCCAACTATGCAGACGCTCACTATAATTTAGCAAGTGCTTTTTACGCTCAAGGCAAGCTCACAGAAGCAATCGCTGGCTATACCGAAGCGATTCGTCTCGATCCCAAACACGCACAAGCTTACACAGGTTTAGGAAATGCGATGGACGATCGAGGTAAACCTCAAGAAGCGATCGCACATTACAAAAAAGCCATTAGCCTCGTCCCCAACGATGCATTCACTTACTATAATTTGGGAATAACTTTGGGAAGACAACAACAGTCAAAAGAAGCGATCGTTAATCTCAAAAAAGCCAGAGAATTATTCCAAGCTGAGAAAAACAAGGAGATGGTTGAACAAGTCGATCGGCTAATCCAAAAAATTAATACGCAAACGGATTGAATAAAGGGATTGGGCATGGGGCATTGGGCATTGGGCATTGGGCATTGGGCATGGGGCATGGGGCATGGGGCATGGGGAGAATGACAAATGACAAATGACAAATGACAAATGACAAAGGCAAAGTCTACCTCGTAGGTGCTGGGCCTGGAGATGCAGCATACCTGACAGTAAAAGCTTACAATCTCTTAGCTACTGCTCAAGTGCTAGTCTACGATGCTTTAGTAGATGCTCAATTATTGCAGTGCGTCCCAGATGATTGTCTGAAATTGGATGTCGGTAAACGCGGTGGCAAACCCAGTACAAGCCAAGCACAGATTAACAAGTTACTGGTAAAACACTGTCTGCAAGGAAAACAAGTTATACGCCTAAAATCAGGCGATCCGTTGGTTTTTGGGCGTTGCACTTCCGAAATTGAAGCCTTGAAAGCATCCGGTTGTGATTTTGAACTAGTACCAGGAATTTCCTCAGCCCTTGCAGCGCCTTTGTTGGCAGGAATTCCCCTAACAGATCCGGTGTTAAGCCGCACTTTTGCAGTGCTTACAGCTCATGAACCAGAGATTTTAGACTGGGAAGCACTGTCACGCTTAGAGACACTGGTAATTTTAATGGGAGGGCGACATCTACGAGAGATTGTAGATCGACTGGTGCAGCATGGGCGATCGCACATAACACCCATTGCCATCATCCGTTGGGCAGGAACTCCCGAACAACAAATTTGGACGGCGCAACTGGGCAATATTCTAGAACAAACCGCCGGATTATCCCTTTCTCCGGCGGTAATTGTGATTGGCGAAGTTGTTGGGCTACGCAAGTACTTACAACCTGAGAAAATAGATTGTCAGGTTTCTACTACAGGCAAAACTTTTAGCCCCCCTGCTATGTCAAGCAATTTCCCCCTATCTCCCCTTACTGGTAAAATGATCTTGGTAACACGCTCAATTGGGCAATCGAGTCAATTTAGCGATCGCCTCATTGCATCAGGTGCAACAGTCATCGAAATGCCTACCTTAGAAATCGGCCCCCCCTCCAGTTGGGAAGCTTTGGATAGTGCGATCGCTCATTTATCTGACTTCGACTGGTTAATTCTCACTTCTACCAATGGCATAGACTACTTTTTTGAAAGGCTAACTACGCAAGGTAAAGATAGCCGTGCCTTAGCTGGCATTAAAATTGCCGTCGTTGGTGAGAAAACAGCCCAAAGTCTCAAACAACGCTCTCTGCAAGCAGATTTTATTCCCCCCAACTTTGTTGCCGATTCTTTAGTGGAAAATTTCCCAGATCGATTAGATGGTAAAAAGGTGTTATTTCCCAGAGTTGAAAGCGGCGGCAGAGAAGTTTTAGTTAAGGAATTAACTCTCAAGGGAGCAAAGGTGATAGAAGTTGCGGCATATCAATCTTGTTGTCCTAGTAGTATTCCACCTGCGGCAAAGTTAGCTCTCCAAAACCGCAAGGTAGATGCAATCACCTTTGCCAGTTCTAAAACTGTACAATTTTTCTGTCAACTTACTAATAGTATATTTGCCAACAACTCCGATCCTAGCCAATTATTAGAGGGAGTTTGTATTGCCTCTATTGGCCCCCAAACCTCTAAAACTTGCCATGATTTATTCGGACGTGTGGATGTAGAAGCCGAAGAATACACTTTAGATGGTTTAACCCAAGCACTGATCGCATGGGCGACAAATTCTTAGATGAGGGAGTAGGGGGGCAGGGGAGCAGGGGAGCAGGGGAGCAGAAGAGTAGAGGAGAATAACTACTGACAAATGACAAATGACGAATGACAAATGACAAATGACAAATGACAAAACGTATAATCGGCTTAACTGGTGGTATTGCCACAGGCAAAACTACTGTCACCAATTATTTAGCTAGCACTTATAACTTGCCGATTTTGGATGCAGATATTTATGCTAGAGAGGCAGTATCTTTAGGTTCGCCTATTTTGGGGGCGATCGCTCAACGTTATGGCGAACAAATTTTACTATCAGATGGCAGCCTCAACCGCCAAAAGCTAGGTGAAATTATCTTTAATCGTCAAGATGAACGCAACTGGATAGACAATTTGATTCATCCTGCTGTGCGCGATCGCTTCCTCAAAGCAATTGCTCAGTCTTCGTCACAAATACTGGTGTTAGTAGTGCCTCTATTATTTGAAGCTGGGATGACTGATTTGGTAACAGAAATCTGGGTAGTGCGTTGTTCTCAAGAGCAACAACTACAAAGATTGATACAACGAAACCATTTAAATGCAAAACAGGCACGAGCCAGGATTAACAGCCAATTATCCATCGAAGAAAAAGTGGCTCATGCAGATGTCGTTTTAGATAACTCTTCTACCCTAGAAATACTACTGAAGCAGATAGATGTAGCTCTAGCTACGACAAGTAGTAACTAAATTATATTTTTATTAAAATATATACATATATGACATTTTCAAGACATAAAAAGCTTATTAATTAATACTAGATAGTTAAGCAAAAAACTTATATCTCACCAAATATTGTCTTACAGTTAGGTGATTTTACAGTTGAATATGCGATTAATAGTACTGTAAATTTAAAAGAATGACTTTTAAATAAATTATAAGTTCTATTTTTTAAATGTTTTTAAGTGCCTTCTCTTCAATCATAACAGGTATGAACTTAAGTTTTAGTTTTTTAAATAAATTAGCTTTGGTTATCTCGCCAGTAACAGAATTAAAACAAAAGAATAAAATCCATGATTACAGACAACAAGTTTGTGGAGGCGACTACATATTTGAGCGCTTCAATGAAGGAACAATCGGGTACATGACTGGAGTAGGGAAAAGCGTTAAAGCTTGCGATCGCATTATTTTACGAGAAGGTTGTGAATCTTATCAATATCAAGTTGAAGAAATTGATTATTACTCCGCTCCATCTGATATGTGGATAGCTTTACTCAAGCAAATACCGAATGACTAAATATTGTTAGCGAAAGCTTGAAATTGCGTGAGCGATTATTTGCACAATAGTACAGCTGTGAAAGAAGATGAGCGGCATTTGTGCGATGGGCTAGGCCCCGCCGTACGCGATCGCATTTCCAGAATCTCTCCTTAAATTTAACAGATGAGGCGATACTCACTAACAAATATCGCTTACTTAGAGCAATTAGCACCCAAATTCTTCTCTAAGCCTGCGCCTTAAATCTCCAGAGATAGGTAGCCAGTTAATTTCTTGGCAGATATTGTTACGAGTTTCCCCATTTTGTAAGCGTTGTCTATAGATGGCTATTAACAACGCCTCTAGACCAAACTTAGATAACATATCAGCTGCCAATCCTATTATTCCCAGCAGAACTATACCACCTATCATCCCTCCTGGCCCCAACATTGCTAAAGCTGCTGTAATAGCAGCAGCACCAGTAAGACCTGTAGTAGCCATCGTAATTATAATTTCTAGCAGTTAAACCTCATCCACCTTGAGAACTGGAGTTTTTCAAGAAGATATATTAGTTT
>NZ_JAVRCA010000077.1:0-41767 GCF_034530995.1 Nostoc sp. DedQUE04 | reverse complement strand
GAATACTCGCTAATAATTTTCCTTTCTTTATTTTTGCACATTTGGGATGCTCCCGTTTTTAAATCAATGAAATACTTAAGCTGCTGATTCAGTAAGTCAGCAGCTTAAGCTTAATTTTGTAACATCAATAGCTCATTTTTGAGATAGTGGCTGTCATAGATGAAAAACAGTTAAAAAATAAATCATCTTACTAAAAGTGTTATTGATTTTATTTTAAACACTATATTATTTACTTTCAATTTAAGGAATATTTTAAATGAATGCAAGGCTAAAATCTGACTGGATATTTCGTATTCAAATTCTTAGTTTTTTGCAAAATTCAGAAGTTTTGAATTTGTTACGTTTTCCAACAAATCCGTTACTACCTAAAAATGTAGAAGTTGAAGCATCATACTGGTCAAGGGGATGTACAGTTAAAAAATCTTCAAAAAATATTAATAACTTAATTAATTTTTTGTCAGATAAACAGAGTAATAGAATAAGTTTTTCCTATAATTTTATTCCGTATAATATCCCAGGATTAGATATTTCAGTAAAAAAAATTACAAATCAACTTGACATTTCTCCAACAAACTTAATTTGGGCATCAACGACTGGCTACCAAACTCATAATTATAGTGATGAAGCAATACGTATGACTTTTGAATCAAAAGCGATATCACTAAAACACAAAGAAATTTACGTATATCCAACACTTTTAGATTGTGTAATTATATTAAAAGGCTCAAATAATAAAGATGAAATGTATCAAAGATTATTTAATCTACTATCTTGTAGCATTCCTCATACTCTCATGAATAAGACTATAATTGGCTGTGCAGAATTGGATGAACATAGTGAGTTAATAAGTTTTCTAAATATACTTAATCGATTGACTCCTTGGGCAAATGCCTATTCATTCTTAAGTGAAAGATTTGATGACTTACATCCTATTCTTATTGGCCCATTAAACCTTTGCAGGAATCTATCGAGTATTTTTGATAATGTCGTACAATTAGAAAATGTCTCTGGAATAGATACAGAACAAGCATTAGGTATAGTGTTTATTCCTCAAACAATACTTAAAAATACAAACAGTAGAAATATTGCTCAACCGTACCTAGTTCCTAAAGATAAATCTAATGACTGTTATCACCAATTAAATCCAATATTAGGAGAGTTTGAGGTTGGGCGAAGCAGAATAAAAGTATTTACAGCAAGAAGATGGAGAGAACTTTCTGAAAGAGGTATGACACCTCAATTACGAGAAGACTCTAAACCATTTCACGTAATACAACCGGAGTATTGTCTTAAAATTGGGATCGATCCTGATAATATGTTAATTCGTGTTTTACAGGATGAAATTGCCAGAAAAATTGAACAAGAAATTAATGATTGTTTTGGAAAACTATCCATAGAAATACCGCTTCGCATGAGAGTTTGGTTAGCTCATGAAAGAGGTTGGTCAAAATGGTCTTTTGATTGTCAGGAAGTGCTGTCTTTTGTAAAGAATTATTTTTTTTGAGATAATTTATAACACTGCGAAACGCTTGTTGGGATTAAGTTATCTGTGGACTGGTTCAATCAATGGTATCGAACTTCAAGTTTGGGCAACTTGGTTGTTCTACGCAGTTTTAATTGACCTCGCGGATGCGATTGCAGATGAGTTATCTCTACCTATTTGAGCGAATTCCTCTGGAGATGGTATTTAGAGGTCTGTATCACTTTACAGCGCTTCCCGCTATTATGCAATACAGTTTTTTCTTACCCCTCTCCTATCATAGCTTTCAGCTTTAAGGATGTACCTCATAGCTGCCGGAAGTTCTGTAATCAAACATATTCCAAGGGTAAGGCAACTGACCCAGTTTAGTTTTTTACGGCTCCTGAAAATAAGTGTCTTGATATTGTTAAGACTATACGGAAGAAGCCTCAACCACTTGATTTATCACCTTTTCCCCTCCCCTTGACAAATCCTGCTTTTCCTTAACTTGTCATTTCCTCTACCTACTTTCAAGGGTAGTCCAATGAGCCGCACAACTGTTTTGCCTTGAACAGTCGCGTCTTGTGCTTTTATCTGACATTTTTGCATGGCTTCTGCTTCATTGTCAGCCCAAACATAATCAGTCCAGACTTCTTTGGGTTTTTCTGGGTCTTCTAGCATTATTTTAGTTTAGCATTCCAATCAATTAACACCTCATCCACAATCGCAATCCCCCACTGCGGAAACTTCGCCAGCAACTTCTTGATCACAATCTGCAAAGCCGGATCATCATTCCAACACTCCTGCAAAAAGTCAAACCCCGGATTCTCACCCGAATTTGCCGCAAGTTTCAGTTTCTGCATCCGCTCCGGTCGTACATTTGACCTCGCAATTATCGCCTCATGTGACCATTTTTCAGCACTGGGTACAGGCGCGGCGGAACTTTCACCTTCATCAACTGCTTTGACTTCTACACCCGAAACCGAATTTTCAACCAACAACGAAGCAGAATAACTCTGTTCTACAAGCTTTGGTGTTTGATTAGCGATCGCTTCCTTGTCAGAAAATTCATTCTGAACGACGGGCGCGGCGGAACAAGCACCTTCATGACAGCCTTTCTGCTCAACACCACAATCCTGATTTTCAGCCAATAACGAAGCAGATTCACCCTGTACAGCATCCACAAGCGCCAGCGTCGTGCAGTCATTCGCCGTAGGCGAGTCTTTTTCATTCTCTGACACGCCTTGAACAGTCTGAGGCGACGCGCCCCTCAAGGGCGCGTGAGCCGTCTCCTCAACTTGCAAATTTCGTATAAGCGTATCAGGAACACCTAACGAACTCTTTTGTAGAGTTCGTTAGGTGTTCCTGAACAGTTCGTGAGGGTTTTTGAAACCCTTGCTCTAGCTGGTTTTGACCTAAAATAGATGCTTCATACAAAGCACCCATTTCTTCACAGCCAGCATCTTTATCTGAATCCCCAGCATTTGATTCTCGTTTTTCAGGATTTGGTTCTTGTTTTTCAGCATTGGCTTTCTCCCAAAATTCCTTCATCCGGCTACCGTGTAAATTCTTCACCATCCAGCTAGCCGTTTCCCGGCCATCCTGAATCGACTTGTCGGGTTTGAAAATGAACAGACCACTTTCGGAGAGAATTTTCTTCGCAGAGATAAAAGTACTGTACCCCAAAGCAGAGGTCAAAGGCAGCCATCGGGAACCGTAGGGGTCAGCCGTCCAGCACTCTTGCCACAATTGCGTAATTGATGGTTTTTGCTGCGAAGCCCACAACATATCTTCGATGGGAATAATCACATGAAGCCTTTTATACGGGGATTCCTTCTTGCTAGCAGCAGCCTTTTTGGGCTTAGGTCTTGTAATAGTTGCAGTCATTCTACAATCTCCTGTTTATCTTGACGCACGGAATTTTCCCTACAGCGATTGCAGGGTTTGGTATTTGTATTTAGTTGTCTAAAAAGTTACCGATACACTGAAAGCCTATTCAGGTTGCCAAAACCGCAATTCATCTCGGAAATACCTGTCAGTCTTTTTCGATTCGTTTCGCCAATGATCCCAAGCAACTATCAACTCTTCGCCCAAATCCTCTACGACTTCACCCCTCTCGACATACAAAGTGCGATATGGGTCAGCATGGGCAACAATAGAGCCAACGCCAATTGTGTCCGGTTGAGTAGATGCGTTCTGGAGTGCGGTAATTAAATTTGTCTCCTCACTGGTCAATTCTGCCCAGTAATCTTGTTTAATCACCTCATACTCTTGCGCCACTGCCCAATAATCCTGCCACGTACACCCAGGTTTAGTTAGCACTGCCCTAATGTCACTAACCGCTTGGGGTAACATTTCCAATTGCTCTGCTTGATAAGCGATCGCAGTTAATGTCGGTTCACTACCTAAAATTAGCGCTGCTGCCTCCAATGCCTGGGTATTGTTCATAGCACTAGCGAGATTCTTTAAAGCCATGCCCATTAGCCGTAAGCATTCCTGGGCATTCTCTTTTGGGGGTTCCTGGGCCAGCGATCGCAGATCAATTGTCTTCTTTAACGTCTGTTTCACCTGCTTGTTCAAAGCTCTGGTCGCTTGCTGGGTCATGGTATTTCCCCATTGTTGAGAATGGCGCTCTTGTACTGCGTGTTCTAGTTCCTGAATGCGCTGCTGGAGTTGCTGGTTCTCAGTCTCAAGCTTTCTCAACCCCTCCATTTCATCTAGCCGTTGCTGTAACTGGATGTTTTGCTCTTTCTGCTGCCTGTACAAATTTTGCAGAGATTGAATTTGCTCTTGTACTTGTTTTTCTGCTTTGGCGGTGGCTTCTGTTTGCAAACCAATCCTCATTTCTTGGGAGAGCCGCTCTAGCTCCTGTTTATGGCGTTCTTCAATAGCAGCGATCGCCTCAGAGTATTCTGGTGAATAATTTCGCTCTCTAGGAAAGGGAACACTAGCGGCATCTAAATCAGTATTGTTGATCAACAACCTCTCGCTATCAGCAAAGGTGACAATTTGCTGCCAGTGATTTGGCGCGTCTGCTGAGATGGTTCCCTCTTCTCCATACCTTGGATGTGATTCTTGTGAAACTGTGACAATAGCTTTTTGAGGAACCACTGGTTCTTGAATTTTGGGAACCGTTGGTTCCTGAATAGATTGCTTTTTGCGTGGAAGTTGAGGAACCACTTTTTGGGCGGCGGCAGCAAAATCTGATTCACTTGGGGAGGAATTTTCTTCAAGTGCGATCGCTACAGCTTGTTTTAGTTTCTCTGGCTCCTTGACTAACCGTAGTAGTGGACGGGCCTGACGCTCATTTTTAATGTATCCGCCCAACTCGCTAACTGCGTCTATGACCTTTTTGGCTCCTAGCAGTTGGTTGATTCGTCGGTATCCACCCCAAGCGTATAACTCACGCTGGCAGTATTCTTCAAAGTTTTTATATCCAGCTTGCAGGTAAAGCTGTTGTTCCCGCATCTGGAGGATTTCATCTACCGCTTGCCACTCGAATCGGTCAATAGCGGTGAAGGTTTCCTGGATGCTGGTGTTGAGGTTGCTGTAATCAAGTGCCGTAGTTTGTTCTCTGTCTAGTGTCAGCATATCTCTTGCCCACTATGTATGGTAAATGCTTGAAAGTTGGGGTGTTGCAGTTTAACCAAAGTGAACTGAGAAGATACTGAAGGGTATTTGCACAAAAATGTGTCAGCATTATAATAAGCTCACTTTGTGATCAACGGATTGAGCAGGCGATCGCATTGCTTTGGTCGGCGGGCGGTCGCTTTTAACTTTTACGCTGCTTTTAGTAGATCAACTTCTGCACTTTCGCCCAGAATTTTCTTTTTATTCGCTAAAGTCTCTGTTTCTGCTTGAGAACTGAGCGTGACACCTTTTTCTATTCTTAGTCTTTTGGGTGGCTCACCTTCCTCAAGCAAGTCTCCAGGCTTACAATTAAGGGCTTCACAGAATCTTGCTGCTGCATCTAATGTGAGTGATTTAACCTTATTTTGTTCAATTTTTTGGATGAACTGAGGACTATAACCAGTCTTTCTAGCTAGGTCATTCTGAGAAAGACCCGCAGCCTCTCTCAATTTTTTTAATGCGATAAACACAATCATCCTCTCCAAATAATACTCCTATTATAGTGGTACTACTATTGGATGTAAATATATAGGACTTACATCTATTGGTATTAGAGTTGCTTATGTGCAACCAATAGTAGTATTACAAATCTCTATCTAAAAGTAACTACTACTCTATTGACTACTACCAATAGGTGTACTAGCATTATGTACATGAGGGTAAGAAAAACGAACCGTCTGCACCCGAACGCAATCAAGGGTTCGCAAGCCAAATTACCAAACATTCACTCATTCAACTAACCACAAAACCAAGTGCCACCGGGACTAGCAGCCGGAAGCCAAACTTGTAATGCTCAAGCCAACGAAGATGATCTCGATGACCTACCAAGTCTTAAAAAACTGGTTATTTATTGCCTAACTGCCTAGAAATCAAAGATTTTACAGCAAAGCTGAATTTAGTAGAGTGTCCTCTTGCGAACACAGCACTTCCTTACACGTCCCCCGATGGTGCCGTCTACTGTCTTGATAATGCTCTTAGCAACTAGTAGTCTGCCAACCCAAAAATGTTAGGTGGAGGTTGGCAGAGGAGCAGGGGAGCAGGGGAGCAGGGGAGAGATTCGTACAAGTTCTTTCCCCTCTGCCCCTCTGCCCCTCTGCACCTCTGCTTGCCACCACGCAAAGTTTGTGTGGCGAAGCACTAGCTTTGATGGCTACGCCAAATCTATTTGAGAGCGTTGTGCGAAACCACAACGTCGTTTGCACACATAACAAAGGCGACCGCCCACCCTGGAAAGTTTGCGATCGCCTTTTCCCCTATCACGGAGATCAATATTATGAACTATGCAACACATACACAGCAAGCAATTCCTAATTCTTCTGTTGACAAGCAAACCCTAGCCCAAGCAGAACTGTACACCCACCTCGAAACCCAAGCCGAAGCTGTAGCCCCCACACAAGATCCTCTCACCAGCAGAGATCGCCGCATCATTGGCGAGATTATCGAAGTCCAACCCGAATCAGTTCGCACAATCTGGATCGAAGGCGGAATCACAGTATGGGTGCAATTAGTCGGTGGCGGACGGCTGCCCTTCGATAGAAACTGGTTCGCTACAAGAGTTGCAGAGGTCAAGGCGACTCTACCAGAAACACCCCTGGAGCGCAACGAGCGATTGAGCGATGAACTGGAGGAAGCTTGCACTGCTTTTGGTCTGTACCACGGTCAGATTGACTGGCTTTCGTTCAGCACCAAACTCTACCAAGATGGGCGCTTTGTCGGCTTCGTCGGGTGTAATCAACAAGGTTGGTATGTCAGACCAAGACAGTACGGGGTAAATCGGGTTGCTGGCAGTGCCAAAGATGTGATTGCGCTGCTGGGAGTCCGAACGGCAGTAGCAGCGTAAGTTGCTGAAGTGAGAAAGGGCGATTGCACACCAAGACAACTGCAATCGCCTCCAAAGCTCAATCGCTGCTTTAGAAATAACAATCATGACACAAAGTGCAGCAAGTAACCTCTTACTTCAAGTAGGTGACTGTCACGAGAGAATTCTCCTACCTGCTACAGATGCGAATGCAGAGGTGTAAGAAATTCCTAGTACTGGAAGTGAGAAAAAGCGATCGCAGCCCTAGAGTTATGCAATCGCCTCTACAACGAAATTAGACAAACGAAATTATCATGGCACACACAATAAACTCATTTTCTCTTAAAGAAGCCCAGTTCGATAATTCCCAAGAGAAAATTCTCCTCTCTCCAACCGACCCCAATGCAGAGGTGCTAGAGATTCCTGGCTACAAGCTGGTTTACGTTGACGGAGCCTGCCCCAGAAACTATCGAGTCTATAAGGGTGATTCCATGATTGGGGTGATATTTCAGTACATCACCCACTGGTCTAACGGAGTGGATTCTCTTCGATACACCGAGTCGGTTGATGCAGCAGTCGGGTTGGATGAATTTATGGCAAAGACAGGCTACTTTACAGCGACTAAAAAGGAACCGCCTACCGAAGAAGAGTTGTTAGATAAGGAATTTGATTCGCTCACGAGTGAGGAGTGGGAAAGGTTAAAGAGATACGTGCCAGAAACTAGAGATTTGGTTGCAGCGTAAGGAAACGGGTGGGCAGGATAGACCCACCTGTGTGGCAAGGAGCAAACCTAAATTTTATCCAAATAGAACACCACAATTCATCGGATAAATCAATGAAACCGATAGAAATACTACAAGAGTTCAACTCGTGCTATCTCAAGATTCAAGCGATTGCCCAAGATGAAAACTGGCTCTTGTTGATTGCTGATAAAAGGATTGATCCAGAAGCCGCAACTCACTTAGCTGATGTCCTGCATTATTTGAGCGAGGCGATGGGGTGTGTCGAAGAAATCGTTGAAGTCAAAACAGTTCAAAATTCACGCATTATCAATTCAAAATTGCTGAACTGCTGACTTATTAGTTAAAAGCAATTCCTGCACTGTCATAAATAGCTAAGTCGAACACTATCCAGTATCAACCCAATTTTTAACAACAACAACGCAATTATGGAAACCATCATCATCAACAACAGTGTCTTTCTCATTCCACCCAGCCAACCGAAACTACAAGCCAATTGCGCTAAAGAATATGGTCAATTCTTACTTGATTGTCCCCCAAAACTCACGATTCTACAAGCACAAGCTGGCGGATACCTCAAAGGTAACAAGGCTGATTTTGCAATTGCAATCTCACGCCCTGACCGTGCCTTGACTATCAACGAGAATTTCACCAATGAGCCATTTACTGAACTCTGGGTGATTCCTGTTACTGGCGGACTCAAAGACCAGTTTAAGGGGCCAGCCTCCATGCTGCTTAGTTTTCTAATCCACCGTCGGAGTAAAGACAATTTCGCTGGATTGTACAACCACTTCGCCCATCGCGCATTTCAATCGTGGTGCGAGGAAGGAATGCCCGGAGATCCAAAGGAGTTTTGTTATCAGGCGATCGCTTCGGTACTGAAAAACTATATTTTCTGCGCGGAGTTTCAAAAAGTGGAAGGAACGCTGGGAACGTACTGGTTTATTCAGTGGAGCTATCGCAATCCACAGTCTGATTTTGAGCATGATGCCCTCGTTGCAGCAGAGATGATTCGTAGCGGTGCGGAATCTGGGGCAACAGTTCATTGGGTAACGAATGATACTTACGAGCGATGGGCTAGTAATGCTGTCACTGCACCAGCATTACCCCCGGTTTCAGAAACTGAAGCGAGGGCATCTCTGCAAGCGCAGAATCAGACAGTTATGCCGCAAGGTAACAAGCGGTAATTAGATACTACAACGGCGATTCACCTTTGAGTCGCCACTAAATAAATTAGCGGTTCAAATAAGTAAATGAAAATCGGTACTGTCTCAGTTAGTTATTCCAGAAAGTTCAATTTGGGCAACTACGAATCAATCGAATTAGGTTGTTCTTTATGGGCGCAAATCGAGGACGAAGAAGATGCAGATGGTGTAGTTCAATTTCTCTATCATCAGGCGAAAGCAGCAGTTAAAGAGGCTGCAATTCCAGTAATTAAAGCTAACGAATTCCAAATTACCAAAGCCAAATCTCAACGGAAATTTGCAACTGATGAAGGTGTTGTAGAAATAGATAATTTTTGAGCCAATCAAACATGAAACAACTAACAGGTTTTATTCCCATTGCTGCATTACCTGAATCTACTGCTGCTTCTGCTAAACAACAGCTAATAGAAACCATTGAATGGCTCCACAAAGAAGGTGCTGCTACTGAAACCAACCTCAAACTCTTGACTGCAATTGTCGAATCAATTCTTTGCTCGGAAGAATCATACACCAGATTTTTAAAGTGTGGTTTTGATGCAGCGATTGAGTTTTTCGATACCAATTCTCAAAACTGGAAATTTGAAGAGTCAACGTCATCACCTCATAATCCCAAGAATTGGAATGAGTATAAAATAAGCTGTTTATTCAAGGATTAAAAATGGCTAATCTCCCACCAATTAATTCAGTTGTCAAAGTCATTAAAGCACTGACAGAAAAAGACCCAAGGTTAGGCCAAACAGGTACAGTAATTCAGTATTCAGGGCACGGGATGGTTTGCGTTCATTTCTCAGATATGCCTACTGGTCAGGGAATTTTTTTTAATGCACATCATTTACAAATCATAGAGTAATAGACAAGATTATGCCGAGAAAATCAACTTATCCCACCTCTACTGACCAGTCCTCACTGTGTCTACAGTACCTCCGTCACTGTGAAGGTAGCGCACGATTGCGTAGTATAAACTTCGGTCTTAACCTGATTTAAACACTGGTCAATCAAAGAAAGGTAAAGATTACGAATACAGGTACAGGTTTCTATGTTCAATTGGAGGAATTCAAATGACTAATCACAAACAAGTTGTTTACCAATCTCAAGTAGACCACAAGAGTAAATTGGTTCTTCGCCGCCGTAATAGGAGAAGATTCAGCCCCAGAATTTGTATTGACCGCACCGTAGAAATAACTGCAATTGTCTCTCTGTTAATTACTGGATTCTCTGGAGTTGGAGCAATGGGGTGTTGGGGGTTGGAGATTATTGAGACTAATAATCCCAACATAATCATCTCTGATTGGGAGCAACAGAAAAATATCTGCCTGGGTGCAATGTTGGTCAGTTTTTCCGCTTTTTTGGGTACTGCCTTGGTTGGAGCAAGTTTTAGTATTCAACGAGACAAATTTTAGAGAGATAAACGACGATGGAAATCAAATTAACCACATCACAGATTCGGACTATCTTGCAAGGATGTCAATAATAGCTCTTTTTCGCAATCAGCGTGCAGATCGCCACCACCAACCAGCACCCGACGCTCGATATCGACTGCTGTTTTGATGTAGAACTTGTGAACAGTTACGCATTTGTTCTATTTGTTGAGCAGTGGCGCGATTACGTAATAGCAAAATCATTCAAATCATAACCTCTATCAGGGAAAGGCATTCTAATTATGAAACGTAATCAAGCACAAGTAATTGCTGTAAGTCTCACTGGTACATTAGCGGCCATATCTATTGGGTATTTAGGAGTACAAATTTTTGGCAGATATACAATGTACACGATTACTACAGTCATGTTAGGGCTGGGTACTGGAGGAGCTATCGGTCAGGTTTTGGTGGAGAAAAGGCAGCAGCGAGTAGTACAAACACAGTCAAAACAAAGATAGGAACAATCGTATGGAAACTTCAAAAGTTATCACTATTCCCAATCATTGGACATTACCAAAATATTCGTTAGGACAAAGAACCAAGCAGGGGATGATTGTTGGGATTCAGTATTATCCACCTAATAATCTACTGACTGGCTTATGTAACGAATCTTGACGTTATGGTGTTTTAGATAAAAACGATTTTTCTGAAGTGTCACATCTTGAAGAGGAGAAAATTCATCTACTTACATCACTTGAATTACGTGCTGAACTTGAAGCTGAGATTGAAGCGCATCAGCGTAAAATATTAATTCTCAAGCACCAGCTGGAGGCAATATCCAATGCTTAAGTGAGTATTCACGTACTAAGAAGCACCTCTAATATAAATGACTTGATCAGAGTTAGAGCCGACTTTTCACGAAATATGGAAAAGTTAGAGTTAGAAGGATAATGCTCAACTTTTTACAAAAGACGGCGATTCATACCACACATTGAAGGAATGGGATGAATCGCCGTTTGCCCTAAAAATCAATACTCATTACTATTGAGTCTACGAAAATCGTGAGAATTCGCGTAATCACTAATAACTTATGTCACTGCTTCAAATTGTGGTAGAAGTTACCAAGCTACTGGTTCACCAAGATGGAAAAACCCACCACTGGGGCCATCATTTGGTAATATCGCTAATTCAACACCAGTTTTCGCACCTGATGCGATGTCCATCATCGCACCTTCACCACCTAATTCCGTTTTTACCCAACCCGGATGAGCGCTATTAATCTTCACCGGAGTATTGCGTAACTCATGAGCTAAATGAATAGTAAATGAGTTCACTGCTGCCTTAGAAGCATTGTAAGCAAATGGTTTGGAATCATAGATGAATGAATTGGGGTCAGCATGAAGTGTTAACGAGGCTTCAATACTCGACATATTTACAATTCGACCGCTAGGGCTATTCAATATTAACGGCAATACTCGTTGAGTTAATTCCACTAAGCCAAAAAAGTTTGTGTTAAATGTCTGTCGAATAATGTCTACAGAAATAGAACTAGCATTACTAGCTAACCAATCACCATCTAAAAACACACCTGCGTTATTGATCAAGACATCAAGCCTACCAAAAGAGTCACTAATTTGTTGAACAGCAGATTCAATTTGAGTACTATCAGTGACATCCAGGGCAATTGGGTGAGATATTATTCCTTCGTTCTCCAAGTTACTCACTGCTGTTTTAGCTGCATCTAGGTTTCGGGCCGCTATCAGAATTGTCAATCCATGTTGTCCGAGTTGACGACTCATTTCCAGCCCCAGACCTTTATTTGCACCAGTAATCAAAGCTACTTTGTTCTTTAGTTCGTCCTGCGCCATGATTAAGCACTCCTGTGATGAATTAAGATCACATTTCAGAACAAGATGTTTAAGCTGAGTTTAAATACTGGGTTAATCCTCTCACAAAGTTTAAACGTTGAGAACCTAGAAGAAAGGCTAGGTTAAACAGCACACACTTGTTGGCAAAACAAAAAAATAATTCAAATAGAATTATTGCGATGAGCTTGACTATGCTGAAATCTTTTCACTAACAGCTTGATGTATAATTTCTTTCTTTAACAAATCTGCTGCAACTGCTGCAATGGTTTCCCAATCTTCTTGTTTTAACAACACCCCAAGCAGTTCGCGCAGTATCTCTCGATTAGAAATGAATTCTTCACCATAAAGCTGATCATTTTCCAGAGTGGCAAGTATGTATTCTCTTACCTCTGGTGTCGGCAGCCTAAACTTTTCAAGTATTCTTTCTCTTGCAGTAATGACTGCAATTTTCGTAGCTGTACCTAAATTCCAATTATTCAGTAGCAACCGCACTTCTCTATTTAGAGAAATACGCAATGTTGTGAAACGCCCCAGAAGTTCTAGATTACCCATTAAGGAGGCAAATGCTGACCCCCAATCTAATCCAGTCCCAATATTGCCACCAACTTTATCTTCAGCTTCAACACCTTTTCGCAACCATTCTTCATTAAATAATAAACCTATTGGATTTACTGCATTTTCTTGGTTAAAGACGCTTTTACTGTAATTAGGTTCTTCCTGACTCATTAACTTCACCTCGCTACCTATTCAGAAGAACGACGAACTCCATACTCAAAGTTCTCCACAGGTGTACATGGCATCTGGCGCACCAACGGCTGCTGTTAAAATTCTCAACCGCTTGAGTGCTGTCCAGTGTCACCAGGTTCACAGATTAACCATGCCACCGGCTTTCCTGTGTTTCAATAACTTATACAAAAGATTACACTTTTTCATCTGGGCAATGGGATTATGAAAAAAAATGCCAAGGAAATATAATTTTTTCGATTAGTTTATGCCCAAAGAAATATTCCCTTCATCATTTGAATGTGATTGTGGCTATCAACTTCATTTTTTCGAGAACACAATTAAGGAAATGAAGTTGATGAGTAAACAGAAAAAAATTCTCCTTTCTGATGGAGCAGACCCAAAACACACTGTTGTATTTGAGCATGGGTTGATGGTCGATATCGAGTGCCCTAAAAAAAAGAAAAAGAAAAACTTGCAAAGTAAAAAATAGAAAGTTTAGGAAATAAAATTCAGCATCAGTCATGAAAAGCTTGTAAGGGATAGGGTGTAGAAAATCCCAGACTTAAAAGCAGGCGTTCTGTGAGCATCAGAGGCTGTCGATCGCACTTTATAAAAAAGCCCCGTTTTTGGGGCTTTTTTCCATCCCTTTTTTTTTTCGTCAAGTGGGCCGCTTTTCGCGTGACACCCATTCTGTATGGCTTTGAGTACTGTCTCTGCACGCCGATGTCACAGAGCAACTGTGCCGCTTTTTGTGACATTAACGGAAACACAAGGGTTCTGGGCGTTGCTAACATCATGCCGCTTTTTGTGACATCTATACACAGCAGGGGTTTTGAATGTCACGGCATACCTGCCGGAATTCTGTACCGCTTTGTGACAGAGTAGTGCAAAAAAAAGAGCGGCTAGAAATTAGAATTCAGGAGTCAGGAGTCAGGAGTCAGGAGTCAGAAATCAGAAAACAAGAATCGGTATTTCGACCAAAAAAGTGGTGCTTTTTAGAGTTTGGTAGAAAGCGTCCTAATTCCTGGTTTTGAATTCTGAATTCTGAATTCTGAATTCTTCTTCACAAAGCATTTCCTAATTCCAGCCATCTAATAAGTTCTTGTGGGGGAATAATTCTCGATACAGAGAAGGGAATACTATGTTTTTCAGCCCAACGATACACAGTTCGCAAGCTGATTTTACGCTTTGTTCTGTCGTAGATAAAATTCGGAAGTTCTCGCCCAGATAACGGAAAATCTGGTTCTTCTAAGTCGATACCAAATTGGGCAAAACGCTCTTGATCTTTTTTAAGTAACAATGAAACGTCTGACAAAGAATACTTTTTGAAGAGATTTTGACTTTTGAGATATGCAAGCCCTAACAAATAGCAGCATTCTTTCAATCTCACCTGTCGGGCGTACTGCTTTACACCACATATCCTTAACCATTTTCGCCAAGCTCTAATACTAATGCTTTTACCTAAGACGTGTTCGCAAGCTGTTTTTACCCAAGCAAGGGTGTATGCTTCTTCAATACTTTGCATATTTTGTTGCTCCCTTTACTCAACAATGCCCAGGTTAAACCTGGGCGCGAAAATTACTCTTCTTCTCCTTGATTGGCAACGTCAGGAGAAATCTTATCTCTCAAGCGCTTGTTAATCATTCTTTTATTACTGCGCTCCACGTAAGCGCCAAAACCGTTTTCCCAAAATACACGGTGCAATTCTGACAATTTCCAACCTTCAAAGTCGGCTAATTCCTCAGCTTCTTCAAATAGTGCTGTTGGCACGTAGAGTTCAATCCGGGTCATTCCCTGTGCTTTCGTTCTAGGCATTGTTGCATCCATACTTAATCACCCAAATTATCAACTGATATTGCTTATGGGACAAGAAACCGACAAATTTAAAATATTGTTTGTTTCTTATATGCTACTTAGCTAACATATATATTATATTAATGGTGTAGTAGCACATAAGAAACTAAGTTATGCAAAAAGTCAAAGAAATTTTGCTGGCTCAAGGTATCGAGTTCGATGAGGCAGATATTGTGTCTGCTGCATCAGCTATTGGCATGGATATTGATAATTTAAATGATGCCGAAGCTCAAGAAGTAGCAGTTCAAGTTGTACAAGCCAAGAAATCAACTGCCCTGACCACTGCTAATAGTAAGTCTAAAAATACGGGAGGTAAACTCGGTAAAAACTCACCCCGCCGTAAATCCACACCTCCATTGCAAGGAGCGATCGCTCACGCATCTCAGGTTTCAAACCAAGAAATTCAATCCTTGGAGGATGTTCTTAACGTCGGGATTGATGCTTACACAACTGACAAAGCCGACCAGTTGTTATCAACGATTCGCAATGCTCCCAAGGACGTGGTGAGTAAGTTTGTCTCTAAGGCGATGGAGGAGGAAGCTGATGTAGATTCCTTTCGTGCAATCGGTGACGAACTCGTTGCGGGTATTTTCGGTATTAGCCCAACAAATGCGACCGAATAAATTGATTGGATTAGCAGCGGTACTAAATCTGCTGCTATTAACCCTCGTTTTGGGCGTGGCAATATATGGAGCAACAAGACCAAACCCATCGCAAAGCATTAAATATTCACCTGAAGAAGGACGGGGAGTTGAATCTGTCGGGGCTGACACTAGAAAACCTCTCTCCAGAAGAATTCCTAGTCGTCCAGCAACTTATTGATGAGTCGAGAGTGCGATCGCACTCCAATAGACAGATTGAGGAATTGATGCAACGAGGGATGATGGCTCAAACTGCGATCGCAGCAATGACCGTTTTAATGTTTTCGTTCATGGGCATATATGGCATAACCCGATATATCGGCTCACAAGTTCAACAAGTGCAAGAGAGTTATACCAATTTTAAGTAGTAGGGGGGAGAAAAGAATGTTAGCAAAATGGCTTCCTGGTTTATTTGGCGGTAAAGGTGATGGAGTAGTATCAACGGATTTAAGAGTTGGGGATGCTACCCAAATTGAGGGTAATTTACCTTCATCAATCCGCTCACGCTACACATTGCCAGCTTACACTACAGCAAAGCAGGTTCTGGATGAAGCAGAAGTGGCTGGCACGTTAAAAGCACAGAAGTGGCTGCATACAAAGTTCTCCAGGCACAGGCTTAAGCAGTTGCAATCTTTGGCAGAGATGTATAAAAACCAATTGGCATATTCCCAAGAAGCCATGAAGATTGAGGAAGATTTGCAGCGAACTAGGGCGCTACATGGGGAAGCGGTAATTCGTCATGCCTTCGGTTCCCAGGAACAGCAGCGTCAACTTGGGGGATACGAAAAAGCATTTGATGAAGTGGGTGATAGCTTTAGGTTCTAGGTTATGCAAATCAAGCTCTCTCATATAGGATATGCAGTGTCTGGGGTTGGCTTTTCTATGTTTATGGGTTATTTATCCGTTGCCAGCCCCGTTAGTCGATACATTCTTTGGTTTATTGGCATAATCTCTATCTGCTGCATAGTTCTGGGGTTATTCAACTTTGGCGGTTTAGTCATTAAAGGATTCGGCTTCAACCGCAAAACTTTCACTATTGGCTTAATGCCTGGAGTAATATTTCTGTTTATCTTCTTGACTTTAGTTGCAGCTGGTGTTGCTTTGGGGGTGAGATAAGTTTATGCCATTTGAATTACAACGTCTAACTGCCAGTAGCGTTATTCATGCAGAACGGAGTATTTTATGTTCTTTAGGAGCGAGTGCTGTATTATGTCTGTCTGCTCCTTTTTTCTTAAATACTGACCGAATAACAACCGGGATGCTACTTGGTGCGGGAACAGTGAGTGCTGGCTTATTTGGGGTATCCGCCCAAATCAGCGAAAGTAAGGAAAAAGTTTACCAGTCTTTGCTAGAAGCTGACCTGAAATCACTTAAACAGCATTTACAAGGTGAGGCTGTTTATGATTATGTTACGACTGCGATCGCTGCCAAACGCCGAGTTGCTGATTACGTGAATCGCCTGCCCGTTAGTGAGCGCCCCCGGTGGATTGCTGAATATCAGTTGCAGGGGTTGGTTACTCTTCCTGAACCACCAGCACAACAACAACCTTCACCGACTGGTATTCCCAATCCCGATATTGCTGACATTGATGAAGAGTCGGTGCAGTCCGTGATTAATCCGGGTGCGATGAAAATTCTGCAAGCGATCGCTGCTAATTATCCTGAGTACATCAGAATTGATGGTGCTTGGATTGATGAACTATGTGATGCTGCATCTAATCAAAATATGACTCTTCGCAGTAATCACCATTTTTACCTATCTGGTGGAACACAATCTGGGAAGTCTACGCTGGCTGGAGTGATTATTAACAAAATCGGTGCAAAATCTCAAACACCAGCAATTGTGATTGGCAGCGATCCAAAGGATGATGTCACCAGATGGTTGTGCAAGTTCAGCCGTAAGTTTGACGGCATGAAAGAATTAAGAAATTGGCTCATCTTTGCCACAGACCAAATTGACAAACAGAAAGCAAGAGTATCAATTGTTGGTGGTGAATGTCACGGTGTTCCCGAATTATTTCTTGCTCAAGATGAGGTGGACTCTGTATTTGGTGGTGGCAAGGGACTTCCAGGAATGGTTGATGCTGATACTGCTAAAGATTTGCAAGGTTTTTGGAACTATATCATCAAATTCACTGCTGGGTTAAAAGGTCATGGGCTATTCATGGGCCAGTCTCCACTTTCTGGGGAAACCGGATTTAGTCGCCCGTCCTTGAAAAATGTTTGCTTTATTGCGATGGGGCAAACATCCTCTTATATTCTTGACCATCCCCAGGATTTTGTAAACGTTAAAAAGGAGATTTTGGAGGTCTTGCGACAGGCTTGTGAAATGTTAGACAAAGCCGGAGTTCGATATGCCTTGGTGATTCCCACTCGGTCTAATCCTTTTGTTGCTCTAATCCCGGAATTTGATATCAAAGGTCTGGAACAAAAACAGGATTCCAAACCGAATGCTGACACTGTTAATAGTTCTAAAAATAATCAGCAATCCTCACAGCAGCAGGTTGACTGGTATCAAGAAATTAGAAAATGGGCAACAGAATTAGGGAGAAAACCACATTTTCAGGAAATCAAACAGAAGTGGCACGAATTAACGGGGCAAGAGTTAAACGAAAAAGGGGTGACTCTATTACTAGAAAATCTCGGCTACACAGACGATTAAACTGGAATGCTCGATATGGTAATCCCAAAGAGTACAGAAAACAAGTAGCATTGGCGTAGCCCGCCGTAGGCATCGCTCACAGAAAAACTCACAATTATTGTGTCGTTTGCCTAACGAAGAAAAGCGAAGAGATCCATCACGCTTACTATGGGAATGACGTTATTGGGGTATCGACATTTCCTACGTGTATCTCTTGTCATAATGAGATTTGTCATAGTCCAATTAACTGGATAAAGAGCTGTAGTAATCCTGTTTGGGGTAATCGTAATACTGATGAGTTTATTACAAGATTGAGGCTGGGATATCAGCTACTTTATGGAGTAATTAAACGTTATGTATAGCGATTACGATAATTTTAATTTTGAAGAACGCTTACAACTTACTGAATCTGAAATCAGGCGACGACATCAGCAACGAATGTTCTTGTGTCGAAATGCCCAACTGTTACAGCAGGAGTTGGAGCTTGAAGCTGAATTGTTAGAAGACAATCCAGAGTTAGCCCAAACTATTCACGCTCTCAATATGCAGGAGATTCAGAGTAATCAGAGAGGGCTAGAGAATGTTTTAGGTTCAGAAGAATTAGCCTCCAAAGAGCAAAGTGTTTGGAGTAAGTTTTTTCCGGGATTGGGTGGGAGATAAATATGTCTTGGTCGAAATCTATTTCTCTTGATGTTGCTAATAAGCTTTTTGACGTAATTGGGGTTTCTTTTGAGCAGAATGAGTTAGAGGGCGGTTACATTGCTAAACACGAAAGTAAGACTTTGAGAAGGTCAACATTGACCGCTTGCTGTATAGCTGTTTTGAGTGATTGGGTAACAATTAAAAAGGAATAAATTTATACTATAACTGGCTCAGGTAAATCCAACTTCCTTCAGTCCGATTTTATTGATACTAGTTTTTAGCCTTATAAATTCGATAAAATTCCAGATTAACTATGGATCACTTGCAAGAATTAATAAACAAAATTCAACCCACCGTTGACATAATTCAAGAATCTGAAACTAGAATCACTTTGCAGGGTGATTTCATTTCAAAATCTGGCACTGATGACCTTGAGTATTTTATTGGTTTGAGGTTAATCTCAGCATCTTTTCCTTTCAATAACAAGCTAGAGTGCCGTACTTATCAAAAACCAAAAATGATTACTTGTGAAAATTTCTAATCAGCTTGAATTAAAAGGTAACATAATTGAGGCACACAAGAACCATAAAGGATTTGAAATAATCGTTACCTATTACCAACCAGATCCCTACGATGTAGGTTCTTATATCTACTACATCAGAAATTAAATTATAGTTTGGAGTTAGTAGTCGATAGCTATAAAGACCGCTCATCCAGGGAAGAGTCACTGGAAAAAGCATTGAATTTTGCTTTTCTTCACTATATAAAATCATTTGATTGAAGATTAACTATAGCTTTTGGGCAAGATATGGAATTTGACTGTAGAGCAATAGAGATAAAGACAAATGGGGATTAAAGTGACTTACTCAGTTTATATAGAATCTAACTCTGGCACAAAAGTGGATGTGTTAACCAATTTGCCTGATAGAACTGAAGCGTTAGAATCTGCCTTAAAACTGAATCATATTGTCAAGGACGCAGGATACAGAGGTAAGGCTTGTAAAGTTGTTGACCATGATGGCGAAAAATGATGCTGGAATAATCAAAACTGAGAATTTACATCAGGAGAAAAATATTTAACCGAGCGTTTCATGGGAAAATTTCAAGCCGTTTTGATAATAACCCATTTCGACTTTTTGATATTCTTTAGGTATTTGTCAGCGTAGTGGAAAGCTGCTGCCTTATCGTATTTCGCTATATTCAGGGCTTGTAACAATACGGATAAAGGAATTGCCACCTGTGTAAGCCTTTCGGCTAATATTACTGACTCTTCTTCTGTTGCTGCTACTGTCGCTTCTAATGGTTCAAATTTTATTTGCTTATTTATACGGTTATCTAACATTGTAGTATTAGTCATAGATGCACCTTCAAAACTTGTATAATGCAGTTTTACTGAAAGGCAGCAAGAATGAATCCGTGTTTATGCGGGACTTATTAATCAGCTAACTTCATGAATCCGCACAATTGCCGTAGGAGCGCATCTTGATTAAAGATTTCGTTCGCCATCTTTTTCCAAGATGGAAATTAATTCAAACACTTGCATATTTTCTCCCGTCCAAACTTGATCTAGTAACCGCAAATTTTTATAGGGGTTTCGCACGAAAAAAAACTGCATTTGATCGCTGATGATGACTCAACCAGGATTTAGAAATATTGTAAAAAATTGACCCGCTATTTAGTATGCTCTTCTCGAAAAGCCACTACTCGGATAAGCATTAGGCATTGTCATTGCCGCTATTAACTGGTATGTCGAAATGCAATACGTCTTCGCGCTCGCCCAACTTTGTATAAAGTTTAATGGCTGGATCGTCACCGATATCCGCCTGGACGAAAATGACATAAGCTCCACATGCTGCTGCTACTTCCTTCAGCTTTTGAATTAATGCCGTTGCGATTCCCTGCCGTCGGTGTGCGGCAGCAACAGCTAGATCGTAGATGTAAATCTCACTGCGCTCCTGCTCGAACTTTTTAAGCTCGTAGGCAGTAAGACCACCAACGACCTCACCTTCTTTCAATGCGGCGATCGCAATGAAGTAGTCACTATCGAGCAGTTGCCGCAGATAGTCTGGACTAGGTGGATTTCTATATGTCTCCACCTGATCGAACACCTCACCAAAGGTCGCTAATAGAGCTTCCATTAATGCAACGTCCTCCGGTACAATCTGTTGAATGCTTAAGTTCATTAGTATTTCCTAAGGGGAGCAACGCGATTTTGTGAGGTTGGGTGAAAAAGGTGCGATCGCTAATAAATATATTTAAGTACAATATAAATATTTATACATTTAAAGCAGTATTAGCACTGCTTTAAATTTCCGGTTCTATTGTAGGGTCTGAAGATGACTCGTTTTTGTGACAAAAAAAAGGTAGGATTCCCTTTGGAGTAAAGGTTTTGATATCTGACATCAAAACAGGGAGTGCCTACTTTGCTTATGAAAAATCATATATATTCTACTTTCGATTTAAGCAAATCATTAGAAAACTTTCAAGAACAAGTTACGAAACTTTTAGAACTAAAGAACGAAACTTTTAGAACTGAAGAATATCTCAGAATGGGATGGACGATTTTTCAGAGAACGTGAGCAAGAAATTAGAGAATTGTCCTTAATTTTGGCAGGAGAATGTACAGCTTTGTTGCTCGTTATTGCTGTAGATGGTGGTCGTACACGGATTCAGATTAATAAAAAAGGTAGGCGTAAGGTTAAGACTAATCGTGTAGGCTTTACAGGAGAATGGATTGAGCCAAAACTATTAACAATTTATGTAGTGAATGAGCAAGGTGAAAAAATCAAAAATGGAGAGATTCCAATTACCAATGATGGAACTTATAAAGGATATCAAGGGTTTTTGCAGATATTAGAGATGTACTTGGTTAATTTAGGTATTAGTCAGGCAAAACAGGTTTTATTAATTGCGGATGGAGCAGAATGGATCTGGATACATATTCCTCCTTTTCTATCTTTAATTCGTTTATCAAACCTCAAACATCCTGATAAATTTTATACTTTAATTCGGTATTTAATGTATTTTTTGCCATAATTGATACTAAGTCTTAAAGACTTATTGCAGATATATTTGGAAATAATCGTCAAATAACTTACTAGCAATCTTTTTGAGATATCTCATCAAGAGCATTTATCGTGCAATTACGTATATTAATTGCAAATAAAATTACTTCATACAGAAATGTAAGTTTTAGCGTAGGCGCAGCCCGCCGAAGGCATCGCACCTTTTTCACCCAACCTCACAAAATCGCGTTGCTCCCCTGTACCACTTGCACGACTTAAATCTTCTTGAAAGCATTGCTGTACAATGCTTTCAATTACCTCAATCTAAGCTGTAATAAAGTCGAAGGAAATAGACACATTAGTATTGTCTTGCACAACCGCAATGAGATCACCGTTTTTCAAAATTGAAGTGTCTAATGCGGAACCACCAGAAAAATTAACGTTCTTGTTTAATGTGTAACCAAAGGCACTACCGTTAACTCGAATCTTGTCAGCTTGACTGGAATCGAAATCAACAATTGTGGCAAAACTAGAGCCGGCCGAATTGAGGTAGAAGGAACCGCTTCTATCTCCAAGCGCAAACGTGTCGGCTCCAGAACCGCCCCTTAGAGTGTCTAACTCATTCCCACTGACTCCATTAAAGCCTATGAGAATATCATTGCCGGCGCCACCACTGAGGGAGTCACTGCTAGAGCCACCGAAAAGGCTGTCATTGCCAAAGCTACCTATAAGGGTGTCATTGCCCGCGTTACCATTAAGGTCGTCATTGTCAAAGCCACCATCAATCAAGTCATTGCCGGGATCACCGAGAATTATGTCATTGCCATCTCTACCGAAGAGGGTGTCGTTACCCGAACCACCGTTAATTAAGTCAATGCCTTGTAGACCATCGATAAAGTCATTAGCTCCATCAGCAAAGATGACGTCATTTCCATTGGTTGGTTGTCCTTGTATAATAGCCATAGTGTATTTTCCTTGTTGAAGTTAGTTAATTTAGAACTTGAGAGCGATCGCAACAAGCTAAAGTGAAGACTGGTTAGTATGAGTATTTGGGAAACTCATGTTATCTTCAGCAACTAGTATCACCTGAATCTAAATTAAGCTTTTAATAAGAAAAACACAGCCCGAAAAAGACTTTAATAGTATGAAGTCGAAAAGGAAATTTAAATTGCTTGGTATTATTTAGTCACAAAAAGTCTGATTTGGTTGAAAGGGATGATGATGGGTGGTATTTCCTAAGCTATATTCCTGCTGAACGGCTAAATCCTGCTCGTTCATACAATATCAGACGAAAGGGCTAAACCCAAAAATCATACGCTTTTCTAACTAGGGCGTGGTCTACAGCGAAAATAAATTAATCGATGTCAAGCGTTCGCTGAAGAGATTGTGGATATCGGCAACCTCTGCCGTAGGAATCGCACTTATACTAATATTTTCTCAATTTCTTTTAGGATCTCAGCTAAAAAAGGAGCATCTGATTTAACGATATTATCTTCACCACCATCATGTTTATGATGAGGAAAGGTAGTCAGATTTAATTTTCGGTGATGTTCAGTATTGTCATAGCGGAAAATTAGATTATTCTCTGAGTTCATATATTGATAACTATACATTTTTCTATCTGGAGATATTTCAACATAGATAAATTCCCTTAGATGCAGCAACGAATTATCTTTAAATTCGAGCTTGGCTCTGAGAAAACCTTCATATATTCCTCTTTTTTCAGTTTCTAAATTAAATATCTTAACTATTTCTGAGGATTCGATTAAAATCCGAATTTGCTGAAAATAATCTTCAATCAACAAAATCAATCTCCTCTATCGACTCTTTTGTTTGTTGTAAATGTACCAACATTCGAGCTTCTCCAATCCACTCATCATAGTCAAAATTATGGGATAATTCATCATTATTAAACTGAGTGAGAAATTCCTCAGTCGATAATTGATATTTGGTTTCAAAATCCTGAATCCGTTCTTCTGTTCTTTTGATTCCTGCTGTCACACTCTGTAATCTTTCTGACAAAGCACTTTGAATAATGCGTCTGAGGGAATCTGGATCTTTTGACCGGAGTTTGAGTTCAGCCATTATTTTTTCTCTCTTGCTACTGTTAAAATCACAAAATATTCCTTGAATGAGCAGTTGTTATTGTATATGGAAATAGAAAATAATCTGTGAGCAATAGTACTTTTTTGATTTCAAAAGTTAAGCTATCACTTAAAACAGTTATCAGTTATCAGTTAAAACCCAAGGATTTTACAACTTTACTGATAACTGATAATTATTCAGTGTTAAAAACCATCGCTCATCCAAAACAAATTTTTCAATAGAAGCCTTGTACTATCATTTCTTAGCTGCTTGCACACGCCCTTTTGTCCCTTGTGTTACCTTCGATTTTTCTTCCTTACTAGAATTAACCATTTTAACCAAGTGCTGATTTAGATAACTCTGCGCCGAAATATACAGACTTTCCCAAATCTCCTGGTTCCGACTGATTTTTGTACCGACTGTATTTCCTGCTGTTTTCTCCGACACCAAATATTTGCGGAAGTAGTTATTCCACAAGTGTTGGAGGAAATCTTCAGCGAATTCGTTAAACGGCAGAATCCATTTATAGTCTTTATCCAGAAATACCCGATATGATGCGATTATCGGTAGTGCTAAGTCGGTTGGCGCACCAAACCCGAATGAATACTTGCTGTCAGGCAACAACGTCGTTTTACGTATATCAATTGATGCTAGGTCGTTAGCACCTTTTCTTCTGGGGTTGCTGATATAGTCTTGGATTATTTCGTAAAGTCTTTGCTCTATCCACAGGGCATGAGTCAAGAGAGGCAAAAGTGCAGTTAATCTTTCCCTTTCTGCGTCTGTGATGTTACTTGGAAGACTCATTCCTGCTGGGTGCTTGGTTCGTTTATTGCTGTCGGGGTTGTATTTATTCCTGTCGAGGCAGTAAAGCAGCTTGAGCAAATGGGTGACATTGCACTGGGCATTTCTGGGAGTGCCGCTTTGGTTTTGATAATAGGCAATGCGGAATTTTCTATCTTCTTTCTGTTCTAACTGAGCTAAATACTGCTTGATGAATTTGTAATCACCCCTGGCGTTGACTTTGGAGCGAGAATCTACTGGCGTTGTAGTATTACTTGCTAGGGCTATATCTTTGGCTGATTCTTCAGTCAGTCCAATGTGAATCGTAACTTTTACTCTGGCTTCGGTTAGGTCATATTTGTAATTTTTTGCTTGCTCAAAAGCTAAAACTGTATGCCCTCCGTTGATAATGCCATCACTACCCCCCTCGTTAGCTTCTAAAATTTCTAGTTCGAGTGAGGTTTTATTTCTGTTGGGCTTAACTTTATTGGCTAATAAAACAATTCCACTGTGACGGGAGAAGAATTTTTCGGGTTCGGTTGTCAGTGAATCGAACATTTGTCTGTAGGTCGCGCTTTTGCGGTTCGGTTCGCGAATGTTCGGTTCTAGCGGCAGGTCTATCGGAAACGAATCTACATGAGCAGTGGCGATGATGCAATTGGGGTTGGCTTGAATATAGTTATCTATCTTGATGTTCCAAGTCTTGGGCATACAATATTTGCAATGTCAGGGGAATTTCTATGTTAACCAAAACCTGTATCTGATATCCCGTTTCTCGCTAATGCCAAGTACAGAATTATGTTGCGTCGTCTTGTTCTCTAAAGATTTACTTTATAAATAGTCTCTGGGCAACCTTTCTAGAGAATAAATTGTAAAAGTTGTTTCGTAACTTTGCTTTTACCTTTAAAAGAACAAAGTCATGAAAGCGAACTACTTAATATTCTTGGCATTTCCAGTATGAAATAGGGGAAAATGTGAGTAATTGGAGTGCCTGCGTGGAGTCAGAGAAAATAATATGTCTAACGTAAGCATTGCAAAAGGTAGTTGCCTGTGTGGAGCAGTAAGTCTTTCTACAACTAGCATGAGTAAAAGTGTGGGAGCGTGTCATTGTAGTATCTGCCGCAATTGGGGCGGAGGGCCTTTGTTAGTCGTTGACTGTGAAAGTGATGTTAGCTTCTCTGGTGAAGAAAATATCGAAGTTTATCAATCTTCAGAATGGGCAGAACGTGGATTCTGTAAGCAGTGTGGTAGCCATCTCTTTTACAAATTGAAACAAAGTAACCAGTATTTCATGCCTGTTGGACTATTCGATAGTTCTGAAGGTCTTGTTTTCGATCGTCAGGTATTCATTGATGAAAAGCCCCAATATTACTGTTTTGCCAATGAAACTAAAAACCTGACAGGGGCCGAGGTCTTTGCACAGTTTGCATCTCCTGAATGACCCTAAACATTAGAGTTACTTTTTACCAGTTTGAGTTAGGTTGGGCGAATGAGCGCACTGCTTCACTCACCCAAGAGACAACAAATCACCCAGCGATATCCTTCCCGCTTTTATAGTTCATAGCTCTGGGTTTCCTCTTGCCTATAGGGACTAATTTCGATTGCTTAGGTGCTTGTGGCGGACGGCATTGCTCACAGTAGAGTGGTCGCACACCAAAGGTTTCTCGTTGTGTGGGCTGTTCACACTGCTTACATACGAAGTTGAAAACGCGAGTGTGAATTTCCCGCTTGTGCGCTCTAACAGTGTACTCTCGGACTTCAATAGTTTTGCTGGGCATCGGTTCTTTCTTCGGTGTTCTATTTATAAGGATAGTTTCTAGTATCAATATATTCATGCTTCATTTGATTGAAACAGTGAGGTTTTTCGCCGGGGATTAAGCAGAGGCGATGCCACCAATTCATGGCAGGTACGCGATCGCAACCAGACAGAGGCAATTAAAGGCATCTTTACCAGTAGTGGCGGTTTGTTCTCAATCTTTGGAGTAGTGAGTTCGACTTATATAAATGAAACTAGAGTCAAACAACCTTTAGTCCTAATTAAGAAGATAGTCTTTAATCTTGTTTTGATGAGAGCGTAAAATTTTCAGAGCAAGATGTTCAGTTTTACGAATTGTTTCCAGACTTTGATTTAGGCGTTTTGCAACTTGACTCAAAGTCAGTTGCTGATTATCTGACAATCCAAAACGTAGAGTCAATACTTCTCGTTGCCTTGGCTTAAGCAATGCCAGCAACTTGCTCAAGTCTTGGTGTAAAAGCTCCTGAGCTATTTGCTCATCTAGAGAAATGCTATCCATCGGTAAAATATCGACTAGTTCACTTTCACCCTCATCTCCCACTCTCATTTCTAATGAAACTGGAGACTTGGAAACCTGAAGGTAATCTCTTATTTGGCTTGGCAATAGATTCAACGATTCGGCTATTTCTGCTACAACCGGAGGACGACCCAAAGATTGAGATAGTTGCTGCTGTATTCTCCTGATTTTGTTTAACTTTTCGTTGATATGGATTGGTAAACGAATAGTGCGAGACTTCTCTGCTACAGCACGTGTTATTGACTGCTTAATCCACCAGTAAACGTAGGTTGATAGTTTATAGCCTCGGTTGGGATCAAACTTTTCGATTCCCTTTTGTAAACCTAGTGCCCCTTCTTGGAGCAAGTCGAGAAAATCTAAATTGTGATTCTGGTACTTTTTAGCGATCGCTACCACCAATCGTAGGTTAGCTGTCACCATTTTATGTTTAGCTTTTTGACCTTGTTGAACGATTGACTCTACTTCAGCTTCGCTTTGCCCAAACGAGATAGCTAATTCTCTTGCAGTTGGTTGTCGGTTAAGTTCAAGTGCGATCGCTTGCCGTTGCTGCTCAATCGTCATCATCTGCTGCACAAGCCTAGCGTTTGTAATTTCTTGCTCAGGAGTTAGCAGAGGATAGCGTCCGATTTCTTTTAAGTAGGAGCGAACTAAGTCGGTAGTTGGGCTGGGCATAAAACTTAATGAATGAGATAAATCAAGATAAATTGAGAAGCTACCTATTGAAACTATTTGTTTGAGTAGTATTCTTCAAGATATAGGCAATCTGCAAAGAAGATGGGATTTTTGCAATCGTGTTAAATTGATATGAATTTTTAAGTTCAACTTGAGTATAAAGGAGAATTTCAGAAGTTCTGCTTGTGAACACTGATACTTATATATCTTGCTGTTTGATGCTTGCTTGTTTTGCCTGAAAGCCTGTATAAGCTAAAAATCTACCATAAACTATACTTTGTAATTTAGATCCTACTTATGCCGATCATCGCAATTATCAATCAAAAAGGAGGAGCAGGTAAATCAACAGTTTCTGTTCATCTTGCACGATGGCTACAAAAACAAGGTAAATCAGTGCTACTTGTAGATGCTGATGCTCAATGCTCATCTTCTAAGTGGCTAAAACGATTAGAACAAGTTATTCCTTGTCAGATTATTCAAGCGCCTGATGCACTATTGGATGAGTTACCTAAGCTAAATGAATCATATACATGGATTATTGCTGATGGGCCTGCCGCTCTCTCTGAAACAACCAGAGCATTAGTTTTAACTGCTGATTTAGCAATTATTCCATGCCAACCTGCTGGTATTGACCTTGAGAGTGCTTCTGATACTGTACATTTGATTCAACAAGCGCAAAGGATTCGGCGAGGAGAACCTAAAGCCGTAATGTTTGTTAATCGTGCAGTTAAAGGAACTAAATTGAAAGATGAAGCAGTAGAAGTACTTCAATTAATGCCAAATGTCACCGTTTTAGAAAATGTACTTCATCAACGACAGATCATCGCCGACTGCTATGGACAAAATTCTACTATCTTTGATTTACCTGGATCAACAGCCGGAATCGCTAGACGTGAAATTGAACAATTATTCAAAAAATCCTTGGAGGTTTTGAATGAATAAACCAAGACAATCACTAACTCAAGGACTCTCTGCCTCCATTGCTCAAAAATTCATCACTGATCCAAAAAGTGTCGAATCTTCTCAAACATTATCTATTCAACAAATTCAACTTCCTGCCAAGCAACCCCGTCGTTACTTTGCTCCAGACAAGCAATCTCAATTAGTCCAATCAATTAAAGATCATGGGATTCTAGAACCGTTACTAGTTCGTCCATTAAAAAATGGAACCTATGAGTTAGTTGCTGGAGAAAGGCGATATCGAGCAGCCCAGGAAATTGGATTGAGTGAGCTTCCTGTCGTTTTTAGAGACTTAGATGATCAACAAGCTCTCCAAATTGCTCTTATAGAAAACCTCCAACGTGAGGATCTTAACCCAGTTGAAGAAACGGAGGCAATTCTTGAGCTTCTTTCACTCAAACTCAAGATCAGCTCCGAAGAGGTTGGTTCTATACTGAATCGTGCTAATCACGCAAAAAACCGTCATCAACAATTGGAGGAAAACGTTTTCCTCCAACTTCAAGTTATCGAATCGGTCTTATCTGGGTTAGGAAAATTTTCGTCAGAATCCTTTCGTACCAGTCGTTTACCATTGCTAAATCTGCCTATTGATATTTTGACAGCACTCCGTGAAGGTAAAATAGAGTTTACAAAGGCTAGAGCAATCGCACAAGTTAAAAATAAAGAACAGCGAAAAACCTTGCTCAACTTAGCAATATCCCAAAACTTGAGTTTCAGAGAAATTAAGCAAAAAATCCAGGAACTCAATGTCATTGAACAAGACAATCCACCTAGTAAAATCTATGTTCAGAGGTATTCTAAAATCGGAAAACAACTTAAAAAAACATCTGTTTGGAATGATCCCAACAAACGAGCGAAGTTAGATAAACTACTCTCTCAACTAGAAGAGTTGGTAGGAAAAGCTGATGAATAGTGGCAACTATACGCTTTAGTGCATAAACTCATCTGTGACTTAGTAAAAATGTTTAAAAGGTGAACTGCTAGTTAAAATACACTCATTTGCTAAAGTTCAGGAAAGAAAGTTCTGATGAAGTCTACCGAGCGATTGCCCAAGCCACCTAAACAGCAGCCAAAACCCAACAACCCAAGTCCAAAGCTTGACCTTGTAGCTTATAAACCAGTAGATAAACAGCAGCCAATCTCTCAGCCTGGCATTACTCCCATTGATGAGCCGCCGTCAGTTGAGCAACCAGCCCAAGCAGAGGTGATACGTCTTGTAAGGTCAAAGACAAACGCTGCTGAAAAACCGCAACATTTAGAGAAAAGTAAAGCCAAACGTACCTCTGCTGACAAGAGAAAATCTAAATTACCGCAACAGCCCAAGCAACAGGGTCAATTGACAAAGAGCGATGAAGAAGAAGAGTTAGCACCAGAACGCTGTCAACATATCCAGTTTTTGGACTGCGATAAACAAGTGGGGGGCGTGATATTTGAGTGTTGGCACTGTCAGCAGGGAATAATTAGCGAGTTTACTGGGGAACCAGTAATGGGAGAATACAAGGGTCGTCCTTCGCTTGTTCAGTTGAAAATCCAATGTCCTAATTGTGAGCAGACGGCGATCAGATTAACAACAGGTCAGGTGCTTTCGACAACAGTGATACCTTCGCCTTGGCAGCAATGATCTCACACACCCTCTTTAAGAGTGACTGGTAATAGATATCAATCATTAATAATGCAAATGAGATTGTTAACTTCAATAATAACTGCACTAACGGCACTAACATTAACTAGTTGCAGTACTACTACTGCTGAACAGTATGAAGCTACAGTACTCACCAGTTACACCTGGCAAGTTAAATATGCCAATAACCTAACTAGTGAACCACGACCCCGCATTGAAACCTTTGCTACTACTTCGGTGCTGAATCGAAATGGAGTAAAACCACCGGGAGAAGTAATTGGCCCAGATGACCGAGGTTTATGGTGGCCTACTTTACCGCCGCGACCAAGTGTTGATGAAGTTGAACAACGCAAAAGACTTCAAGAAGAGGCACATCAATTCAAAATTCAAAATTAATGCTTCATGTCGCATCTTGGAGCTTGAATTAAGGATGTTGCACTTTTTTTCTCATGTTTAAAAACAAGGGCTTGTACCTTAACCCTTCGGCTGCTTCGACTTCTCTACGAGACGCTACTTCGACTACACTCAGCACAAGTTCGCTCAGGGTTAAAGCCGAGCAGAGTCGAGGCTTTAATTAAATAATTTTTAATTATTTATTCAATTTTGAATTTTGAATTGTTTTGACTTTGGGTGTGAATGATAATTCAGTTGAGAAAGCTGAACCTGTAAGCAACTGATAGCGCACTCGTTACATAGTCAGCAAGAAGTTAAAGATCAAAACTGAATTGCTTTTCAACAAAAAATTGACAGTAAAGTATAAATCAAAGAGTCAACAACGATCTAAATTAATTTTTGCTGCGTTGATAAAAAAGATTTCTAAAATTCCTTTTGGGGGCTATAGGGGGGCTATATATACCCCAACAATAGCTCAAGACTTTGATGAAATTTTGACCCCTATATAGGGTACATAAAGGTGCTATATGGGGTACATTTGACTGGATGAGATTTTGTACCCCACTTAGCCCCCAAGGGGGTTATGATAAACTCTTGAGGCTGGATCAAAAAGGGATAGTTATTTTATTTTTCTCTCCCCCACTCCCCAAAATCATTTGAACAGATAGCTTTCGCAAATCATAGTGTATTACCTTTGTCTTTATGTCAAACATTCACACGTTGCAAAAAATTTTTCCTGCGGGTTTCGATAACGGTTATGGAAGTCTCAAACTTTTAGTCGATGGCTTTGAAGTAGTTCGCGTGCCCAGCTATATAACAAATGCCGAGATGGAAGATGTGCCCGGACGGGTAGTTTTTAATGGTAGTGCTTACACAGTCGGAGAATCAGCTTACCGGACAGGAAATTATTTTGACCGAAACACCGATAATAATGAAAACAAAGTCAACAACGCATTATTGACTTTATTGGGTGCTTTGGCACATCTGCCACATCGTAGGGCTTGGCACTTAAAATTAGTCGTCAGCTTACATGATGTTGGTCTGGCCGAAGAATTGCAAAAAGTACTAAATGGAGAATATCAGCCAATACTTGCTGGCAAACAATCAGATGTAAAAGTAGAAGTGCTGAAAGTTGTACTTGAGGGTATGGGTGCATTATTTGGGCATTCACTACCAAAAAAACTAACCATTTTAGACTTTGGCAATGGTACGACCTTGTATTCTCGTTACAACCGGGGTCAACGAGAAGTTCATACTGCCTACCCTATCGGTGTAGAAGTTCTCATTGATGATATCTCCCAAAAAATGAAACATCTAAATGGCGGAAAAATCGGCGATCCATCAAAAATCCGATTTTGTTTGGAAATGGGGCATACCCGATACAGCCGTGACATCGATATTAAAGATATATACAGCGCTTCTTTAAAAGATTGGTATGAAAAATACTTGAAGAAAGTGGTGAATCTGACACTTGATGCCAAGCACCAGGGGGATGAAATCTGGGCGATTGGTGGAGGCTGCCTCTTACCAGGATTTAAAAAATTGTTAGAGAAGAACGGTTTCAAGATTCTCGACAACCCAGTGGAAGCCAATGTCTTTGGGCTTTTAGAAATGGCAAAAACTATTCTTGGTAAGAATCCAGCATCTACATCTCTTAAGTTATAACAATGGCAGACAAACTTGACTTAACCCCAGAAAAAGTTCGGATCAAAGATAGCTACCGAGAACGGATATTTGCCGAATCACAGCAACTAGGTAAAAGTTACCTAGAGACGCTTTACTTTATCATTGATTGTTATTTTGCTTTCAGAAAGGGTGCATTTCCCACACAACAAGTGGCTTTCACGCCGACTAATACAGAAGATAACAAAGTCCCCTCAAGGAGTTCAACTCCATTTACAGAGTCGGAAGAAGAAGATTCTGATGGTGAAACATTCAGCCTTGACTTTGATTTGTAACCGTCAAAGTCAGTTGGCAACGGGAGCAACGCGATTTTGTGAAGTCGGATCAAAAACTAGCGATCGCGAAGCGCTCCGTAGGAATCGCTAAAACTTAAATTTAAGTACGAGGTAATTTTATTTGCAATATATAAACGTATTTACACGATAAATTATCTTGATGAGATATCTCAAAAAGATTGCTAGTAAGTTCTTTGACGATTATTTACAAAATTTTCTGTAATATCTCTTTGATATTTGGTATCAATTACAGCATAAAATAAATCAAAGGAAGAATTAAAGTATAAAATTTATCACCCAGTTGGGGATTTGATAAAAGAATTAAAAATAGAATCACAAAAATTATCCCAACTTTTAGCTATCCATTGACAACGCAGATGTAACATAATTTCTGCATTATTTTGTAACCAAAACTTACTGTTTCCTTTCATGCGTAAATTAATAACTTGACGAATTAAACTTTCAACTGCACCACTACCGAGAGGTAATTTTCGGGCTGCAACTTCGTTATATTTTAAAAGCCTCCTTCTATACGCTTTTAAAATATAATTTCGCTCTCTTACCATAATTTTACAGCGCTCTCCTGTTGCCTCGGAAATAAATTTACCCATATTTCTCATTAAATCTAGTGTCTGACCTTTCTTTAAAATTTTCCGAGATTTTTTAAACCATGATTGACGCTCATTATCTGTACTAAAAGCAGCATCAGCAAAATCTTGTAAATGTGATGCTGCGTGATAAAAGTCTAATAATTGATAAGTTTCAAGTGGGCATTTTAATTTTTTTAGTAAAGGAGGAATGTGTATCCATATCCACTCTGCACCATCAGCAATCAATAACACCTGCTTGGCTTCACTTATACCCAAATTTACCAAATACATTTCTAAAATTTTGAGGAATTCTTTATAACCGGAATACGTGCCATCATTAGTAATAGGTATTGCCGATGTCCTAATTTTTTTACCTTGTTCATTTACTACATAAATTGTTAGTAACTTTGGCTCCATCCATTCACCAACAATGCCATGACGGTTTGTTTTGTTGCTGCGTCTACCTTTTTTATTGAACCTAATTTTAGTTCTTCCACCATCTACAGCGATCACAACTCGTTGGTCTTTGAGAACATTACTGTTAGATAAGTAACCCATCTCCAAATTTAATATTTTTGATTGGCGTAGATTAATACCAATTTCACCAAAAAGGTAAGTCAGGCGCTCGATTCGTTTTAAACTAACATTTATTCCCCAATCCATTAGCGTCGAACGTGCTGCATCAAAAGAACTGGCTATCGCACCATATTTGGCAATTGTTGACCAGACTAAAGGGCTAATACCTTCTGACATCCCTAGCCATTTTAAAAACGGACAAAATCCTTGATTTGGGTTTTTTATTTTTGGCTCATTGATCAGAGCATTATCAGATTTTTTACTTGTGGGATTCCGTTCAAGTACATAAGGTAGGTTTAAAGTTACTTCGATATTTCCAATTGTTACTATTTGTCGCTTTTTATAACCATGTTTTTGTGTGTTTGTGCTTCTCCATCCGTGTGTCTGAGCAACAGAGTAGTCAAGAATCTTCGGTGATATCGAAAGATTATATAATAAAAGAGCTATACATTGTCCAGCTAAGATGACTGCCTGAACTCTAATTTCTTCTTCTCGCTCTTTGAGCTTTTTTCCATCCCATTCTGGGATATTACCAAAATCCAAAAGTTTTGTAATATTTGATTGAAAAGTTTTTATTGATTTATTTAAATCAAGAGTTGCACATATATTTTTTGTCATAAAAGGCAGATATTCCCTATCTGAAAACACTATTTAAAGGGAATCTTACCTTTTTCTGTCGTCATGACAGAATAGATAGGAAGTATTTATGTATTTATACGCAATATTAAGTAATAAATTTGTTTTCGTACTGAAATACGGGATTAGCGATCGCTAGTTTTTGATCCGACCTCACCAAATCGCGTTGCTCCCGTTGGCAACGGTAAACAAGGGGAAGAACGCCTGTGCCATTCCATCAGTGAAAGCTAATTCATCAGCGTAGGCTAGCAAACACCGCAGGCATCGCTTACTAATGTTCATGTCAGCACAAAGTTATTCTTCCTCCTCGTCGTCATATTCATAATCTGCATAGTCTTGACCGTGTTGTTCGTATCAGAGGCGTTCTTCCTCAAGATCCGCCTCTGGCTGTATCCTTTTCCTTTGTGCCATCTCTGCTTCTAAGATTTCTTGCTCTACCGTCTGTTTCTCAAACCTTTCTCTTTCCAGCCTTTCTCGCTCTTGGATTTCTGGCTCTACCGTCTGTTTCTCAAGTCTGATTAATCGCTGCTCAACTCGTCCACAGTAAAAATCTAATGCTTTATCCGTCGCGGCTCCAGTAACTGTTCCACCCACTAGAAAAATGAGTCCGGTATTAAGCCATCAATCGGGCCACCGCTCCACTCCAAACTTTTTTGATTGAACCATACCAGCACAGAGAAGACAAAAATTCCAACTACCGTATTGATAAGCGCAAAAATTCTTGGTGTCATCTCAGTCTGACGGAGAATTAGCCACTGCCCCAGCCAGAGTATTGCACCAAAAATCACCGCAGCGATCCCGCTCATGACTAGATGATCTGGATATCTGAACGGATCTAGTTTTATGTTAATAATTAATGGCATAAATATCAGCGTACAGAGCAAGAAGCCAATTAATAAGCCAACAACGCTTATCAAGTTCCAGTAGCGACCGAGATAACCGAGGCGGAATTCCAGTATCTACTCTTGTACGGAAAGCATTGTTAAGTAAAACGCGATGACTGCACTGACTTAAATCTTGCATTAGCAGAAGTTTTACCCGTGTGTTGCTTTGTATTCTACACAAGTTTCTGTGCAATGCCTTGAGTGCCCAGGCGTTAGCCACTCGCGTTGCGAGGAATAGAGTGAAAATTCTTGAACTGATAATCCAAATGAATCCAAAACAATCAGAAGACTCCATTTTTGAAGCTGTCTCTAACGCGATTACAAGAGTTTGGACAATTGAAGAAAAAGAGTTTATTCAGAACGATTCAGAGTTACAAAATCTACTTGACCAATGGCTAAATAAAACATTTAAGTGATACTTGTTGGCATCCAGAAAACTATAGAATAGTCCGAGACTTAAGCGCACCTTCAAGCTTCAGTCAACCCATGAATTTCTTTGAAGATATTCATTTTTAAAACTTTTTGTATTCAGATCGATTGTACTTGATTACAGGGCTGTTAACGCTTCGCGTAACTTTTGTGAACATTAAAAATTTCGGAAAAATACAATGGATATTCAATCTACACTTACTCAAGCTATTGAAGTTATTGTTATGAGCTTTGTTGCTCTGATAATTTTCGATTTTATCGATGGACTTTACGTTGTGCCATTACCATCTATTGCAATTGCACAATTCAATTCCAGTTCCAAATCTACAGTAATAGCAACTCAATTTGAACCACTACCTAACACTGAACAAATAGAAGTTAAAACTCAACAAATCCCCTTTTTTACATCACAGTTTGAGGAAATTTCTGACCCCTGGACATTAGAGCTAGAGCTTTACAACAGTTGTACCGAAACTCAACCAGTTGTACTCCCGTTCCCTTCACTAAGGTTGCTACCGCCAGCAACAGGAGTACAACCTAAATCTAAAGCTAAAACCGCCAATAAATCTACTCTCCTCAAAGGCAAAACTACCAAAACTTCTAAGACTACTGCAAAAGCGACATCTACTAAAGCTCCACGAAAACCCGCAAGCTCAGGCAAGCAGTCGGCTTAAGTAACTTTACCGGGTGTCTTGTTGCTTCGACAGAGACACCTATTAAAGGAGCGATCGCGTTTCAAGAATAGCGGTCGCTTTTTTGTCATTTCAAAAATTCAAAACAATGCAAGCAGCGCACTGTGCCTTAGTAGTCGCTCTCCGGTATGCCCCAGATAAAGAGGAGTTTGCGATCGTTCGTCAGCACTTGGAAATAGCAATCGCTCTTTCTGATGAATATCACAAGCTTTTCTGGAGCATCTTTTGGAAGACCTCACCGGAACGAGTAAAAAAACGAATTCGTTCACAATGCAATCAACTGGCTTTTGATACTTACTCGCACATGATTGAGTTAGCTCTTTTGGTCAACGAATATGCAGCAAAACAAACATCTGTTGGAGTTCCACAACCGAAAGAGTGGTTGGAATTCATTTTTAATTTGAAATGTGCATTTCGGTGGATCGAGCGGGAGCATCCCACAGAAATCAACATCTTGCAATTAAGTCTACTTTGATTGCTGATCGCTGTACGAATCTTCCAGTGCAGTATCGGCTACGCCAAGTTTTTGTGAAATCAATACTATATATACAGTCATGGTTAATGCAATCCAAGGCTCACTGTTTGACGTGCAAACAGTTTTGGACTACGGGCAATCCATTGTCAGCGCGGGACAAGAACTTGCCAAATTATTGATTAACAATCAACCTTTGGCAAACAGAGCAATCCAGTCGCAGATGAATCGTTATTTCAACGGAACTGCGGCACAGGGCAAGTGGCAGTGGAAAGATGCTTACGAAGCTGTTGAGGTTGCATTAATTCTCTACCTGCGGCAAAAGGGATTATCGGAAAATCCCTTAGAAGAACTGCGACGGCTTGAGTTACTCTGCCCCACACATACCCGTCGTAGCGAGGAGCAACTAAAACTTCAGCAGTTCTCTACTCCGTTATCATTAGCTTACTTAGTGGCGTTGGCAGGACAAATCACAAACAACGACCTGATTCTTGAACCATCTGCTGGTACTGGGATTTTAGCCCAGTTCGCTAAACTTCAAGGTGCAAGTTTGATGCTTAATGAGCTTGCACCCGATAGAGCGAAGATTCTGCGTCGGCTATTCCCTGGCACATCATTATTCTCAGTCAACGCAGAACAGATCAACGATTATTTGGCTGGCAAGACTCAGCCATCCGTTGTTCTGATGAATCCACCCTTTTCATCATCTCCTAAGATAGCCGATCGCAACCCTGACGCAACTCCTCGGCATATTAACTCGGCATTGCAAAGATTATGCGATGGTGGACGACTGGTAACAATCACTGCTAATTGGTTTTCTTCTGCTAACCCAACTTGGCGAGAGACTTTCGTTAAGTGGCAAGAGAAAGCACGAGTTTTAATGTCAGTCGGAGTCAGTGGTCAAGCCTACGCCTTGCACGGGACGAGGATGGAAACCCGAATCACTGTGATTGACAAAGTTCCGGCTACTGAAATAAGCAACATTCCTTGCATTAGAGAAACCTTGGACTTGCCCGAAATACTGGCGTTGATTGAGCAGTTACCTCTGCGTTCGCAATGGAATGCTGCAACTCCTTTAGCTGCTGTCGTTGCAACGAAGGTTGTTAAGCTGCCCAAGCGTACCGTAATGGCACAACCAGAACCCTCCGCAGAAATTCCAGATGTAGTAGTTTTGGAATACGAAGTTGTCGAGTGGGCAGCTACCGAAGGACTGAAAGATACGCTTTACGAAACCTACCGACCACAGCGAATCAGAATCAAGGACGCTTTACCACATCCCTCGTTGCTTTGCGAGAGCGCAGCCCTAGCACTTGTCTCGCCCCCGGCTCCAACTTATAAACCGTATCTCCCACGCAACATCATCACACAAGGCTTGTTATCAGAGGCACAACTCGAAAGCGTGATTTACGCTGGTCAAGCGCACTCTGAATTCCTGTCTGGGTCATATATTATTGATGATTCCTGGGATAATGTGACTGTAGCGGCAAATACTGAAGAAAATCCTGTAAGATTTCGCAGTGGCTGGTTCCTTGGCGATGGGACAGGTTGTGGGAAAGGTAGACAAGTTGCGGGAATCGTTTTAGACAATTGGTGTCAAGGGCGAAGTCAAGCTATTTGGGTATCGAAAAGTTCTGCTTTAGTCGAAGATGCACGTAGGGATTGGTGTGCTTTGGGAGGTAGCGAGAAAGATATTATCGACCTTAGCAACATTAAACTAGGCGATCCAATCCCATTCTCCCAAGGTATTCTGTTTTGCACCTACTCAACGTTGCGCTCTGTTAAAGGTGGAAAAAGTCGGCTCAAGCAAATTGTGGAGTGGGCTGGTGTTGGTTTTGAGGGTATCATTTCATTTGACGAGTGCCACTCAATGGGAAATGCGATGGCACAAGAAGGAAAACTTGGTATGGTCGCCGCTTCACAGCAAGGTGTTGTCGGACTGAGGCTGCAAAATGCGCTCCCAAGAGCCAGGGTTATATACGTTTCAGCCACCGGAGCGACGAAGGTTTCTAACCTCTGTTATGCAAATCGCCTGGGGCTTTGGCAGACTGGAGATTTCCCATTTACTTCGCGTGAAGATTTTGTGGAATCTATCTCTGACGGTGGCATTGCGGCGATGGAAGTTGTGGCGCGGGATTTGAAGGCTTTGGGATTATATCTGGCGCGGAGTCTCTCGTTCGATGGTGTAGAATATGACACTCTTGAAATCGAGCTAACACCGACTCAAGAACGAATTTACGACAGTTACGCAGACGCTTTTCAAGTTATTCATAATAACCTTCAAAAAGCACTAGAAGCTTGCAATATCTCCGGTGATAAGACTTTTAACCGTGCTGCAAAGATGAGCGCAATGTCTCAGTTCGAGTCCCACAAACAGAGGTTTTTCAATCATCTGCTGACCGGAATGAAATGCCCTCAATTAATTAAGGCGATTGAGCAGGATTTAGCTGCGGGTAATGCCGTTGTTGTTCAAATCGTTTCGACTAACGAAGAGTTATTGAAGCGGCGGCTCAATGAGGTTCCAGCTTCCGAGTGGAAGGATCTCAATCTTGATTTAACTCCGCGTGAGTATGTTCTTGACTACTTAGTGAGTGCCTTTCCCGTACATCTGCATGAGATTCACTCATCCTCTGAAGGTGAAGAACGCTCAGAACCAGCTTTTAACGCTGATGGTTCTCCGGTTATCTCCCAAGCAGCTGTAGCCTTGAGAGATAAGCTCATTGATCGGCTGGCTAGCCTTGACCCAATCCCTGGCGCATTAGAGCAATTGCTTTGGCATTTCGGTTATAAACAAGTGGCTGAAGTCACCGGGAGGAGCAAACGAGTCCTCAAAGATGATTCGGGGCGTTTATTTGTAGATTCTAGAGGTGCTAGCGCAAATATTCCCGAAACTGCCGAGTTTATGCAGGGAAACAAACAAATCCTCATCTTTTCTGACGCTGGCGGTACAGGTCGTAGCTACCACGCAGATTTGAACGCGATCAATCGTCGGCGGCGCTCGCACTACCTTTTGGAAGCCGGTTGGAGAGCAGATAATGCAATTCAGGGATTAGGGCGATCTCATCGCACCAACCAAGCATCAGCACCCGTATTCCGACCAGTCACAACCAATGTGCGAGGTGAACGCCGATTCATCAGTACGATTGCTCGACGGCTGGACAGTCTCGGCGCACTCACTCGCGGACAAAGACAAACGGGGGGCAATGGGATATTCTCAGCACAAGACAATCTGGAATCGAACTATGCTGAGTATGCCTTGTACGAATTGTTTAAGCAAATATTCCAAGGTCGATTTATTGAGGTTCCACTAGGGACTTTTGAGCAAATGACAGGTTTATCGCTTACCTCCCATGAAGGCGGTATGAAAATTGACCTGCCACCCCTGCGGCAATTCCTCAATCGGTTGCTGGCTTTGAAAATCGGAATGCAGAACGTGATTTTCGAGAGGTTTGAATTACTGTTAAGTCAACAGATTGAAACAGCGATCGCTAATGGTGTCTTTGAGCTTGGTGTTGAAACTCTTCGGGCACAACGGTTTACCATTGAAAGGGAAGAAGCAGTTTATACTCATCCTGCTACTGGTAGTGTGACTAACTATCTCTTGATTGAACGTCTTCAAAAGAACAACATTCAAACTGCTCAAGAAGCAGTGGATTCGGCTAGCAAATACCAGGGACGGCTTATGGTAAACGAGAAATCTGGTCAAGCCGCAGTATCTATTCCTACTCACAGTATCTTTGATCCTGAAGGTGGGGTAGTGCCACGGGTTTTGTTGGTGCAACCACACAAAGAAACTCGTGTACCTGTTGACAAGCTCTTATCGTCAATCTGGAAGCAGGTTTCAACAGAGGCGTTTGTCGCGGCGTGGTCTACCGAAGTCTCCCAACTGCCCCAGTTCAGTACTGATTACATTCATTTGGTCACAGGAACACTTTTACCAATTTGGAAAACTCTGCCGATTCAGAACAGTCGAGTATTTCGATTGCAAACCAGCGATGGCGAGAAAGTTTTAGGTCGGGTGATTTCGGCTCACGACATTCAAACTGTCAGAGAACAACTCGGACTAAGGAATCAGGTGCTTTCTCCAGCAGAACTGGTGAAGCTAGTCTTGAACGATAAGTATTCACAACAGTTACCTGGAGGAGTTACATTACGCTGTTCGTCTATTGCTGATGAGCGGCGGATTGAGCTAGTGAATGCCCTCTCGTTGGCTGACTCTCTGGTGGCTGTTGGATGTTTCACGGAAATCATTCAATGGAAAAAGCGAGTATTCGTCCCAACTGGCGATAAAGCAGCGTCAATTCTGGCGGCTGTAATTCAAATTCTCGGATGAAATTTGTAGCCACTCTTGGCAAGTGGCTACTTTTTCGATTTGGAACTGAATTAGTTCTATAGTATTGTGAACTTCAGCAAAATTAGGATTAAATAGTAATGCCTCTCTAAAACACTCGATAACTGCATCTAACTTCCCTGACTTTATATGTACTAGACCTTAATTATAAGAAACCTGTGCTTGCTCTAAATTAACCGTCTCCATAGCGTTGTTCTCCTTTTCTATTGGCTTAAAAAGGCTATTTTAGGATAAATCTATCTTTGTAAGTCTATTTGTGGCGCTTGAGATTTAGCCAAGATTTTATCTAGATGACTATTCGCATCCTCAAAAGTTTGCAATATCTGTGGAGTTACTTTATTAGTCTGCACTCTCCCAGATTGCAAGTTTAAAATTACCTCTCCATTTTTCTGCGAAATAGTTAAATCTCTCTGCCGGGTATTAAAGGTTATATCATAAATTTTTCCCAAAACTTGAATCCCATTTTCATTAGGCTTACCCCAAACCATGCCAATCCTTTGAGTAATTTGAGTCAGCCGACTGATGGCTTCAAGCTCAGATGTATCTTTATTCATTGTTGTCAACGCTTCGGCTGAGAATTGCTTACTAACTTTAAATTGATTGGCGACTTCCACAATGCGTTTTTTGTAATTTTCTGACTTCCCTAACTTATCTGCGGCATTGTACCAATTTCTCAAGTCATCAATAGTAATTGTCGAGGGCTTCTCTACACCTAAAGGCTCGGTTTTCACGCTATTACTAATAGACTCATCCGCAAATGGCAAATGCTCACGGGGACTGGGTTTGAGAAAC
>NZ_JAVRCA010000076.1:23952-42414 GCF_034530995.1 Nostoc sp. DedQUE04 | reverse complement strand
GGGCATTGGGCATGGGGCATGGGGCATGGGGCATGGGGCATGGGGCATGGGGCATGGGGCATGGGGAAGAGACAAGGTAGACAAGAAAAAAGGAAAAGACTTGTTCAATAATTCCCCCTTGTCCCCTTGTCCCCTTGTCCCCTTGTCTCCCCTGCTCCCCTGCTCCCCCACTCGTTCCTGTCATCAAACTTAGAAAACTTAATAATAAAAAGCACCATAGGGGGTAAAGACCCTTAAAATGATCAGGATTTCTATTCTCGTATTCCAAGGCAACGACTATGCCCCGCCGTGACGACCTCCAGAAGATTCTACTGTTAGGTTCTGGTCCAATTGTGATCGGACAAGCCTGTGAGTTTGACTACTCTGGCACTCAAGCCTGCAAAGCGCTCCGAGAAGAAGGCTATGAAGTGGTTTTGGTCAACTCCAACCCTGCAACGATTATGACCGACCCGGAAACGGCCGATCGCACTTACATTGAGCCGTTGACACCGGAATTGGTCGAAAAAGTCATCGAAAAAGAACGCCCCGATGCTCTCCTACCAACGATGGGAGGACAAACCGCCCTCAACATCGCCGTTGCTTTAGCCAAAAATGGGGTGCTGGAAAAGTACGGCGTTGAGTTAATCGGCGCTAAACTCCCAGCGATCGAAAAAGCTGAAGATCGGAAACTTTTTGGTGAAGCAATGGCAAGGATTGGGGTAGCCGTATGTCCCAGTGGCACAGCCGAATCTTTAGAAGAAGCCAAAGCTGTTGCCCGTCAAATTGGTAGTTATCCCCTAATTATTCGTCCAGCTTTCACAATGGGTGGAAGTGGCGGCGGCATTGCCTACAACCAAGAAGAATTTGAAGAAATGGCACAGGTAGGTATAGATGCCAGCCCTGTTTCGCAAATTCTCATTGACCAGTCTTTACTCGGCTGGAAAGAATATGAACTCGAAGTGATGCGTGACTTGGCAGATAACGTGGTGATTATCTGCTCCATCGAGAACCTTGACCCTATGGGCATCCACACCGGAGACTCTATTACCGTCGCTCCCGCGCAAACCCTTACTGATAAAGAATATCAAAGGCTGCGGGATATGGCAATTAAAATCATCCGCGAGATCGGTGTGGAAACTGGCGGTTCTAATATTCAGTTTGCCATCAATCCAGTTAATGGCGATGTGGTTGTAATTGAGATGAACCCCCGCGTTTCCCGTAGTTCGGCTTTATCTTCTAAAGCCACTGGTTTCCCCATCGCCAAAATGGCCGCAAAATTGGCTGTGGGTTACACCTTGGATGAAATTAAAAATGACATCACCAAGAAAACTCCCGCGTCCTTTGAGCCGACAATTGACTATGTGGTGACAAAAATTCCCCGCTTTGCCTTTGAAAAGTTCCCCGGTTCTGACGCAGTGCTGACAACCCAAATGAAATCAGTTGGGGAAGCAATGGCAATTGGGCGCACATTCAATGAATCCTTCCAAAAGGCACTGCGATCGCTCGAAACCGGACGCGCTGGTTGGGGTTGCGACAAAGCCGAAAAATTACCCAGTGGCGAACAAATCCGCGCCCAACTGCGGACACCTAACCCCGATCGCATTTTCTCTGTGCGCCATGCCTTGCAACTAGGGATTAGTGCTGAAGAAATCTACGAACTAACTGGTATTGACCCGTGGTTCCTAGATAAATTTCAGCAACTGCTAGATGTCGAGAAATTCCTGAAGCGGACACCTTTGCAGCAATTGACAAAAGAGCAACTTTATGAAGTGAAGCGCGATGGATATAGCGATCGCCAGATTGCTTATGCCACTAAAACTACTGAAGATGAAGTTCGCGCCTACCGCAAGTCACTAGGTATTATCCCAGTTTATAAAACAGTGGATACCTGCGCTGCTGAGTTTGAAGCCTTTACCCCCTACTACTACTCTACCTACGAAGAAGAAACAGAGGTTTTGCCCGCAACCAAGCCAAAAGTGTTGATTTTGGGTGGTGGCCCTAACCGCATTGGACAGGGAATTGAGTTTGATTATTGTTGTTGTCACGCCGCTTATGCTTTGAAGAAAGCGGGGTATGAGACGATTATGGTCAACTCTAACCCAGAGACAGTTTCGACAGATTACGATACCAGCGATCGCCTTTACTTTGAGCCGTTAACAAAAGAAGATGTCCTTAACATCATCGAAACAGAAAATCCAGTTGGGGTAATTATCCAATTTGGCGGACAAACCCCGCTCAAGTTGGCTATCCCACTCCAGCAGTTTCTCAGCACTCAAGACTCAGGACTCAGCACTCAAATTTGGGGTACGTCGCCAGATTCCATCGATATGGCAGAAAACCGGGAGCGGTTTGAAAAGATTCTCCAACAGTTGAATATTTCCCAACCGCCCAATGGTATCGCGCGGAGTTACGAAGATGCGCTGATTGTTGCTAAACGCATTGGTTATCCAGTGGTAGTGCGTCCCAGCTATGTGTTGGGAGGACGGGCGATGGAAATCGTTTATTCGGATGCTGAGTTGGAACGCTACATGACCTTTGCGGTACTAGTGGAACCAGAACATCCGATTTTGATTGATAAGTTTTTGGAAAACGCAATTGAAGTTGATGTCGATGCGATCGCCGACCATACAGGAAGAGTAGTGATTGGCGGTATTATGGAACACATCGAGCAAGCGGGTATTCACTCAGGAGATTCCGCTTGTTCCTTACCTTCCATTTCCCTATCACCAGCAGTTCTCAATCAGATTCGCACTTGGACGATACAGCTAGCACAAGCATTGTCAGTCGTAGGGTTGATGAATATTCAATTTGCCGTTGTTGGTGCAAGCAGCTATTCTCCCCAAGTTTACATTCTAGAAGCCAATCCCCGCGCTTCTCGCACAGTGCCATTTGTATCTAAAGCTACGGGCGTACAGCTAGCGAAACTAGCATCCTTAATTATGTCGGGTAAAACCTTAGAGGAGCTAAATTTTACAGAGGAAGTCATTCCTATACATATTGCTGTAAAAGAAGCAGTATTACCCTTTAATAAATTCCCAGGAACTGATACAATATTGGGCCCAGAAATGAGATCCACTGGTGAGGTGATGGGGATTGACAGCGACTTTGGCCGTGCCTTTGCCAAAGCGGAGATGGGTGCTGGGGAGCGTTTACCGCTAACGGGAACTGTATTTGTATCAATGAGCGATCGCGATAAAGCTGCTGCAAGTGGTGTGGTGAAAGAATTTATCGATTTGGGCTTTACAGTGATGGCTACCCTTGGTACACGCCGAGTTCTTCTGGAACAGGGGCTAAAGATTGAATTAGTCTTAAAACTTCATGAAGGTCGTCCCCACGTCTTAGATGCGATCAAAAACCAGAAAATCCAACTGATTATCAACACACCTTCAGGGGAAGAAGCCCAGACTGATGCTAGGTTAATCCGTCGCACAGCCTTAGCTTACAAAATTCCCATCATTACTACCATCGCCGGTGCAAAAGCTACCGTCGCCGCCATCCGTTCCTTACAAAATACGACTTTGGACGTAAAAACTATCCAAGAGTATTGCCCTCTCTAGGAAGTAGGGGGTAGGGGAGCAGGGGAGCAGGGGAGCAGGGGAGACAAGGGGAATAACTACACCCAATGCCCCATGCCCCATGCCCAATTCCCCATTTACAATTCCCAATTGCCAGAAAAATTAAACAATTGTTAGAAGAGAATGAATATAGTTCTCATTGAGATATTTTAACAAATATGAGGAAAATTATTTGAACCAGATAATTTCTTAAATTGACTTTAGTCAGCCTTAAGATAGAGGGCAACGTTACATTAACTGGGAAAACCAGGAAATTTCATGTCGCCATCTAGCCAAAATCTTCTCATAAATGTTACAATTGTTAATAGGACTTACATAAAAAATGTTTAAAAAGCAACCTTTTATCTAACTGTAGATACTTGTGAAAAGTAGGAAATAACTGTAGTTTTAGCAGTTAAGAAGCCTAAATTTGATTATTATGAGCAGCCGAGTTTCTCAGGCGCGTAAGTTGCAAACCATAGTACAGGTTCCCAGTCTGACTGGGTAGCACCCTAATAAATAAAGAAAGCATCTATCCCTTAATGACCCTACCGCCAACCCCATCATTACCAAAGAGTAGCGCCATGAAGACCGCTCAGACAGCCACAGACCTCGTGCGGACTTACCTGCGTGAGATTGGCCGTGTGCCACTTTTAACCCACGAGGAAGAGATTTTCTATGGTAAACAGGTGCAACGTTCCTGCGCTTTGCACGAATCAAGGGAGTCTCTTGCCACCCAGCTAGGTCATCAACCGACTCTAGAAGAGTGGGCCAAAGCAACAAACCTAGAACCAGCAGAGTTGAATGAAGCGATCGCAGATGGTGAAATTGCCAAGCGCAAGATGGTAGAAGCCAATTTGCGGCTGGTAGTGTCCGTTGCCAAAAAATACATCAAGCGCAACGTCGATTTACTGGACTTGATCCAAGAAGGTAGTATTGGTATGCAACGGGGCGTAGAAAAGTTTGACCCCACCAAAGGGTACAGATTTTCTACTTATGCCTATTGGTGGATTCGGCAAGCTATTACTCGTGCTATAGCCGAAAAAGCTCGTACCATTCGGTTGCCGATCCATATCACCGAAAAATTAAATAAGATTAAAAAAGCACAACGCCAATTGTCTCAAAAGTTGGGACGCGCTCCTACGGCTGGGGAGCTAGCTCAAGAATTAGAATTGACGCCCAAACAAGTGCGAGAGTATTTAGAAAAGGCGCGTTTGCCTCTTTCCTTGGATTTGCGGCTGGGTGATAACTACGACACCGAACTTGGAGAAATGCTGGAAGATCCAGGCGCTTCTCCCGAAGAGTTTGTGATGCAATCTTCCCTATCTTATGACTTAGATCGCCTGATGGGCGATCTCACGCCACAACAAAGGGAAGTAATCACACTGCGTTTTGGCTTAACTGATGGGCAAGCTCTGACTCTGGCTAGAATTGGTGAAATATTGAACATCAGTCGAGAACGAGTCCGACAAATTGAACGGGAAGCCTTAAGCAAACTTCGCAAGTCTAAAGCCAACATGGATGAATATTTGGCAAGTTAGTCATTTGTCATTAGTCATTTGTCATTAGTTGTTAACAAAGGACTAAAGACCAATGACTACTGACCAATTGGTGAGAAAATACGCTGACTTTGGTACGGTTACACCTACTTCCACTCTTACGCTAGGCTGTTACATTAGTTGACAGGAAGACAAAATAACTAAGTCAAATCCAAAACAAACATTTAATATTCAAATCACAAGCACCGCAGCTAATAGTGGTAGTTAAGGAGCTAAAAAATGAGTAACCCATCCAATCGTGTCTCAGAATTTTTTAATAGCGAAGCAGAAACTAACGATTTACTATGGCAGTACGTTAAATCCTTGAGTCCAGAGACAGTTACCCAGCTATCCAAACCCACGTCTGCCGAAGTCTTTCAGGTAATGGAACGAAATATTACAGGACTATTAGGTAATCTACCTTCAGAACACTTTGGTGTTACTGTCACCACAAATCGGGAAAATTTAGGTAGGCTTCTTGCTTCTGCGATGATTAGTGGTTATTTCTTACGTAACGCCGAACAGAGAATGAATTTTGAAATGGCCTTACAAGGATCTGATACCGACAACAGCGAAATTGACTAGAAATGTAAAATTTGGGAAATTCAATCAATAGTGTTGAACTGATAGCTAGTTATAGTTACAGCGATACGAGTTGAAAATAAGTCTCTGCGAAATCTTTACCGCTAATTTCCGATTATACATCAGTTAAGTTTTTTAAAATATCCAAAATAGTGACTAATTCAGGTTGAAATTTAAACGCAGAGGAACGCGGAGTTTTTGATTCCGCTTCTCTGTGAACTCCTGTAATTTTGTCTTGATTCAATCAATTATTGATGTCAGGCTAGTTAGGTAGAACTCCCGAATCTATGCAGAATACCGGAAAATTCCTTTCCTCTAGGCCTTTGCGGTCTTAATAAGAAGTTTTTAGCCAGACACGATATTAGAGGTGTATTTGTAGATGATTAATGCACATTTGTGGATAAACGAACAGTACTAAATGACTTTTGCAATAAATAAATCTAAACTCGGCAGAGTTACAAGTAGTCTGCCGAGTTTTGTTATTAGTCAAGAATCAAAATTCAGGAATTCTTTCTCTACTCTCTACTCGCCATTCAATTATGAGTGAAACCAGTTCTTTCCCACCCCATAAAATCATTGGTGTTGCAGTAATTTGGAATGACCAAAAGCAAATTTTGATTGACCGCCGTCGTCCAGAAGGAGCGATGGGTGGTTTGTGGGAATTTCCTGGTGGTAAAATAGAGCCTGGTGAAACCATCCAAGAATGTATTCAACGGGAAATTTCCGAAGAACTGGGAATAGTAATTGAAGTGGGAGAGCATCTGATTACTATTGACCACAGTTATACAAACTTGCGCGTTACCCTCACAGTACATCACTGCCGCCATCTTACAGGTATCCCCCAACCTTTGGAATCCGATGAAATTCGCTGGGTAAATTTGGAAGAACTAGAGCATTTTACTTTTCCGAAAGCAAATACTCAAATTATTGCTGCATTAAAAGGAAGTGGGGGCTAGGAAAGAAGCAGAGGGGCAGGGGAGCAGGGGGCAGAGGAGCGGGGGATGAGGGAGATGAGGGGACAAGGAGATAAACAAAACTCCTAACTCCTAACTCTTAACTCTTAACTCAGCACGGGCTAAACCTTAGCTTTCCGCTAACAGCACTCCTAACGCCCAATGCCCAATGACAAATGACAAATGACCAATCCCGTAACAATCTATTAATTGCATCAGGTTGAGTCCCGCAATTTTCTACAATAGGCGCAGGGACTTTGATTTAAGGTGTCAGCAAATAAATGCCTAAAACCGTTGCCGATGTGATGAGCCGCGATCCTATTGTTGTCCGGGAGGAAACTCCACTCAAGGAAGCTATCCAAATTCTCGCAGAACGCCATATCAGCGGACTACCTGTTGTGGACGATCTCGGTAAATTGGTAGGCATTATCTCGGAAACTGATTTGATGTGGCAAGAAACTGGTGTTACTCCACCTGCGTACATTATGTTTCTTGATAGTGTTATCTATTTAAAAAATCCTGCTACGTATGACCGTGATTTGCATAAGGCTTTAGGGCAAACCGTCGGGGAGGTGATGAGTAAAAACCCGATCGCTATTTCCCCTGATAAAACTTTAAAAGAAGCAGCTACAATCATGCACGATCGCAGCGTTCACCGCTTGCCAGTACTTGATAGTACAGGTCAAGTAATTGGTATCCTGACTCGTGGTGATGTTATTCGGGCTATGGCTGCTAGTCAAGATTAGTCAGCTGTCATTAGTCATTAGTCATGAGTTCTTGATACTTAACTGTTGACTTTTGACTCTTTTTTATACATTTGAAAATCAAGGATAACTAAATGAGTATTACTCCGGAGTCTGTTAAGCAATTGCTCAGTTCTGAGGATTTAGGCGATCGCTTACGTGCTGTAAATCAAATCCGCGAATTGGAACCTGCGGTTGGCTTTGAATTAATTCAAAGTGCTATTGGCGATCGCAATTCCCGTGTTCGTTACTCAGCAGTGAGTCAAATGGATACACTTGGAACCCAAGATTTACAGTTATCCTTGGATATCTTGCGCGATCGTTTGCTTCATGACTCCGAAGTAGATGTACAAGCAGCAGCAGCAGACTGTTTAGGCGCTCTGAAGTTAAGTGAAGCTTTTGAAGATTTACAGCAGCTTTATCACACAACCGAGGAATGGCTAATACAATTCAGTATTATTGCTACATTAGGAGAGTTGGGCGATCCACGAGCCTTTGAACTACTCAAAGAGGCACTTTCATCAGAAAATGAATTAGTCCAAACTGCTGCTATTAGTTCTTTGGGTGACTTGGGAGATGTACAAGCAATTCCTCTCTTGGCTCCTTATGCTACCAACCCAGATTGGCAAATTCGTTACAGACTTGTACAAGCCTTAGCTCGTTTGGGTAATCCAGAAGCCAAATCTATATTAGAAACTTTGGCTAATGATGAAGTAGATGCGATCGCAAGCGAAGCGAAACAATCTTTGCAGTCAGTTTAAGTCTATCTAATACCAATTTGAAAAAAGAATGCGACAAATAGACTATTTGTAGAGACGCGATTCATCGCGTCTTTACCCAAGAATGTGTTGCAATCATTAATTGAATTGGTATAAGGTTAAGAAAATTCACCATTCATATAGATTTATCTGACAGTATAAAAAATTCGACCTGGTTGGGAGAATTTGCATTCCAGCCAGATCGAATAGATTAATTAGAGTTACTTTTAGCAATTAAAGGTAACTTTTTTATATTTAGGATAGGACTATTGAATGGCACTTTTGCGGCGGCGAGACATAACCATGCCAGCACCAACTAAACCTAAACCTAGCATTGTGGTTGGCTCAGGAACGCTAACTGCTTCGAGAGTTAAGTGGTACTCGCTTGTTTTTCCATTAAGAGAAGCACCCAAATTGCCAATCCCAATAGTTTTTCCATTGAAATTAAATTTCCCCGTAATCCCATCCAATATTACGTCATTAATGTTGGTAGCCGATTTCCGAGTTCTGGTAACTACAGAATCATCTAGATCAAAGGTAAGAAGCGCAGTAGTACTACCCAAGGTTCGCGAACCGAAATTAATGAACGGGGTGTAAACGCCTGTAGAATATGTAGCTGTTGTGCTTGATACATTAGCTATCTTGGTTAAATTTAGAGTGTTAATGGTAATACCTGTGCCTGATAAGCTTGGTGAGAAGGCGGCAAAATCACCATTAGTATCAATACCATCAACATCAACAAATTTAATACTAGTAGTAGCTGGATTGACTCCATCATTAGGAACGATAGATGTACCAGTAAGACCAATACTTCCGTTCAAGGTTACAGCTTGAGCCGAACCAGCAGATGTAAACATCCCAGCAGTAGCCAAGGGGATTGCAAAACTAGCAGCTAAAGTAGCGTTTAGTAATTTAGATTTAAAATTAATCATGAGTGTTTGAGAGTCCTAATAATAACCTGGAACAGAGAAATTGATTGCTTGACCTTTACTATCAGTAATCTATTTAAAATACTGTCAGTGAAAGCGAAACTTGCGTGATGTATTTCTTATCTCCATAAAATCACATAGACTTAGAACCTGCAATATTTACTGAGTGGTCTTCATCACATCTTCAATTAACAAATAGTCTTCATAAAATTTTAATTTCTTACATATCTGCGCTTCGTATATCTCTTACTCTCTAGGGTTGAAATTATTGGCAATAGCTCCAACTTCAAGAAAAATTATTTACGCAAATATACTTGTAACGGTATATAAAAATACTATTAGCAGCTAAACTCTATTTTAGATAAATGGAGTATGAAGTGTATCTATAATCTTTCTAGTTACTAAATATTTAGTGAAACGGTTCCTCTCATAGAATAAATGGGAGGCACCGCTGTATTTGTTTACTATAGATAGTCTTTTTGAATATTTGTAACAAATAGCTAGTTGCTAGCTATTATCTCTGTTCTCAAATCTGTCAGATTTTTTAAATGCTAAGAGCCATATACCTGTGGCCAGGTTGTCACAACAAAAACTACAACTGCGGCGATCGCTAACAATCCTTGAATCAAATTTCCAACCAAAGACCCAACTACAATTCCTATACCTGCTTTAACCGCTAACCCAAATTCACGTCGGTAAAGGTACTCACCAATAATTGCTCCCAAAAGCGGGCCTAGTAAAATTCCTAACAGTGGCCCCCCAAAAGGTAAAGTTGGCAATAATCCCAAAAATCCTACCACCAAACCAACAATTGCGCCAATTTGCCCCCACTTGCTAGCTCCAGCTTGTTTTGCTCCTACATAGCTAGCTAAAAAATCTACTCCGACACTGAGCAGTAAAACTATAATTGTCACAATTAGTGGAATCTTGATAGCTGCAAAAGAACTACTAACGATGCCCCAGACAATAATTGCAATTAAAATTAAACTGCTACCGGGAATGGCTGGAACTACAGCACCAATAATACCCACAACCATTACAGCAACTAATAGCCAATAAATAATCTGCATAGATTAATTGTAAATTTCCAAATTTTCTCACAGAGACGCACGTCTGTGCGCCCCTACTGTATATTCTATCTGGGTAAGATAGCGAAAAATACCTAGTACACTGTGGTGTAAGTTTGCCTAATGCTTCTAAACTGCTATTTAAAAGCTCAAAACCCATGACGAGAAAAATATTAACTGGACTAAGTTCGGAAGCCTACGAACACCCCTTCGATCGCAAAGCCTTGGCTTCTTTACAAAATATGCCCGGTGTCTCACTACTACTCAAAAAAATTAACGAATACGGTATCGATCGCCTACTTAGACTGCAAAGTCTTGGTAGTGAAATCAGAATTTCGCCCCGTAATTTTCCCGAATTACATCAAGCATTTGTAGAAACCTGCCAAATTCTTGATGTTGCTCCACTTCCTGAATTGTATCTATTTCGAGGCACAGGTCACATTCAAAGCTACATTGTTGGCGTAGAAAAACCCATTGTCGGTATCAATTTAGATGCAATGGAGTGGCTTGGCGTAGATGAGTTGCTTTACATTTTCGGACATGAAGTCGCTCGCATCAAAAGTCAGCACATGGTTTATCACCAAATGGCAATTGTTATGCCAACTTTGAAAAATTTGTTGAGCAGTACCACACTCGGAGTCGGTGGCTTGGTAGCTGGCGGAATGGAACTAGGTTTGTATAATTGGCGAATGATGGCTAGATTCACTGCCGATCGGGCTGCAATGCTTGCTTGTCAGGATATTGACGTAGCAACTACTACACTGATGAAACTTGCAGGTTTACCAGATGAGTACTTGACTAGTGCTGTAATTGAAGATTTTCTTATCCAAGCCCGTGAATTTGCATCCAATAACTTTGATAGCGTGGATAAAGTCACTAAAATATTAAGCTATACAGAGCCTGGGCTTTCTTGGATAGTTATGCGGGCTGGCGAATTATTAAAATGGGTTGATTCAGGAGCTTATGATAATTTAATTCAACAGACAAATTTAAATATCCCGGGAGAACCAGAAGAAAAAGAAGCAAAGACACCAGAAGAAAAGGAAGGTTGGAATTTTTTGACTTCTTGGTGACTTAATAATTCGTAATTCGTAATTAACTATAGATACAAGCAAGTTAATTTGAGTAGGAATTACAAATTACGAGTTATTGTCCCACATGACCAAGCTAAATTTTTACGTCACTTAGTTGGATAAAGTCGAGTCAAGAGTAACGGCTAATTTATCAGCAATTCCTGCAATCCAGTTTTCATCTTGTTTGGTGTAACTGCGAGGAGCATTCGCGCCCAAAATTAACGCACCTTGGTTGCCAATAGGTTGACAAATTACACCTTGAGTATTTTCTGGTAAATAATCAAATTCAACTCTACCTGGATATATTTTTAGAGCAACTAAATAAATCGGCTTTTGTTTTTCGAGTACCTGTTTTAAGATTACTCCTGGCACAACCTCAGATTTAGTACTCAGAATGCCACGACGCAACAAAACTTTACCTTGATAAAAAACCACAAGCGATCGCGTTACTGTATTAGTCAACAATAAATGAGATGCCCAGGCTAGCTCTGTTTTTACAGCTTCGGGTAAATCTGGTGCGAGTACAAAACCTTCTTCTCCTATTAGTTCTACAGTATCAGGCGATCGCGGCTGAACTTGTTGCCAAATTAAACCCGTCAAAATTAACACCGCACTCAAAATCACGCCCACTACATCACCACGCGATTGAGACTGGGTTAATTCCGGTGTTAATAAACGGTTAATCAATAAAAGTACAGCGCCTAGACCACCTACAACAATGGGTAGACGCCGCAAAACTCGATTAGGATCGGGTTTAGTCATTTGTCATTTGTCATTTGTCATTTGTTATTGGGCATGGGGCATTAGTTATTATTATTTTCCTCTGCCCCCTGCTCCCCTGCTCCCCTGCCCCCCTACCTCATCTCCTTACTCTTCCCCTGGTTCAATAATCCGCTGGAAAAGATAACCAGTACCCCGCGCGGTAAGAATCAATTCTGGGTTGCTAGGATCGTCTTCTAATTTTGCCCGCAAACGCGATATATGCACATCTACTACGCGGGTATCTACATGACGTTCTGGTGTATAACCCCATACTTCCTGCAAAATTTCCGAACGAGAAAAAGCTTCTCCAGAGCGACTGACTAACAACTCTAACAAGCTGAACTCCATACCCGTCAATCGAATCCGCTCATCGCCTTTGTAGACTTGTCGCTTATTCGTATCGATTTTAATATTAGCGACATGAATTACCCCAGAACTGGGAATTCCAGAAGCACCGTTTTTATCTACTCGCCGCAGCACCGAGCGAATCCGGGCTTCTAGCTCTTTGGGGGAAAATGGTTTAACTACATAGTCATCAGCACCCAATTCTAACCCGGTGATGCGATCGGCGACATCACCCAAAGCTGTTAGCATAATAATGGGGACATCTGATTCTTTTCGTAATTCTTGACATACACCATAGCCGTCTAACTTTGGCATCATTACATCTAAAACTACCAGGTCAGGCTCAGTTTTGCGAAAAGTATCCAAAGCTTCTTCCCCGTCGCCAGCGGTCACTACATCGTAGCCAATCATGGAAAGGCGTGTTTCCAAAATCCGGCGAATGCTGGCTTCGTCGTCTACCACCAAGATTTTTTCTTTATGGCTTTCCAAGTTTCTCTAGGCTCCTTGACTAAAAATTTACATGATTAATTTTTAATACCATAATATTAAGATATCATTCCATGAATTGATTTGGAAAAAGCTCTAAATACCACATATTATTAGTTTTTAGTTTTTTTCAAGAATTAAGTAAATATTAAGATTATTTAATAAGATTTAAGAATGGCAAAGCCAAAAACCTTTTTTGTTTGTAATGAATGTGGAGCAGAATCGCCCCAATGGTTTGGTAAGTGTCCAGCTTGCGGTACTTACAACTCTCTAGAAGAACAAATTTCGATTCAATCCTCAGTAGATGTACCCAGTCGGGGGGGAGTGAGTGGTTGGCAATCAACTCAAAGCAATGGCAAATCTCACGCTAAACCAGCTAAAGCGCGAGCCTCCTTAACATTTAACCAAATTACCGATCGCCAAATCGCTCGCTGGGAGTCTGGTTATGGAGAATTAGATCGAGTACTTGGCGGTGGGGTTGTCCCTGGCTCTATGGTACTGATTGGTGGCGATCCAGGGATTGGTAAATCGACTTTATTGTTGCAAGTATCTAATCAATTAGCACAGAAATATCGCATCCTTTACGTAACCGGTGAAGAATCAGGACAGCAGGTAAAATTACGAGCTTCTCGGTTGGGAGTATCAAAACCCCTAAGTATGGTAAACGAGGAGAAGGTAACAGTAGTAGTAGAAGATACTACGATTTCTATAGACCCTGACAGTATAGGTGCAGATTTATATGTACTGCCAGAAACAGATTTAGAAGAAATTTTACGGGAAATAGACTCTCTCAAACCAAATGTGGCGGTAATTGATAGTATCCAAACAGTGTTTTTTCCGGCGTTGACTTCTGCACCAGGTTCAGTGGCTCAGGTACGAGAATGTACCGCAGCACTGATGAAAGTGGCGAAGCACGAAGATATCACCATGCTGATTGTGGGACACGTCACCAAAGAAGGAGCGATCGCTGGGCCAAAAGTTTTAGAACATTTAGTCGATACAGTGTTGTATTTTGAAGGCGATCGCTTTGCCTCGCATCGGTTATTGCGGACAGTCAAAAACCGCTTCGGCGCAACTCACGAAATCGGCATCTTTGAAATGGTGACAGATGGATTGCGAGAAGTCTCCAATCCCTCAGAGCTATTTTTAGGCAACCGTGACGATCCCGCACCAGGTACTGCCATTGTCGTGGCTTGTGAAGGCACTCGCCCGATCGTTGTAGAATTGCAAGCTTTGGTGAGTCCCACCAGCTACCCCTCACCCCGTCGTGCTGGAACTGGCGTAGATTACAACCGCTTGGTGCAAATTCTTGCCGTCTTAGAAAAACGGGTGGGAATTCCTATGTCAAAATTGGATTCCTACGTTGCGTCTGCGGGTGGGTTGAATGTGGAAGAACCAGCAGTAGATTTGGGAATTGCGATCGCAATTGTCGCTAGTTTCCGCGATCGCATCGTCGATCCCGGTACAGTATTAATCGGTGAAGTTGGGTTAGGTGGACAAGTGCGATCGGTTTCCCAAATGGAACTGCGGTTAAAAGAAGCTGCTAAGTTGGGATTTAAACGAGCGATCGTCCCTAAAGGACAAAAATTCCCCGATCTTGATATCGAGATTTTACCCGTTGCCAAAGTAATAGATGCGATTATTGCCGCCATCCCGCATCAAGAATTGACAGCCGACGATTTAGAACCTGATGAAGATGAGTAACTATTGGGGACTAGGAAGATGAGGGAGATGAGGGAGCAGGGAAGAAGTTGCAGTAAGTTTTTCCCCTCTCCCCCTCTGCCCCTGTGCACCCCTGCCTTCTCTTTCCCAATGCCCAATGACGCCAGTCGCCTCAAGTCGGGAAACCCGCCCACAGCGCTGGCTCCCCAATGCCCAATCCTAAAGGAAAACCGATCATGACAGCCCTCACCCAAGACTACCAAATCACTTGGGAAAAACTACCCGATGATTACAAACTGCCAGATGATCCAGTGGATAACATCAACCAACCAGCCTTAGCTGCTGCACTTACAGAAAGCCTACAATTAGCCGGAAAAATTTCAGCTAACGCCCTAACAACAACTAATTACGGTATTTGTGCCACTTTAAACAACAAAATGGTCATTAAAGCTCCTGATTGGGCTTTTATTGCCAAAATTAATGTTAGTAGAGAAGAAGTAATACGCAGTTACACACCTCAATTACAGGGTGATATTCCCGTAATTGTGATGGAATTTATTTCCGATACACAGGAAACAGAATATTCTATCAAAGCAACATATCCCCCAGGAAAATGGTTTTTCTACGAGCGCATCTTAAAAGTACCAAACTATATTATCTTTGAGCCAGATAGCGGCAGTTTCGAGATGTATCGCTTGCAGAATACAGAACAATACATTTTGCAAGGGCCTGATGAAAATCAACTCTACTGGATAGCAGAAATGAATCTTTACCTTGGGGTGTGGCAAGGTACTCGTGAAAATCGCCCAGGAAATTGGTTACGGTGGTGGGACGAACAAGAAAACCTTTTACCTTGGGGTTCTGAGTTAGCCGAACAAGAACGCCAACGCGCCGAACAAGAACAACAACGCGCCGAACGACTAGCAGCACAATTGCGAGCGGCAGGAATTGAACCTAAATATTAGACTTCTTGTAAATAATTTAGGATTGCTAGGTTTAGTTAAAAATTTGCTAAATCTAGCATTTTTTTATAGCAATAAAATCTTAAATAACTCGAATTAGACCTAATTTATTGACATTAAAATTTCGGAATTATTGATAGAAATTTTTGAATTAATAGTTGATAAGTATAATTTTATACATTAAAATGAAACCATGATAAAGGCGATCGCCTAATCCCGCGAAGAAGAATGCGATCGCCCTTATCTGTCCCCCTTATCAGGAGATAAATACAATCATGGCACAACAAGAAGATTCCGCCCAGTCAAAGTTAGAACAGTTCTTAGGTGAATATTTAGATACACCTACTGTCAAACAATCAACTGAACAGCCATTTCCCAAGAGAGAACCGATTAAGCATATATTGATTGGTTCAACCAAAGCTGTTACCAGTACAATTCACTATTTGCAGGTAATTGGCTACGCCAGCGTAGGGGATTGGAGTCCACTGGTACCAACCGGCAACCCAGATGAGGTAATGAGTATTTTAATCCGGCAAATTCTCATGCAATAAACCCTAATTAGATCCCCGACTTTTTAAAAAAGTCGGGGATCTGGACAGTGCAAATTTTCACAAATCAGATAGGATTATTGGATTAATTTCTGTCTATTCCCATGTCCCTGTTTTCTGTCTCGTTAGATTCTTGCGCTTCATTAGCAATCATCCCATTGATGTAGGTAACAATTATCACTAATTCTCCAATTGCTTCCAATTCAGCCTCTTCTTCTGATGTCTGAGAATTAGCTGTTTTCTTATCAACAAGTTCTTGCATCCGATCTGACAATTCATCTGTAATTTTAAATAGATTAATATTACTAACTTTTTCAAGTCGAATACCATTCTCTAGCCAGGATGAGGGTTTAATAGGTGCGATCGCCATAAGTTTATTACAATTGGATATATCGCTTATTGTAGGCTCCATCAGCATTGCTTAAAGTTTACCTTGCTAAATGCCCGTAATGAAACAAATCAAAATTATTGTAGAAAAACATTCTGACAGTTATGTTGCCTATCCTCTTGGTATAAAAGGGGCTGTAGTTGGTCAAGGAAACACTTATGAAGAAGCCTTAGCCGATGTCAAGTCAGCTATTCGCTGCTATATCGAGATATTTGGCAAAGAAATACTTGAAGATGACTCACCAGTAATCGAAGCTTTTATGACAGATGCAGAGGTGGCTATTTAATGCCTAAGTTTCCTGTAGATGCTCCCAAGAAGAGAGTTATTAAAGCATTTGAGTTATTGGGGTTTCGCATAGTTCGGGAACACGAACATATTGTTATGGCGCGAGAAAATGAAGATGGATCGCAAACACCATTAGTTATGCCTAATTAATCTCAAATTAAATCAGGGACATTAAGATCAATTTGTACTCAAGTAGGTATCTCGCGGGACGAATTCTTAACAGCCTATGAGCAAAGTTGAGTAAAGATGCCAAAAATTGATGTTTATGGTGTGCCAAAATAAAATATCAGTGAAACTACAGTCTTGAGCAATGGCGTGGAATTCGGGGCAGCAGTTATTTGGCGATCGCTACATAATCGAGAGAAAATTAGGCGAAGGTGGAGTTGGTATTACCTATCTCGCTAAAAATCGACGCGGCGAGTTGCGAGTTATCAAAACTCTCAGAGAACAAATCCTCAACGATCCCAAATAGATACCACATCAAGATAAATTACGGCATGACTTTCGAGATGAAGCTTTGCGACTGGCTTTGTGTCGCCATCCTGATGTTGTGCAGGTAGAAAATGTCTTTGATGAAGGTAATTTGCCATGTATAGCGATGGAGTACATCGAAGGCGAAGATTTGGGCAAGCTGATAACCGAAAAAGGGGCGTTACCAGAAGCAGAAGCACTACTATATATTAGGCAAATTGGCGAAGCTTTGATATTGGTTCATGAGAAAGGCTTGCTGCATCGGGATTTGAAGCCGAGTAATATTATGATGCGTGCGGGTAAACCAGAAGCGGTGCTAATTGACTTTGGTCTTGCGAGACAATTTATTTCCGGTGCAGCTTTACAGCATACAGAGAGTGTTACTCATGGTTACGCGCCACCAGAACAATATGCACCCGTCGAACAACGAGGAGAATATATAGATGTTTACGCCTTCGCAGCTACATTATATTCTTTAGTGACTGGACAATTGCCCATGCCAGCACCAGCTAGGCTGCAAAATTTTACGCTACAAGCACCCAAGGAGTTGAATGGCAGTGTTAGCGATCGGGTGAATGAGGCAATTATGAAGGGGATGGCGTTAAATTATGAGTTGCGTCCTCAGTCTGTGCAGGAGTGGTTGGATTTGTTGGGTGCAAGTCCCATACCGCCAACACAACCGGTAATATCTCGTTTCAATACGCCCTTATCTTGGGAATGCGCTCATCTAATCCCAGGTATTTCCAGGATAATAGCCCTTAGCTCTAAGGAAGATATCTTAGCAAGCGTGGCAGGTTCAGTAATTCACTTATTTTCATCAACTACAGGTCAACTTATCCGCACTCTGACTGGTCATTCCGACTCGGTTGATTCCGTCGCCATCAGTAGTGATGGGCAAATCTTGGCTAGTGGTAGTAAGGACAACACTATCAAACTGTGGAATGTGCAAACAGGTAAAGAAATTCGCACCCTAACTGGTCATTCCAACTGGGTTTATTCCGTCGCCATCAGTAGCAATGGGCAAATCTTGGCTAGTGGTAGTTTCGACGGAATTATTAAACTGTGGAATGTGCAAACAGGTAAAGAAATTCGCACCCTATCTGGTCATTCCGCCTGTGTTTTTTCAGTCGCCATCAGTAGCGATAGGCAAATCTTGGCTAGTGGTAGTAGTGACGAAACTATTAAACTGTGGAATCTGCAAACAGGCAGAGAAATTCGCACCCTAACTGGTCATTCCGGCTTGGTTTATTCCGTCGCCATCAGTAGTAATGGGCAAATCTTGGCTAGTGGTAGTTGGGACAAAACTATTAAACTGTGGAATGTGCAAACAGGCAGAGAAATTCGCACCCTAACTGGTCATTCCGGCTTGGTTTATTC